>JAGNYR010000015.1 GCA_017984835.1 Flavobacterium sp. | reverse complement strand
TCGGCAAAACCTTTTTGTTTGGCTTCTAGCAACAATTGTTTAGGTAAAGAGTCTACTTTATAATTTGAAATTTCTTTCTCAAGGGTATATAATTCTTCGTATTGCTTTAAAAACCACATGTCAATTCGGGTAATTTCATGAATACGGCTCAATGGAATTCCCATCGCAATGGCATCGTAAATAACAAAAACACGGTCCCAACTTGCATGGGTCAATTTCTCGATGATTTGCTCGTAATTTTTATATCCTTTTCCGTCGGCTCCCAATCCGTTGCGTTTAATTTCTAACGATTGGGTTGCTTTGTGAAGTGCTTCTTGAAACGAACGACCAATTCCCATTACCTCTCCTACCGATTTCATTTGAAGTCCCAAAGTTCTGTCAGCTCCTTCAAATTTGTCAAAATTCCAACGTGGGATCTTCACGATTACATAATCCAATGTTGGCTCAAAAAGCGCTGATGTAGATTTTGTAATTTGGTTTTGAAGTTCATCCAAATGATAACCTAAAGCTAGTTTTGAAGCAATTTTGGCAATTGGATAACCGGTTGCTTTGGAAGCCAATGCAGAGGATCTTGATACACGCGGATTGATTTCAATCGCAACAATATCTTCTTTTTCGTCGGGCGAAACAGCAAATTGTACGTTACATCCACCGGCAAAGTTTCCGATAGAACGCATCATCAAGATGGCCATGTCACGCATTTTTTGGAAAGTCGTGTCAGACAACGTCATTGCGGGAGCCACCGTGATCGAATCGCCGGTATGGATTCCCATTGGGTCCATGTTTTCGATTGAACAGATGATTACCACATTGTCGTTTTTGTCGCGCAAAAGCTCCAATTCGTATTCTTTCCAACCTAGTAAAGCCTTGTCAATAAGTACTTCGTGGATGGGAGACATTTCCAATCCGTAGGTTAGTTTTTCGTCAAATTCTTCTTTGGTGTGCACAAAAGCTGCTCCGGTACCTCCTAAAGTAAAAGAAGGACGAATCACCAATGGGAATCCAAATTCTTGCGCTATTTCTTTTCCTTTAAGAAACGACGTAGCCGTTTTTGCTGGTGCTGTAGGCACATTTATTTTTTCAAGCAATTGTTTGAACTGCTCTCTGTCTTCTGTAATATTGATGGCATTGATGTCCACACCAATTAATTTTACACCAAAATCTTTCCAGATTCCTTTTTCGTCGGCTTCCAAACACAGGTTCAAGGCTGTTTGACCTCCCATGGTAGGCAATACCGCATCAATTTGTGGGTGTTCTTTTAAAATTTGGATGATGGACTTGGTGGTTAAAGGCAAAAGATACACGTGATCTGCCATCGACGGATCGGTCATGATGGTCGCCGGATTGGAATTGATCAAGATTACTTCGATTCCTTCTTCGCGAATGGAACGAGCCGATTGAGAACCTGCATAATCAAATTCGCACGCTTGTCCGATTACGATGGGTCCCGAACCTATAATTAAAACCGATTTAATGGAGTTGTCTTTTGGCATTGTATGGTGTTGTTGTAGTTATGTATTTATTTGTAATGGCTTGTGAGCCGCTATCTTCTGTTATTTACCGAAACCCTAGCCCTGATGGCAGTGAAAATCCTTTCTTTTTATGCTGAGGCACGAAGCCATAAAAGTAGAAAGATTGTAACGAACAGCAGGAAAAAGCTTCAAAAAATTATTAAAATTTATAAACAAGTTTAAAAAAAAGCCGTTACTAAAAAATAGTAACGGCTATATTTTGATTATTGCTAATCATTATTTTTTGTGTCTTGGTTCAGAAGAAACAGTCAATTTATGTCTTCCTTTCGCTCTACGACGCGCAAGTACTTTTCTTCCATTAGGTGAAGACATTCTGTCCATAAATCCGTGTTTATTTCTTCTTTTTCTTTTCGATGGTTGAAAGGTTCTTTTGCTCATTGCGATGTATCTTTAAAAATGATGATAATTTTGTTTACAGGAATAAAAGCACTCATGTGATTTTTAAACCGAGTGCAAATATACAAACCTTTTTTTTTCTGGCAAGTGGTTTTATAAAAAATATTTTGAAAAACTTTCTTACCTTTGTCGCTTAAATAAATTAATTATGTTTCATAAAAATATCAAGCTTGTTTTAGCGGTCATCATCTTGGCTACAGCCGTATGGCAATTTACTGAAGATAATATTGGAAATGGTATTTTTCTTCTATTATTAATGATCCTTCCGATTTTTCTATATTATAAAAATGAGTTCATTTTACTCGCTTTTTTACAATTACGTAAACAAAACTTTCCAGGAGCTCAAAAATGGTTGGATAAAATCACTAATCCAGAAGCCGCATTAGTAACCAAACAACAAGGATATTACAACTACCTACACGGATTGATGTTGTCTCAAACCAACTTAATGCAAGCCGAAAAATATTTCAAGAAAGCCATTCAATTGGGATTGAGCATGGACATGGACTTGGCTGTTGCCAAATTGAACCTGGCCGGTATTGCAATGTCTAGAAGAAGAAAGCTAGAAGCAACCAACCTCATCAGTGAAGTTAAAAAACTTGACAAACAAGGGATGTTAAAGGACCAAATTGTGATGATGAAAAATCAAATGAAAAAAATGTAAGCCCTTTTCATTATGTATCATACAAAAAAGCCAAACTTGATCAAGTTTGGCTTTTTTGTTTTATCCCGTTTTAAAAGTGAATGCTATTTTTTAATAACCCGAAGTTGGAATTTCAATTTCGTATCTCTTTTTGGTGGTATTTGTCAACTTTTTATCGCGCATCCAAGGGTTATGCAGTTTCAATATTTTATAATTGATTCCTTGATCTTTTGCAAACGCAGCCAAATCGGTAATGGTAGAATCGACTACAATTGTTTTGGTTGGCAATAATGAATACAATTCATGACTGAACACATTGAAGCCAAATTTTTCTGGAGATTTCATGATTTCTTTGAGAGCTAAAATTCTGAACACATACCGAGAGGTTTCATCGGTTAATAACAAATCGTAGTAATTACTCACTTTTTGTTCTTCCATTTTTTTTCCAACTCCATTCATGCCGCCATTGTATGAAGCTGCAGCCAAGGTCCAAGATCCAAATTTTTGTTTGGCTGCCAATAAGTATTTACAAGCTGCTTCGGTCGATTTTACCAAATGGTATCTTTCGTCTACAAAATCATTAACTTCCATTCCTTTCTCTTTCGCTGTTTCGGGCATAAATTGCCAAACTCCTTTTGCGCCCGATGGAGACACAGCATTAACCAAAGCACTTTCGATGACTGCTAGGTATTTAAAATCATCTGGCACACCATATTGAGCTAATATCGGTTCGATTACAGGAAAAGCTCTATTGGCTCTTTTTATGATTAACAAAGTAGAAGAATGCAAGTTGGCATTGACCAACAACTCGCGATCGAAGCGCTCTTTTACATCTGAAATTTGCAAAGGTGTTTTTTCGCCCGCAAAATCAACCTCCAACGGAAAATACTGGGAAGTTCCTTCGTGCAATTGTTTTTCTTTATCTGCAACTGTCGTAGCAAAAATGAACATTCCACTAACTGAAATGAGTGCAAAAGCGAAATAATATAAATAAGTTCTTTTCATTGGGTGTGTTTTAATTATTTTCAGAAGGTATGTCTGATTTATTTTACAATTAGATTCGGCAAAAATTCATTGAACCATTTGTGTCGATTGATGATCATTAAATGGGTTCCCTTCGATACACAAACAGCATTCTTGATGTACTTTATTGGGAAAATCGCATCTGCATCTCCATGTATATGAACGACCTTTGGATCAATTTGTTTTCTATCCCAACAAATAACTTGTTCAATCGCCCAATTTAAGTACCTCACATCATTCATATAAACAAATCGTTGGTAGAGTTCCAATCGGTTTTTGAGTTGGGTTCCGAATGCAAATTTGAGCAAAAAATTTACATTTTTCAACAATCGGGTTGGAATTAACTTATAAATTTTGGTTGCTTTTGCAAACTTCATTCTCATAGGAAGTTCCTCACTTGATTTGACACTCGAAATAATAATCACTTTTTTTACTTGTAAAAAAGCGGCCATTTCTTGCACCAAAATACCTCCAAAAGACACCCCAACCAAAACAACCTCTTGGTGATGAACCAATTGCGCCATTCGTTTTGCATAGCTTTGGATGGATTCGTTTGCTACCGGGAGTATCCATTCTAAAAGATGCATTTCAAAAATAGCTTCTGGTAATTCTATTTTTTCAAAAATAGCAGAGCTTGCCGCAAGGCCAGGCATGAAATAAACATGGATTTTAGACATTTTTTAGTTGCAATTCGGGTGGTTATTCATTAATTATTCCGAATTTTGCATAAAATTAATTCTTTTACTCGACTTGAGATAAAAGTTATCGTTATTTTTTTAAGCACCATGGAAATTAGAGACAATACTTTTTCGAGACAATTTGAAACTTTGGTTGATGACAAACTAATTTCTGTAGAATATTCCTTTCAAGAAAAGAAAATATTTTTAACGCGTCTGAACCTACCTGATGGTTTTTCGGATGAAGACTTCATCAACGAGTTGCTAAAAAACATCATGGAAATCGCTTACGAACGCAAACTTAAAGTGGTCCCAATTTTACCCAAAATCGCTGCATTTTTCAGAAAAAATAAGACCTACCATGATTTGCTTCCACCAGGAATAAAATTATAGTAACCCAAAAATCGGATGATGTAATTAGAGTGTGAGCTCTTTAATCCAATAACTGGATTCGAACACTTCCGTCATCGTCAATATTTGTAAGCTGCACTTGATGCAAGGTATTACTCAATTCGGGATTCCAGGGAGTTTTAACTTTCACGTAGTTTTCGGTAAAGCCGTGAATATAACCTTCTTTGTTCTCGGTTTCAAAAAGCACTTTTCGAATCGTACCTATCTGGCTTTCATAAAAAGCACGACGTTTTTTTACCGATAAACCGCGTAACATTTTACTACGCTTGGCACGAACATTGGCAGGCACGACTCCCTCTAGGGCAATGGCTTCTGTATTGTCTCTTTCTGAATAGGTAAAAACATGCAAATAAGAAATATCGAGGTCGTTCAAGAAATGATAGGTTTCCAAGAAATGCTCGTCGGTTTCACCCGGAAACCCAACAATTACATCCACTCCAATACAAGCATGCGGCATGACTTGACGAATGTTTTCTACGCGATCTGTATAGACTTCACGAAGGTAACGGCGTTTCATTTTTTTGAGAATATCATTGCTTCCACTTTGAAGCGGAATATGAAAATGAGGAACAAATGTGCGGCTTTGCGCTACAAAATGAATGGTTTCGTTTTTCAACAAATTGGGTTCGATAGACGAAATACGCAAACGCTCTACTCCTTCTACCTTGTCTAGGGCCTGAACCAAATCTAGAAATGTGTGCTCGTGCTTTTTGTTCCCAAATTCTCCTTTACCATAATCACCAATATTGACACCGGTAAGTACAATTTCTTTGATGTTTTGTTTCGAAATTTCGTAGGCATTTTTTAAAACATTTTCGAGGGCATCACTTCTAGAAATACCTCTTGCCAAGGGAATGGTACAATACGTACATTTATAATCACAACCATCTTGGACTTTAAGAAACGCTCGTGTTCTATCGCCAATTGAGTAACTACCCACATAAAAATCGGCTTCTTCTATTTCGCAAGAATGAACTTCTCCAATCTGGTTTTTAGTCAAGTCGTTGATGTAATCGGTGATTTTGAATTTTTCTGTAGCACCTAGAACCAAGTCGACACCTTCTACATTGGCCAATTCTTCTGGTTTTAACTGTGCATAGCAACCTACCGCTGCAATAAAAGCATGCGGGTTATTTTTCAAGGCTTTTTTTACAATTTGTTTAAATTGTTTGTCGGCATTGTCGGTAACAGAACAGGTGTTGATGACATACATATCGGCTGATTCTTCAAAATCAACTCGTTCAAATCCTTCGTTTTGAAAATCGCGCGCAATGGTCGATGTTTCAGAGAAGTTCAATTTACAGCCTAAAGTATAGAAGGCTACTTTTTTATTGTTTTCCATGGCATTTCTCAATTAATGAAATCGTTGTCAAAAAATTGAGTGCACAAAGATAGGGATTTTATTAAAAGGGAACAATGAATCAATGCAACGATATACGAATTGATAAATCAGTTAATTCGTCCATTGATAAAATTAGAAATTCCTCCACTTTTTGGTTTCTTCAAAAACGTGTTCTAGAATTTGAGCGTCTTGTTCGGTGAATGCTACATGACGACGGGACATGACCACTTTTGCCACTTCAAATGCTTTCTTGGTAAGATAAGTAGTGAAACCGCTGGCTCCTCCCCAAGAAAAGCTAGGTACAAAATTTCTTGGAAATCCGCTTCCAAAAATATTTGCACTCACTCCTACCACAGTTCCTGTATTGAACATCGTGTTGATCCCACATTTACTATGATCTCCCATCATTAAACCGCAGAATTGCAAACCTGTTTTGGCAAAATTCTCCGTTTCATAACTCCACAATTTCACTTCTTCGTAGTTGTTCTTTAAATTGGAATTATTGCTATCAGCTCCAATATTACACCATTCTCCAAGCACAGAATTTCCTAAAAACCCATCATGCCCTTTGTTGGAATAACCAAAAAGAACGGAATTATTCACTTCACCTCCGATTCGGCAGTGCGGACCCACCGTAGTAGCGCCATACACCTTTGTTGCTAACTTAACTTGAGCTTCTTCACACAATGCAAAAGGCCCTCTAATGACAGAACCTTCCATAATCTCGGCGTTTTTACCAATATAAATTGGACCCGTAGATGCATTCAAGGTAACAAATTCCAATTTTGCTCCTTCCTCAATAAAAACATGTTCTGGAGCGATCACATTCACTGATTTAGGGATGGGTTGTGACTTTCTATCTGAAGTAAGCAAAGTATAATCTTCTCGGATGGCCTGATCATTTTTTGAAAAAATATCCCAGGTATGCTCTATTTTAATGCAAGAACAATCAATGTCAATTATTTCATAGGTATCAAAATTAATTTCTTCTTGCGTATCTTGGGTATAAAAGGCAACTACCTCATCCCCTGCAAAAAGAGCTTGATTGGCTTTCAAATTTTGAACTAAAAACACCAATTCGCTATTTGGGACAAATGCTGCATTGATCATTACATTTTCTTCCATCTCAACCATAGGGTATTTCTCTGAAAGGTATTCCTCGGTCAACGTGGTGGTAGTAGTACCTAGTTGGATTTCCCATTTTTCTCTAATGGTTAAAATTCCAATTCGAATATCGGCAACAGGTCTCGTAAAAGTAAACGGCAACAAAGCAGCTCTAACCGTTCCGTCAAAAAGTATGTAGTTCATTTTTTTTTAATTGAAAAGACAATGGATCACTGTCTGTGCATTTAGATTTCAAAGTTACGAAAGTTTAAGACATAAAAAAACCTTCCGAATGGGAAGGTTTTTTTTATTTGAACACTTAAAACGATTATTTACCGTGTTTAGCATATTTAGTTTTGAACTTGTCAATACGACCTGCCGTATCAATAAGTTTAGATTTACCTGTGTAAAATGGGTGAGATGTTCTAGAGATCTCCATTTTAAAAACTGGATATTCAACTCCTTCGTGAGTAATCGTTTCTTTTGTTTCTACTGTTGATTTAGTGATAAAAACGTCGTCATTTGACATGTCTTTGAATGCAACTAATCTGTAATTTTCTGGGTGAATTCCTTGTTTCATTGTGTAAATCTTTATTTGTTATGAAGTAACGTATCTTGATGCTTTTAATTAAAAAGGTATCGACTTGTTACAGCTTTTTATTACTATTATTTTAATTTCAGTTTGCAAAAGTAAACTATTATTTCAAATTTCAAATAATAAGTTTGATTTTTTTTCAATTGCTCATCAAAAAAAATATAGCACTCCGTATTTCTAGAATTGCTATATTTGTAGATTATTAATTTCTATCAACAAAATTATGGAAAACAAAACTACCATTGCTAAATCGGCTACTCAGTATGGCCTACTATTAGGAGTAATTACAATTTTTGAATTTGTTATTGGCTACATATTAAACATTGATCCGCAAACCAATAAAACTTTTGGTATCGTGATGAATATTGCCAACTTATTGATTCTTCCATTTATTTTCACTTACATAGCTTGTAATCATTATAAAAATAAAATCAACGAAGGATTTATTTCATTTGGCCAGTGCCTTAAAACAGGAGTAACCATTGGTTTGATCTCAAGTGTTGTATATGGAATATTTTATTTCGTATTTACCCTTATTTTTCCAGAATTTGTTCCGGAATTAATAGAGAAAATAATGTCAATCACCATCAAAGAAAGACCTTCTATCACTAAAGAAGAATTGGATATGTCTTTATCCATTATGCAAAAAATGATGAATCCCTACGTAACTGTTCCTCTTAGTATTGTGATGAATTGTTTTATTTACTTAATTCATTCTTTAATTGTTGGTGCAATCGTAAAAAAAGATGCTAATCAAAGCTTTTAATATATAAATGAACTTATCCATCATCATCCCTTTATTAAACGAACAAGAATCGTTACCCGAATTGCATGCATGGATTGTGCGTGTGATGCAAGCACATCAATACTCGTATGAAATCCTGTTCATTGACGATGGAAGTACCGATGCTTCTTGGGAAGTTATTGAAAAATTACAATCGGAAAACCCGAATGTAAAAGGCATTCGTTTCTTAAGAAATTATGGAAAATCCCAGGCATTGCACGCTGGTTTTGCAAGAGCTAAGGGTGATGTAGTGATTACTATGGATGCTGATTTACAAGACAGCCCTGATGAAATCCCAGGTTTACTTGAGATGATTACAAAACAAAATTATGATTTGGTTTCGGGTTGGAAGAAAAAAAGATACGACTCGGTAGTTGCTAAAAACATACCGTCTAAATTGTTTAATTGGGCGGCTCGAAAAACTTCGGGCGTCTATTTAAATGATTTTAATTGCGGATTGAAAGCATACAAAAACATTGTTATTAAAAACGTTGAAGTTTCGGGTGAAATGCATCGCTACATACCTGTTTTAGCTAAAAATGCAGGTTTTGGCAAAATTGGCGAAAAAGTGGTCATCCATCAAGCTAGAAAATACGGTGAATCAAAATTTGGCATGAGCCGTTTCATTAACGGATTTCTGGATTTAATTACCATTTGGTTTTTATCTCGTTACGGAAAACGCCCAATGCACTTCTTTGGAGCTGCTGGTGTGTTGATGTTTATTTTAGGTTTTATTTCAACTGGATCGATAATCGGAATCAAATTGTTTCGCTTGTACGCCGGTTATCATACCGTATTAGTCACTGACAATCCCCTATTTTATATAGCGCTTACTTCCATGGTTATTGGATCGCAATTGTTTTTAGCTGGATTTTTAGGAGAAATAATATTACGCACTAAAAACAACGAAGAACGCTATAAAATAGCCCATGAAATATAACTATATGCCAAAATATGTATGCCAAAATCCGAAATTATCAGCCAAAAAATCATCGAAATCAGAGGCCACAAAGTATTGCTCGATTTTGATTTAGCCACCTTGTACAATACCGAAACGAGAACTTTGAAACAAGCTGTTCGACGAAATAGCCATCGATTCCCTGAGGACTTTATGTTTGAATTGACTAAAGACGAATGGAATTCTATAAGATCACAAATTGTGATCCTAAAAAGTGGTAGAGGTCAACACTCAAAATATTTACCTTTCGCTTTTACAGAACAAGGTGTTGCCATGCTTTCGAGCGTATTGAACAATGAAAAGGCAATTGAAATAAATATTGCCATCATGCGAAGTTTTGTTTCGCTCAGAAAATTTGCACTCACGTATGAAGAACTCACGAAAAGAGTAACCGAAATTGAACAGCAATTTCCTGACATTTACAAAGCATTGAATCATTTGATGGATTCCAAACAAAACCGTCAAATACAAGAAGAACGAAAAAAGATTGGGTATACCAAATAATAAAAATGGAAATTAAACAACCTATTTTAGATAAAGTAAACGAATGGCTTTCGCCGTGTTTTGACGAAGAAACTCAAAATGCGATAAAAGAAATGATGACCTCCGCTCCAAAAGAGTTGGAAGAAAGTTTTTATAAAAATTTAGAATTCGGAACGGGCGGTATGCGAGGCGTAATGGGCGTTGGAACAAACCGAATCAACAAATACACCTTAGGAAAAAACACCCAAGGCTTGTCCAATTACTTAAAAAAAGTCTTTCCTGGTGAAGCATTACGTGTTGCTATTGCATACGATTGCCGAAACAACAGCGACACCTTAGCAAAGGTCGTTGCAGATGTGTTTTCTGCCAATGGAATCCAGGTTTTTTTGTTTTCAGAAATGAGAACTACTCCCGAATTATCATTTACTGTAAAACATTTACATTGCCATGCAGGCATCGTTTTAACCGCTTCCCACAATCCACCTGAATACAACGGTTACAAAGTCTATTGGCAAGATGGAGGACAATTAGTTCCCCCTCAAGATGGTGAGATCATCCACTTGATTGAAGCATTGAATTATGATGAAATCAAATTTGAAGCTAATCCTGAATTTATAGAATACATCGACGAAGAGGTGGACAACGCGTTCCATCAATCGACGCTTGAAAACGCAAGTTTTAACACACCAAAATCTGCCAAAGAAAACTTAAAAATTGTATATACTTCCTTACATGGAACTTCGATCAAATCGATTCCTACTGTATTAGAACAAGCTGGATATACACAACTCAATATTGTAAAAGAACAAGCTGAACCTAACGGTAATTTTCCTACTGTTAAATCTCCTAATCCTGAAGAGCCTGAAGCATTAAAAATGGCCATGGAATTAGCTGAAGCTACTGAAGCCGACATCGTAATTGGAACCGACCCCGATTCTGACAGATTAGGCGTTGCCGTTCGGGATACCGACGGAAAAATGACCCTTCTAAATGGAAACCAAACCATGATCATCATGACTGCTTTTCTTTTAGAACAATGGAAACGTGCCCACAAATTAAAAGGAACTGAATTCATTGGATCTACTATCGTTTCAACACCCATGATGCTTGAATTGGCATCGGCTTATGGCGTAGAATGCAAAGTTGGCTTGACCGGTTTCAAATGGATTGCCAAAATGATTAAGGATTTCCCTAACCAAACATTTATTGGGGGTGGTGAGGAAAGTTTCGGGTTTATGGTAGGCGATGCGGTAAGAGACAAAGATGCCGTAGGCGCATCCCTTTTAGTCTGCGAAATTGCAGCTTTGGCAAAAGCGTCAGGAAGTTCGTTGTACCAGGAATTATTACATTTATATGTTGATTTTGGTTGTTACAAAGAGCACCTCATTTCGTTAACCAAAAAAGGTATAGACGGTTTAGTTGAAATCAATCAAATGATGGTTAATTTAAGAGAAAATCCTGTAGAAGAAATCAACGGACAACGCGTGGTTTGTATTGATGATTATCAAAATTCTACATCATCGAATAGATTTACCCATGAAATTGAGCCTATTTCCATTCCAAAATCGAATGTATTGATATACTATTTGGAAGACGGATCTAAAATTTGTGCTCGACCAAGCGGAACCGAACCAAAAATAAAATTCTATTTCAGTGTAAACGCTCCCCTTGACCGTGTGGAAGATTTCAAAGAAGTAGAAGCTGAATTAGATCAAAAAATTAACAACATTATCGCAGCAATGCAGTTGAAGTAAATGGACCATAATCTAAAAAAAATAATCCCTTTTATACAGCCTTACAAAACCAATGTTGTTTGGAATGTTGTGTTCAATATCTTGTACGCTTTATTTAGTACGCTTTCATTTGTAGCACTCATCCCAATGATGGATGTGCTTTTTGATCATGCCAAAAAAGTAGCAGAAAAACCGGTATATACCGACATAACAGACATCAGTAGCTTTGGAAAAGAGTATTTGTATTATTACATATCCGATTTATCAAAAAATTACGGAGCACAATATTCTTTATTATTAGTAGTCGCTATTGTAATTACAACCTTTCTATTTAAAAATCTATTCAATTATTTAGCTTCCAACCACTTAACCGTGTTAAAAAATGGGGTACTGAAAGATTTGCGAAACAAAATGTACGATAAAATCATCGAACTACCCGTTTCTTACTATTCAGAAAAAAGAAAAGGAGATGTCATGGCACGTATGCTTGGAGATGTAAATGAAGTTCAAAACTCCTTTTTCGCAATTCTTGAACTGATTGTTAAGGAACCAATGACTATTGTTTTCACAATTGGCGTCATGCTTTATATTAGTACAAAACTTACCTTGTTTGTATTTGTTTTCATACCTATCTCTGGATTTATTATTTCAAAAATAGGAAAGTCATTAAAAGCAAAATCAGAAAAACTTCAATTTGAAGGAGGGTACTTAATCTCAATTGTGGAGGAATCTTTAAGCGGCCTAAAAATCGTAAAAAGTTATAATGCAGAATCCAAGTTTAAAGAAAAGTTCAACGGCTCTGTCAACAGAATGAAACAATTTTCGGATAGTATTGGAATGAAAAACAATCTAGCCTCTCCGTTAAGCGAGTTCATGGGAATCATCATCATTGCTGTATTGTTATGGTACGGAGGAAGTTTGGTTTTGGTAGAAAAAGTATTAAAAGGATCTGATTTTATTGCGTATATGGGACTTGCGTATAACATTCTAACGCCTGCCAAATCAATATCTAAAGCCTCATACAGTGTAAAAACCGGTATGGCGGCAGCACAACGTGTCTTTGAAGTATTGGAAGTAGAAAATGAAATTGCCGATACTGAAAACGCTATTGAAAAGTCATCATTTGACACTTCAATTGAACTTTCGAATATCAATTTTAGATATGAAAGTGAAAATGTTCTGAATGCCTTTTCGCTACAAGTTAAAAAAGGTCAAACAGTTGCATTAGTGGGACAATCCGGAAGTGGTAAAAGTACCATTGCCAATTTGCTGACTCGTTTTTACGATGTCAATGAAGGACAAATTACAATTGACAACACCGACATAAAAAACATAAAATTACATTCACTTCGTGACATGATCGGATTGGTAACACAAGATTCAATCCTCTTTAATGACACCATCAAAGCGAATATTGCATTAGGCAAAAACAACGCTACCGACGAAGAAATCATTGAGGCACTTAAAATTGCAAATGCGTATGAATTTGTCCAAGATTTACCAAATGGCATTCATACCAACATTGGCGATAGTGGAAATAAATTATCAGGCGGTCAAAAACAACGTCTTTCGATAGCCCGTGCCGTTTTGAAAAATCCGCCAATCATGATTTTGGACGAAGCTACTTCAGCACTCGATACCGAAAGCGAAAAATTTGTACAAGTGGCGTTAGAAAACATGATGCAAAACAGAACTTCCATTGTCATTGCGCACCGCCTATCTACCATTCAAAAGGCAGATAAAATTGTGGTCATGCAAAAAGGAAAAATCGTAGAGCAAGGAACGCATGATGAATTATTAGCAAGGAACGGAATGTATTCCAAACTCGTATTAATGCAAAGCTTTGAATCCTAATGTACTGCGAAAATCCAAATAGTTCACTTCCATCTGATCCGAACACCGTAGTTTGGAAATACTTGGATTTGTCAAAATTTTTGGATTTACTCCTGTCGCAAAAACTCTTTATGTCACGATCTGATAAATTTGAAGATCAATACGAAGGCACTTTCAGCGAACCTACATTTGAAGAAATAAAAAAGCTATCTGAAAACAACCCTGAGTTTTTAGACTATTACAAATCTAAAAGAGAAAAGGTAGTGATTAGTAGTTGGCACATCAACGAATACGAATCGTTTGCCATGTGGCAGATATTCACTCAAAACAGCGAAGGTTTGGCCATCCAATCGACGGTCAATCGACTTCAAAAATCATTGGAATTGGAGACCCATTTCAAACAATATATTGGTGAGGTAAATTACATCGATTATAAAAAAGAACACATTCCTTTTGACGATAGTTTTTTCCCGTTTTTATTCAAGCGAAAGAGCTTCCAGTACGAACGTGAAGTGAGAATAATTTCTGATTTATCTGATAAAAACATCACCATCAATGAAGGGATGAAAATTGATGTAGACATCAAACAACTGATTGAAAAAATCTACATCCACCCCAAATCAGAAAACTGGTACAAAAAATTGGTGATCGAATTGGTTTCTAAATTGGGCTTTGATTTTGAAATAGAAAAATCAGATTTAGAAAGCGATATTTTGATATAGTTACTTCTTTAATGGAAAATAAGCAATTGATTTCCAATCCTCTTTAAGCAAATCCACATAGTAATATTGTACTTGATCGTTTTGATCCAGTTGCCCATTTTTGTCCGTATCTTCAATGGTTTTATAATACAAACGTGCGTTGGCATCAATCACTTTCCAATCGATCAATTCGTTAAAATCTGCAGAAATTTTAGTGAATTTTTTTCCTGTTAATTGACTAATATAAAGAGACTGGATGTCATTTTCATCAACTTTTTGGTCCTTATTTGTATCGGCATCAGCCAATGTATACACCATCAATTTTTTCTTGTGCTTATCTGCAATGGACTTTAAATAAGTAGCTGTTTCAATTAAAATCGACTGGTCGGTAAGGGGAATAATTGAGTCTGATTTTATATCTTGAAAGTGCATGTTTTTCAAATATCCCGTAATTTGAAAGTCGCTATTATTTGAAATGGTAAAACTTTGTGATCCTCTTTGAGATGGAACAACATTGCCCACAGGAAATAATAAAGTCGAAGTATCGGCAAAATGGATGGGTAAATCAGCAATTAAAAGTTCTGTAGCAACCACTTCATTTTTTGGTTCGGATTTAGAAGTGTTTTCGTAACGCACTTTTGGGGTTACTACCTCTTCTTTTTTACAACTTGCCACCAAAAGCAACAAAACGAAAAGCTGAATGAATTTTGACATAATCGTACTATTTTAATCAAATTTACAAAAAAATTACAACCTCATTGATAATTTTAAATTAAAAACGCGTTGCGTCAAATAATTGGGCACTCCGTATTGATTTTTGGTATACACATCGCGAACCCACGTATTGGTAATTGCATTTTGATTGTTGAACATATTAAAAATTTCAAACCCTAAAGAAAGTTCTTTGAATTTTTTCAGCCAATGTCCGTTGGGTCTTTCATTATTTTTTTCGGTAAAAACATATGAAAATCCAACATCTGCTCGTCGGTAATCACGAAGTCTGTTTTGGTATTGATAAACATCTGCATAAGAAGGAGAACCTCCAGGCAAGCCCGTATTATAAACTAAATTCAAATAAATTTTGACACTCGGAATATTGGGCATGTAATCTTGAAACAAAATTCCGAATTTTAATCGCTGATCGGTTGGACGATCAACATAACCCTTCCCATTTTGATTTTCCTGTGTTTTCATAAAACCAAAGCTAAACCAAGATTCAGTTCCAGGTACAAATTCACCATTTAACCTACAATCAAACCCGTAAGCATATGCCACCGCATCATTATTGGCTCTATAACGAATACGAACGTTTTCTAGGGTGTACGTATTGATATCGGTCATGTTTTTATAATACACTTCAGAAACCAATTTAAACGGGCGATTCCAAAGCTTGAAATTATAATCATTACTCAGTACAAAATGAATTGATTTTTGTGCTTTTACGTTGGGCTGAACCACTCCATTCACGTCACGAAGTTCTCTATAAAAAGGAGGTTGGTAGTAAAACCCCGTTGAGAATCTAAAAATCATGTCTTTGTCCCAATTTGGCTTAAGACTTAATTGCATTCTCGGACTTATAACAGTTTGTCGTGTTCCATTAGAAAAAGCATCTCCCATAACTTGCCAACTATGCGCTCTAGCACCTGCGTTGAACCACAATTGATTTTGACCCAAAGTAGTTTTTCCGCTCCATTGAGCAAATCCAGAAAAACGATCAATCGTAATGAAATTAGTCGCTCGTACATTGTTAAAAGGAACCAATGGGCCAACATAAGGTTGGTAAGGCTGATCATTGACCGGCACATCAAGCGAAGGATCGTTTAATGAAAAACCTGCTGAATCAATCACCTCCCATTCTACAATTCGATCTCTGATACTTTCTCGGGTATATTTTACGCCCCAATCCAGTTGGTTTTTCTTCTTTGTGGTATGATTTCCTTTCACTTCAACATTGACAATAAAAGCATCAAGATCATTTCGTGCATGATTCAGTTGAGATCCTACGGCTCTATTAAACGTAATGTTTCCAAATGTTTCCGAACCAATATTGGAATCAACTTCACCCAAATAATAAGCCCCTTCGATATCGTAGTGTTCTTGTTCTTGTGTGTGGTATGCCGAAAGAATCGCCCTGTAGTTTGCTTTTTCACTCGCTACATAGGTAGATTTAAGGGCTCCAAAATAAGTTCGGTATTGGTCTTTTTCTTGTCCTTCATAAAAAATTTGAAGCGCAATTGGTTCGTCAATGGTACCGAAATTAGTTTGACGTGTCAACGGCTGATAGTTGTAACTGTTTTGAGAAATATTTCCTAAAAAGTTCCATTGCCATTTCGTGGATGAATTAAAAACAATGGACGTTTGAATATCGGCAAAGGAAGGTTTGAAATTGGTTTGAGTTTCTTGACTATTGACTAAAAGCGAATTGTCTCTGTAACGAACACCTGTCAAATAACTCCATTTTTGGTTTTTTGAAACCCCTTCAAGAGCGAGACTCCCTCCCAAAAAACTGGCTTGAGCAGCTAATCCAAAACGGGTAGGTTTTCTGTAAGAGATATCTAAAACAGAAGAAATTTTATCTCCGTATTTTGATTGAAAACCACCGGCAGAAAAATCTACTTTTTGAACCAAATCGGTGTTTGTAAAACTCAACCCTTCTTGTTGTCCTGAACGAACTAAAAACGGCCGATATACTTCAATTTCATTTACATAAACAAGGTTTTCATCATAATTTCCTCCGCGCACATTGTAACCCGAACTCATTTCGTTGTTGTTATTTACACTTCCGAATGTTTTCAGAATGTTTTCAACCCCGGCATTGGCTCCTGGAATGGTGCGTATCACCTCGGGATCAATACTGATGATGCCCTGCACCCTTCTTTTGTTTGTTGTAATCACAACATCTTCTAGTTGCTGTGAATTGGTCAGCATTACTGGGTTGTATTCGAAGTCTTCATTGGGTTTTAACAAAAAAGAAGCTGTAATTCTTCCTAATGAAACATGCGTAAATACCAAAGTTACTTTTTGATTTGCGGGTACTACCAACATATAAAAACCACTTGTGTCTGTAATGGTAGATTTGTTTTGATAGCTTACTGTAACGCCATCAATAGCATGATTCTTTTCATCCATCAATACCCCTTTAATTCTTGCTGTTTGTGCAAAAACGGACAGGGATAGAAAAAGTAAAAAAAGGAAACTTATTTTATGTAGTGTCTTCAAATGTTATTTTTTTATACTGAGAAAAAACTGAGATTCAAATATAGTAGAATTTCCGACATTATCGGTTACAATTAGTTTCAAATTATTTTTACCTTCCAACAAATTGGCATCGTTTAATTCATACGTCAGCTTGTTTAACTTGGATTCGTATTCAAACAATACCCACTTATCATTTATATAACCATTGTATGTTTTAACTCCAGACAAGGCATCCGAAACATTCACTTCAATTGTTTTTTGGTTCGTTATCCATTTATCTTGGATGCTTTTTGTCATTTTTACAACAGGCGCAACGTCGTCTTTTACTAGTTTGAACTGACCTAAGGTTTTTACCTTGCATGAAAACGTGTTTCCTATCATTTTTGTTGGGATGTAATTTATTTTAGAACCATTCACACTTGCTATATACATTTTTTCTTTTTCGACTGAAGTAGAAATAGAGTCTTCGATTGAAATAGTGAAGTTGGAATGAGCTGGAACTGTATCATCGTGTAAATAAACAACCTTGTTTTTGACCTCAAAATTCAAATAGAAATCATCATAAAAAGTATTTGCAGGAAAAAATACAGACACATTCTCTTTCTCAAAAACAGCATCCAATTTAGAAATCACTTTATAATTGGTTACTTTTTGATCCGATTGAATGAGGGCGGGTTTGGAAGAATAAACAACCGGAATATTTATTTGGCATTTATTTCCATTGAAATCGGATACTTCAATTTTTTCATTCGTATAGAAATCGGGAGTCACATGTATTTTTCCTAATTGTTCATTTGAGAAAACATTGCTCCAACTATAGGGTGCATTCATGAAGAGTTTTTGTACACGTTGGTGCATTTTTTTGTACCGATTATAATCAATCAAAGCATTAACATAGCGACCTTCATCAAAAGACATGACATCAAATTGATACCCAAAAACAGAATGGCCGTTACTAAAAAGCTCTGTTTTATAAGTTCCGTTCACGTTATAGGATACATCATCATAATCAAATGAGGAAATACCAAAACCGATGGTTCCGTTTGCCAACACCTTTTCGGAAAGGTACGTGCCATCCGACTGTAGCGACAGGTTCAAAACCAAAGGCCTTTTTGATTCATTTACCACTGCATTTTCGTCTAAAGGATAGACATACAAATTAGAAACTTGGGGCACTTTGGTGTCTTTTAATTCCAATCCAAAATGCAACGGATTGATGATGTTTTCAGTGATGTTGTCTCGTATTTCAAAATGCAAATGAGGGCCTTCGGATCCGCCTGTATTTCCAGAAATAGCGATCACCTCCCCTTGTTTTACAAGCAATTCATCGGGTTTAAAAAAGACTTCTACTTCGTAGGATTGAGCAGCGTACTGTTTAGAAACAAGGGTGTCCTGTATTTTACCAACCGCTTTTTGTAAATGACCATAAACCGTGGTGTATCCATTTGGATGGGTAATGTAAATTGCCTTACCGTATCCTGCGGTCGAAATTTTGATACGAGAAACATATCCGTCGGCAACAGCATATACATTCAGCCCCTCTTTTTGTTGTGTTTTAAAATCGAATCCCGCATGAAAATGATTCGGACGAAGTTCGCCAAAATTTCCCGACAACTGCATCGGGATGTCTAAGGGCAATCTAAAATCACCTTTTGGGTATTTTTTTTGGGCAAAAAAAGAAAGCGAAAAAAAGAAAATGGCAAGTAAATATTTCATCAGAATCATAATTTTTGCTAAAATAAAAAAAGTAAGTAACAACTAAAAATAAAATAAACAAACTATCCTTAACTATCTGAATGATACTATTTTAAAACGTCAAATAAAAAAAATAGTATTTTTTTCGTTAAAATATTGCTTTAATAGATTGAGAATTATAAATTTGTAAGATTAAGTAATGAACTAAGTCACTAATGAGTGAAATTGTAGAAATAATTGATACTCTTGAATTTAAAATTCAAAAACTATTTCAAAAAATAGATAGTTTGGAAGAAAAAAATCAATTGTTACAACTAGAATTAAACAAATCTATCGTTTCAAACCAAAATCAGAAAGCAGTTTTAGATACGCTTCAATCTGAATTTGAATCATTAAAAATGGCCAATTCATTATTAGGCAGTGAAGATTACAAAAGAGATACAAAACTGAAAATAAATTCATTAATTCGTGAAATTGATTATTGTATAGCGCAATTATCAGATTAAAATTATGGATGAAAAGCTAAAAATCAAAATTTCAATTGCTGATAGAATTTACCCTTTAACGGTAGATTTCTCTCAAGAAGAGGGCTTGCGAAGCGCTTCAAAGAAAATTGATACGATGATTAAGCAATTTGAAGAAAATTATGCAGTAAGAGACAAACAAGATGTTTTGGCCATGTGCGCTTTACAATTTGCATCACAAGTGGAGCAAAAAAAAGTAGACAATGCCATTGACGGAACCGCATCACTTGAACGCCTCTCAAAACTAAATAATTTGGTTGATGAATATCTCAAAAAATAATACATAGATTACATACGTTCTTACAATCATACACTAAAATACTGCCTACATTAGTACATTTTTGGTAAACTCAACACTAACAAATTAAAATGAGTAAATCGTCGCTACTAAAGCACGTCTTCCTTGCGAAGAAAGCTTGAACAGTGAGTTAGCTCAAAACTTGTCGATTCGAGTTTATGCAATCGCCTGATGTAGGTTTTTTTATATTTAATTTTTAACAAACAAATGACAATAACATTTATAATTATCGGAATCGTAGCTGGAGTAGCTGGGGGATTTTCAATTGCCAAAGTAATGGAAAAATCTTCTGCCTCAAATGTTTTGACCAGTGCTAAAAAAGACGCAGCATCTATCATTAAAGACGCTAATATCGAAGCAGAAAATACAAAACAAACAAAATTACTTCAAGCAAAAGAGAAATTTTTAGAATTAAAATCACAACACGAACAAGAAATTTTATCAAAGGATAAAAAACTTGCCGAAGTTGAAAAAAGAATTCGAGACAAAGAATCTCAAGTATCAAGTGAGTTATCTAAGGCAAAGAAAATCAATGATGATTTTGAAACCAAAACAGTTGAATATACAACTAAAATTGAACACTTAGAAAAGAAACAAGCCGAAATCGATCGTCTTCACGCAAGCCAAGTACAACAACTTGAAGTGATCTCTGGACTCTCTGCTGAAGAAGCAAAAGACCAATTGATCGAAAGTTTAAAAGCAGAGGCTAAAACCAAAGCAATGGCTCACATTCAAGAAACAATTGAAGAAGCCAAACTTACTGCTGCACAAGAAGCTAAGAAAGTAATCATCTCAACCATCCAAAGAGTTGGAACAGAAGAAGCGGTTGAAAATTGCGTTTCTGTATTCAACATTGAATCGGATGACGTAAAAGGACGCATCATTGGCCGTGAAGGTCGTAACATACGTGCACTTGAAGCTGCAACCGGAGTAGAAATCATTGTTGATGATACACCGGAAGCCATCATCTTATCTTGTTTTGACCCAGTTAGAAGAGAAATCGCTAGATTGTCTTTACACAAATTGGTTACAGATGGTAGAATTCACCCAGCGCGTATTGAAGAAGTAGTCGCTAAAACTACCAAACAAATTGATGACGAAATCATCGAAGTTGGTAAACGTACTGTAATTGATTTAGGTATCCACGGACTTCACCCAGAATTGATTAAAGTAGTTGGACGTATGAAATACCGTTCATCTTACGGACAAAACTTGTTACAACACTCACGTGAAGTTGCCAAACTTTGTGGTATCATGGCAGCTGAATTAGGCTTGAATGTAAAATTAGCAAAACGTGCCGGTTTATTACATGATATTGGTAAAGTACCCGATGCAGAAAGTGATTTACCTCACGCATTACTTGGAATGCAATGGGCAGAAAAATATGGTGAAAAAGAAGAAGTTTGCAACGCGATTGGAGCGCACCACGATGAAATAGAAATGAAATACTTAATTTCTCCTATTATTCAAGTTTGTGATGCTATTTCGGGTGCAAGACCAGGTGCAAGAAGACAAGTACTTGATTCATACATCCAACGTTTGAAAGATCTTGAAGAAATTGCTTTTGGATTCAACGGAGTTAAAAATGCTTATGCTATTCAAGCAGGTCGTGAGCTACGTGTTATCGTAGAAAGCGAAAAAGTAAGTGATGAAATGGCATCTGGATTATCGTTTGATATCTCTCAGAAAATCCAAACAGAAATGACGTATCCAGGTCAGGTGAAAATCACTGTGATTAGAGAAACTAGAGCGGTAAATATCGCTAAATAAAATACTTCAATTTGAATAAAAAAAGACCTGCAATTGCAGGTCTTTTTTTTTATTTCCTAGGGTGAAATTGATTCACAATCTGAGTTAAATGTTTTCGATCCAAATGCACATATATTTCGGTAGTGGTAATAGATTCATGACCTAACATCATTTGAATCGCTCGTAGATCGGCACCGTTTTCTAACAAATGCGTAGCAAACGAATGACGCAATGTGTGCGGACTGATGGTCTTTTGTAAATGGATTGCAACCGCCAAATTCTTGATGATGGTAAATATCATGGCTCGGGTCAATTGCCTCCCTCTCCTATTTAAAAACAACGTGTCTTCGCATCCTTTTTGTATGGCAACATGGATACGTACTTCTTTTCTATACAGAGAAATGTACTTCATGGTCAATTCACTGATGGGTACAAAACGCTGCTTGTTCCCTTTTCCCGTGATTTTAATAAATCCTTCCTCAAAAAATAAATCCGATATTTTCAAAGTCACCAATTCCGATACACGCAAGCCACAACCATAAAGTAACTCCAGCATGGCCCGGTTGCGCTCTCCTTCGGGTTTTGACAAATCAATCGCAGCAATCAATGCATCGATCTCTTCCACAGCAAGTGTATCAGGCAACTTCCTTCCCAAACGAGGTGCTTCAATCAATTCCATGGGAGAATCTGCTCTAAAATCTTCAAAAACCAAATAAGAAAAAAAGCTTTTTAGTCCCGAAATAATTCGCGCTTGCGATCGTGCATTCACTTCTTTGGAAACAGCATATACAAATTGCTGGATATGAGTTTCATTGATTTTGATGGGAGATACTTCCATTGCATTTTCGTTCAAAAAAGTACACAATCGATCCAAATCGAACGAATAATTATCAATGGTGTTTTTTGACAATCCCCTTTCAATTTTCAAATACGACTGGTAGCTTTTTATGTACGAATTCCAATTCATAGTTACAAAGTAACAGTATTTAACTCAGACTAAAAAATCATAAACTTTTCTAAAACCTCACCATATCTGAATTGCTTTTTCTATTTTTACATCACTCAATATAATACACTTATGAAAATCATCATCATCAATGGACCTAATCTAAATTTATTAGGGAAAAGAGAACCCGAAATTTACGGAAGTCAGACTTTTGAAGATTACTTTACTTTATTAAAAGAGCAATTTAACTTCATCCATTTTGAGTATTTTCAAAGCAATATCGAAGGAGAAATCATATCAAAAATCCAAGAATTTGGGTTTGACTATGACGGGATCGTTTTAAATGCAGGTGCCTATACACATACCTCCATTGGTATTGGCGATGCCGTAAAAGCAGTAACAACACCTGTAATTGAAGTACATATTTCAAATACCTTCGCACGAGAAGAATTCAGACACCATTCCTATATTTCACCTTATGCAAAAGGCGTAATATTAGGGTTTGGCCTCAAAAGTTACGAACTAGCCATACAATCATTCCTTTAACTAAAAACAAATTCCAGATGAAACGTATACTCCTATTATTCTTATTTATTACCGCAGCAAGTTTTGGACAAATTAAAGGTACTGTTACCGACAAGTCAGGCAAACCGATTCCTTTTGTAAACATTTACGTAAAAGATACCTATTTGGGAACTACTTCCAACGAAGTAGGTAAATATGAGCTCAATTTTAAATCCAACGGAAATTACATTTTGTTGTTTCAATACCTTGGATACAAAACCCACAAAGAAACCATTTCATTTGATGGAACACCCAAGAAAATTGATGTTTCATTGATTGAAGAAGACTTTCAATTGAAGGAAGTAATGGTGAGTAAAAACAACAATCCCGCCAATAACATCATCAAAAGCGCCATCAAAGACCGAAAAGACAACGCTAAAAAAACAAGTAAATTTTCTGCTGACTTCTATTCAAGAGGGATCTTTAAAGTAAAGGACATTCCGAAAAAAATCTTGGGTCAAGAGGTAGGTGATTTGGATGGAAATTTAGACTCGACAAGGAGTGGCATCATCTATCAATCGGAAACTTTTTCAAAAATAAAATTCAAAAAACCCGATCAATTAACCGAAGAAATTATTGCGTCTAAAGTAGCCGGAAACGACAATGGCTTTAGCTACAACACAGCACTTGGAGCCAATTATGATTTTTATGAAAACTACGTCGATTTTGGTATCAATTTGATCTCACCTATTGCGGATAATGCCTTTAATTACTACAAATACAAATTGGAAAGCACCTTTTTTGATGAAAAAGAACACCTCATCAATAAAATAAAAGTCAGCGCAAAAAGAGACAAAGAACCCGTTTTTGAAGGATACATTTATATTGTAGAAGATTCGTGGGAAATTTATGCCGTCGACTTTGAAATAAAAGGGTACCGCATGCAACAACCTTTTGTTGAAACCATGAAGCTCACCCAAAATTTTAGTTACAATTCGAAAACAAAACTTTGGGCAAAAAACATTCAAACACTCGACTTTAATGCGGGTATCTTTGGAATGTCCTTCAATGGAAAATTTACACACGTGTTTAGCAACTACGATTTTGAGGTTACCATAGATAAAAAAACATTCAAAAATGAAGTGGTGAAATTTGCAGAAAATGCAAACAAAAAGGAAAATACATTTTGGACCGAAAACAGACCTGTTCCATTAACTGATGAGGAATTAACGAACTATGTAAAAAAAGACAGTATTCAAACCATTCGAAAATCACAAAAATACCTCGATTCGATTGACGCCAAAGGAAACAAGTTCAAATGGCACAATATCATCACGGGGTACAACTATAAAAATTCATTCAAAAAATACAGTTTTAATTACCAAGGACTTCTCAATTTATCGTCGTTGTCTTTCAACACCGTACAGGGATGGAATCTAGATAGCGGGTTTTCATATACCAACTATAATACAGAAAAAGGAAAATACACCTCCATTTCAAGCACATTTAATTATGGTTTTTCTGATGATCGACTGAGAGTGACAGGAAGTTATTATCACAAATTTAATAGTATCAATAATGCTTACATCAGTTTCAAAGGAGGAAGTACGGTTGCACAATTTAATAGCAACGAACCTATAAGTGCTTTTATCAATACCTCTAGTACGCTCCTCTTTAAAAACAATTTCATGAAGTTGTACAACAAAGAATTTGCAACCCTTAACTTTGGACGAGAAGCCATTAACGGCATCTTTGTGTCTGGAAAGCTGTCATTTGAAAATAGAAAAACACTGAAAAATACCACCGATTATAGTTTTGTAAAATCGGAAGATCTGTATACTTCAAACAACCCATTGGCGCCATTGGATTTTATTGCTACACCCTTCAGCAACCATCATTTAGTGAAAGCATCTGTTGGAGCGCGTTTTAATTTTGGCCAAAAATACATTTCCCGACCAAATGCCAAATTGAACATGTCAAATGACGATTACCCAAGTCTGACTGTATTCTATGAAAAAGCGATGGCCGGAACCACTAAAAACTTGAACTACGATTATTTTGGTGCAAGCATCGATTATTATAAAACGATAGGTAACAAAGGGGATTTCGGACTAAAAGTGAAAGCGGGTAAATTTGTAAACGCTCAAAATATTTCATTCATTGATTACAAACATTTCAACGGAAACCTTACGCATTTGATTACATCCAATTCAACTTTGAACGCATTCAATTTGTTGCCCTATTACTCACACTCTACCAATGATGCTTACATAGAAACACACTTGGAACACAATTTCAAAGGATACATCATGAATAAAATTCCTTTGTTAAACAAACTTCAATGGAATTTGATTGGCGGATTTCACCAAATAAACATCCCCAATTTCAAACCTTACCAAGAGGTCGTAATTGGATTTGACAACATTGGTTGGGGGAAATTCCGCTTTTTACGAATTGATTATGTGAGAAGTTATCAAAATGGCTTTCAGGGAGATGGTGTTATGTTTGGATTCAAAATGTAAAACAATCAATCTTTAATTTGTAATACTGAAGGATAAAAACAACCCCTATCGGAAATAAATATCATATCCGAAACGGAGCAACGTGCCAATTACGATCAATAAAAAGAAATAGCGAATGAATTGATTTCCTTTTGCTATGGCTAGTTTGGCTCCAAGCCAACCTCCAATTGCATTGCAAAAAGCCATGGGAATTGCAAAACTCCACATGATTTTACCTTTACTTATAAATAGACAAATAGAACCAAAATTGGTCGCTAAATTGACCATTTTTGCATTGGCAGAAGCATTTAAAAAATCGAAACCCAACAAAGCAACAAATCCTAAAACAAGAAAACTTCCCGTTCCAGGACCAATAAATCCATCGTAAAAACCAATCAGAATACTCAAAATCAAGGCGTAATAAAACAACCTTTTTTTCGAGATGTGACGTGCTTCTTTTTGACCAAAGTCTTTTTTGAAAAAGGTATAAATCGCCAAACCTATAAGCACAAAAAACAAAACAGGTTTCATGAAATCATTGCTTACTTCTGTGAGCAACATCGAACCAAAAAAAGCCGAAACAAAAGCAACTACCGCCATTGAAAAAAGCAATTTCCAATTCATTTTGACCTGCTTTAGGTATTGAAAAGCTGCAAAACTGGTTCCGCTAAAGGCAGGTATTTTTAACGAGCCTATGATGGTAGAAACAGCTAGGTTGGGCATCAAAATCAAGGCAACAGGTGTTTGAATCAACCCGCCGCCGCCCACAATCGCATCTACAAATCCTGCGAAAAAAGAAGCAATACAAAGAAAAAGTAAAATATAAGGTTCCATTTTTTATACTAAAAAATCCAAACTCCAAGGGTGTTGGAATTTGGATTTATTTGATTTATTACCAATAAAAAGTAATTATACTCTAACAATATTGGCTCCAAGTTCACGAAGTCTTTCATCGATTCGCTCGTAACCTCTATCAATTTGTTCGATGTTTTGAATGGTGCTCGTTCCTTTGGCAGAAAGCGCAGCAATCAATAATGAAATTCCTGCTCTGATATCAGGTGATGACATCGTCGTTGCTTTCAATTGCGATTCAAAGTTATGTCCCATTACTACAGCACGATGCGGATCACACAACATGATTTTGGCACCCATATCAATCAATTTATCCACAAAGAACAAACGGCTTTCAAACATTTTTTGATGAATCAACACATCTCCTTTTGCTTGGGTAGCTACCACCAATACGATACTCAACAAATCGGGAGTAAAACCAGGCCATGGTGCATCTGCAATGGTTAAGATAGAACCATCAATATCTGTTTTTACTTCGTATCCATTGGTATGAGCCGGAATGTAAATATCATCTCCTCTTTGCTCTAATGTGATTCCTAATTTTCTAAACGTATTTGGAATAACACCTAAGTTAGGCCAACTTACATTTTTGATTGTAATTTCGCTTCTTGTCATCGCTGCCAAACCAATCCAACTTCCAATTTCGATCATATCCGGAAGAATTCTATGTTCGCAACCTCCCATAGATTCAACCCCTTCAATGGTAATTAAATTGGAACCAATGCCCGAAACTTTTGCACCCATGGCATTCATCATTTTGCATAATTGTTGCAAATAAGGTTCGCAAGCTGCATTGTAGATGGTCGTAGTTCCTTCAGCAAGCACGGCAGCCATTACAATATTTGCTGTACCGGTTACAGATGCCTCATCCAGCAACATGTAGGCTCCTTTTAGTCTACCGTCTGTTTCCACTCCATAGAAATGATCTTCTCTGTTGTATCTAAATTTAGCTCCCAAATTGATGAATCCTTCAAAGTGGGTATCCAATCTTCTTCTTCCAATTTTATCTCCTCCAGGTTTTGGGATGTATCCTTTTCCAAAACGAGCCAACAAGGGACCTACAATCATAATAGAACCTCTCAAAGATCCACCTTCTTTCTTAAAGGCTTCTGTTTCAAGGTAACCTACATTTACTTCATCGGCTTGAAATGTGTATGCTCCCGCTCCTATTTTTTGAATTTTGACACCCAAATTTCCTAAAAGGGTAATCAATTTATTGACATCAATAATGTCTGGTATGTTTGTTATTGTTACCTTTTCTGGAGTTAACAATACGGCACACAAAATTTGTAATGCTTCATTTTTAGCACCTTGTGGTGTCACATCACCTTTTAGTTGAATGCCTCCTTCAATTTTAAAAGTTCCCATTGATATCAAATTATTAGTAGTTCCAAAGAAACGAATTTCTTTGATTACTGTTGGTTATTATTTTTTTTTACGAATGGTTTTTTACCATTATTGTTATTTTTCTTAAACGACTGAATTTTAAGATTTTTTTGAGGTGCCGACATTACTTTGTTGGTCACTTTATTGTTGATTTTGATCAGTTGCGTTGTGTTGGTAAGCTCTTCATCGCCTTGAAGCAAATTCAAGGTGCCTTCTGATAATTCGAACAAATGTTCAAAAATCACGCGATCCTCTACCATGTCTTTGTTCCAGCTCAAGTACATCTTTTTCATGTGGTTTGCAATCACACGAACCAAAGCGTCTTTTTTATCGCCCTCTTCCCATTTGTTGGCCACATCAATCATGTACTTGATGTTGTTTCCATAAAATCGGTATTTAGGAAATTTTTGAGGATAATCTAAAATTTCAGGTTTTAAATTAATCACATCTCTTGTTGGTATTGGATAAGGAGAATCAGCAATCAGTCTAAAATCTGACATAATGAACAATTGATCCCATAATTTGTGCTGAAAATCAGGTACATCTCTCAAATGCGGGTTTAGACCACCCATGACACGTATGATGTATTTTGCAGCTTTGTTGCGTTCAACATCATCCGTTATTTCTGTTGCTTGATCAATCAATTTCTGTAAATGTCTACCGTATTCAGGGATAATCAAATGCGAACGTTCTGCATTGTATTCTAAATGGGCAACTACATCGTTAGCATTTTCTTTAATATACTTTGTATCCATATTTAAAATGAGATTATTCCTTCAATGGTTGAAACTTCAAGGTATTTTTCTACTACATGATCTGGATTTTGCATAAAAACATTGATGGAAACACTGGTGTATTTTCCTGTTTTTGACGGGGTCGTTTTTATGACCGCTCCCATATTATCAAAGGCCTGCTCTACTTCAACAATTTTACTTGCATCCGTTGGAACAATGAATTTATACAAATATTCGGAAGGCCAAACCGAAGTACTGGCCAATTCTTCTTTTAATCTAATATAAAACTCTTCCGTTTTCTTATCCATTCTGTCAAAAAATATTAAAGGCAAATATACGTTTTTGATATCAAATATAATAGGTTCCATTTTAGATTTTTTTGAGGCAAAAATGAAGGGTACTTAATTGGTGCTTTCCCCTTGTTTTAGATGGATTTAATCCCAAGTTTATTACCCAAATAAATTTAATTTTAAAAAATAATAGTGGAAGCTCAAAAATCTAAATTCTTTGAATAAATTTGCAGCTTATTCAAAAAACAGTGGAAAAAGAAATCGTTGTCATCATTGGAGGTCCTGGAACCGGAAAAACAACCATTATTGATACTTTAAAATCAATGGGACACTGTTGTTATCCAGAAATTTCGCGAGAGGTTACACTCGAAGCAAAAAAACAGGGCATCGAACAATTATTTCTTGAAAAACCGCTACTTTTTAGCGAGTTATTACTGGAAGGAAGAAAAAAACAATTTGAAAGCGCAAAAAAAGAAGCGCATGAAATAGTTTTTTTGGACCGAGGCATTCCAGATGTTTTGGCTTACATGCACTACATTGGCGATAGCTACCCTTCTTTTTTTGATCTGGCTTGCAAAGAACATACCTACAGTTCTATTTTCATCCTTCCTCCTTGGGAAGACATCTATGAAAGTGATAACGAACGCTATGAGAATTTTGAACAAGCGCAATTGATTCATAATCATTTGGTAGAAACCTATGAAAAATATGGTTATTCTATCATTGAAGTCCCTAAAGATACTGTTGAGAATAGAATTGATTACATTCTCAATGCATTACAATCAAAATAATCCTTTTCTTTTTTTAGCTGAACAAAAATTTGTACCTTTCTCTCTGCTACAAGATGAATAAATAAGACGCCTTTGACAGCTTTAGAAATTTTACAGAAATATTGGAAACACGACGGATTTAGATCGCCTCAAGAGGAAATCATCCAATCGGTTATGGAAGGAAACGATACCCTTGCATTGTTGCCAACAGGCGGCGGAAAATCGATTTGTTTTCAAGTTCCGGCTATGATGAAAGAGGGTATTTGTCTTGTCATTTCTCCTTTGGTCGCTTTGATGAAAGACCAAGTCAAAAATCTGGAAAAAATAAACATCAAAGCCATTGCACTCACAGGCGGCATTCCAACAGAGGAAATGATTCATCTTTTGGACAACTGCCAACATGGTAATTATAAGTTTCTGTATCTATCCCCAGAAAGACTCCAGATAGATTGGATATTAGACCGCATCAAAACACTACCTATCAACTTGATCGCCATTGATGAAGCGCACTGTGTGTCGCAATGGGGTCACGATTTTCGACCTGCTTTTTTGAAAATAAACAATTTAAAAAAGCATTTTACAAAAGTTCCTTTCTTAGCCTTGACTGCTACGGCAACAAACCAGGTAAAAGAAGACATCGTAAAGCAACTGGAATTAGAAAATACAGCCTATTTTTCGAAATCATTTGAAAGAAAAAATTTGGCTTATATGGTCATTCCTACCGAAGACAAACTACACCTGATTCAACAAATTCTGACCAAAAACAAAGAGTCGGCTATCATCTATGTCACCAATAGAAAAGCATGTCTGGACACTGCCAACCAATTACAAAAATTAGGCTTTTCTGCTACCTATTACCACGGAGGACTTCCTCCAAAAGAAAAGGAAGCCAACATGCAACTTTGGATGTCAAACAAAGCGCAAGTCATGGTAGCTACCAATGCTTTTGGAATGGGAATTGACAAGCCAGATGTGAAATCGGTGATTCATTTACATATTCCACCTAATTTAGAAAATTATTACCAAGAAGCCGGTCGTGCCGGTAGAAATGGCGAAAAAGCATATGCAATTTTATTGGTTAATTCCTCTGATACCCTCCATGCTCAATCTCAGTTTATTGCTGTATTATGCGATAAAGATTTTCTAAAAACAATCTTGATCAAACTTTTTAACTATTTTCAAATTGCGTACGGCGAAGGATTTAATGAAAGTTTCAACTTTAATTTACATCATTTTTGCTCCAAATATGGTTTTCCGATACTCAAGACATACAATGCCTTGCAGTTCCTAGACCGTCAAGGAATCATCTCCATTACACAAGAGTTTTCTTCTAAAGTTTCCCTACAATTCATCATCCCTTCAAAAGAAGTCATCCGATACATCAGTTTGAACCCCCATGATGAAGAAGTATTGTTAACCATCCTAAGAACAAATCCAGGTATTTATGATGCCAAAACTTCGATAAACCTACCCCTCATTGCAAAGAAATCAAACACCGATGAAGGAAAAATCATGGCGATTTTAAATAAGCTTCATGAAAAAAATTGCATCGATTTGGCAACTACGAATAACGATTCAACCATCTTATTCAATGAAGTTCGCGAAGACGAAAAGAACATCAACCGTGTGAGCAAAATACTTGAACACCAAAATAAGTTAAAAGTCGATCAATTTCAAGCTGTTTTACAGTATATTTCTGATACAAATTCGTGCAAAAGCAGCCTACTCCGAACGTATTTTGGAGAAAAAACATCCGATCAATGTGGGATTTGTTCGCATTGTATTTCAAAAGCAAAAAAAGCAACTCCAACCCAATCAATTGTGGAAACGATTTATGCTCTTTTACAAGCAGAAAGCATGAGTTCAAGAGAAATTGAAAAAAGAACGCCTTTTTCTAAAGACGATATTATCTTTGCACTGCAAGAATTATTAGACAAAGATCGCATATACATACAACCTAACAATGAATATTCAATCAAATAAAATGGAAAAATTACGCATTGTATTTATGGGAACTCCCGAATTTGCTGTGGGAATCTTAGACACACTGATCAAAAATAAGTACGACGTCGTTGGAGTGATTACGGCCGCAGACAAACCAGCTGGAAGAGGACAAAAGATCAAATATTCTGCGGTAAAAGACTATGCCTTGGCAAACAATTTAACTCTATTGCAACCCACGAACTTAAAAGATGAGGCCTTTTTATCAGAATTAAAAAGTTTGAACGCCAATTTACAAGTAGTCGTTGCCTTTAGAATGCTGCCAGAAGTAGTTTGGAAAATGCCTGCATTGGGGACTTTTAATTTGCACGCCTCTTTACTACCTCAATATAGAGGAGCTGCTCCTATTAATTGGGCCATTATCAATGGTGAAACAAAAACAGGAGTTACTACCTTTTTTATTGATGATAAAATCGATACCGGAGCCATGATTCTTAGCAAAGAATGTCCGATTCTAGCAAATGAAGATGCCGGAGCATTACATGACAAACTTATGCATCTCGGACAATCTACGGTGATTGAAACACTTGAACTGATTGAAAAACAAGAAATCAACACGACCCTTCAAGTGGACGCGCAAGACATCCAAACCGCCTACAAACTAAACAAAGACAACTGTAAAATTGATTTTTCGAAAACGGGTGCCGAAATCCACAACTTAATTCGCGGGTTATCACCTTATCCAAGCGCATGGTGTTTTATTCATAACAACAAGGAAGAATGGAATGTAAAAATCTATGAAGCCGATTTTGTAATGGAAAACCACGATTTTGAAATAGGCCAACTGATTGCCACAAAAAAAGAATTGAAGATTGCGGTGATCAACGGACTATTGGATATCAAAAGCATTCAATTTCCAGGAAAAAAGCGCATGAAAACGCATGAAATATTGAACGGGATGACGTTTGAAAGCGCAGCGAAAGCGTTATAGTAGGCGGTTTTTGTGTAAAATCAAGGGTAAAACGCCTAAAAAACAGCCGCTTTATTAACAAATCAATTGAGTTATCAACAAAATTGATGAAAAACGCTCGGAACGCTTGTGTGCTCTATATTTTCTATTAAATTTGTTTTGATTAACAATAAAGTTTAACCCAACATTAATAAACAATTATTATGAACAAATCAGAATTAATCGATGCAATTGCTGCTGACGCAGGTATTACTAAAGCTGCTGCAAAATTAGCTTTAGAGTCATTTTTAGGTAACGTAGGTGCTACTTTGAAAAAAGGTGGTAGAGTATCTTTAGTAGGTTTCGGATCTTGGTCTGTAACTAAAAGAGCTGCAAGAGATGGTAGAAATCCACAAACTGGAAAAACTATCAAAATCGCTGCTAAAAATGTAGTTAAATTTAAAGCTGGTGCTGAATTAGAAGGTTCTGTGAACTAGTCTAATTTTCAGTTTTGAAATAAATGAATCACTCGCAATGCGGGTGATTTTTTTTTGACCCCTATCGAAACCTAAAATCTTTAGATAAAAATAATTTTGTAAGCTTCTTTTTTCTACTTTTATAAAAAATGATTGTTCATGGTTCTAAAGAAAATCGAAAAAGGGCTACTGCTTGTTTCAGATCCTTCCATTATTGGCGATAGTACTTTTAACAGAAGTGTAATTTTACTCACAGAGCACAACGACAATGGGTCGGTGGGATTTGTACTCAACAAACCTACCTCACATACATTACATGAATTAATTGACGACATCCATGCTGATTTCGTTGTATATGACGGCGGACCTGTCGAACAAGACAATTTGTATTTCATTCATACCCTACCCGAACTGATTACGAATAGTATTGAAATCGCAGATGGTATTTATTGGGGTGGCGATTTTGAACTTACAAAAAACCTCATCAATCAAGGTCTCATTACAAAAGAAAACATTCGGTTTTTTCTTGGCTACTCGGGATGGACCCGCAACCAACTTGAATCAGAGATTGATCATAAATCGTGGATTCCGGTCATCAACAAACACAAGATCAAACTATTACAAAAGAGTTCTAAAAATTTTTGGAAACAAAAAATTGCGGCACTTGGTGGCGATTACCTCCTTTGGTCCAATGCACCCGAAAACCCCATATTAAACTAACCTGCGATCAATTCATTAAGCAAAACGGTAAGCTGTTTCGCTAGGGTATTCGTGTAGCTTTTCTTTCTGTATTGTGTAATTGGTTGGACTCCCGTCATGATATTGCAAACAAATAATTCATCTGCTTTTTGAAGATCAAACGGAGAGATGGCTTTTTCTACAACTTCCAATCCATCTATCTTTTTGGCAAGCACCAACAATTGCTTACGCATCATCCCATTCAAACATCCTTCTGAGAGTGGTGGCGTGATTAGGGTGTGGCCCATCAACATAAACAGAGAGCCATTCAATGCTTCGGCAACATTTTTATCATCATTGAGTACCAAGGCATTTTGCAATCCATTTTCATGGGCATATATACTACCTGTGATCGACAACATCTTGTTGGTTGTTTTTAAAGTTGACAATAAAGTCTTAGGTACAAAAAAATCTTTATACAAATCCACTTCATAAGGCACCTCGCTGCACTGGTATTCTTTAGTCTCCAATTGAGTAGCTTGAATTACAAACGAAATCTCACGTGTTTGGGGCAAATAATAGCCTCCATCCTTTCTGAATACCGTAAAACGAACACGGGCACTTTCTGAAATACCTAAAGCATCTGTTAAAGTAAGCAGTTGGCTTTCAAAATATTCTAAGGTGAAATCAGCCGGAATCTGCATGCGAACAATGCGCATGGAAGCCATCAATCGAAAATAATGATCCTCTAAAAAAAGAACCGAGTGATTGTGAATTTTTAGCGTTTCAAAAACACCATCGCCGTATAAAAATGCACGATTGGAATTAGAAAGAGTCGTATCGCTAGAGAGAAGTTCGCCGTTATAATTAATCATAAAAAAAGTCCCATTTTTAGTGGGACAAATATAGTTTAAAAAACAATTTTATACAGAACCTATGACATGTTTTAAATCAGATACTTGATTTTCCCATAATTGGATGGATTCCTGCACTTCGTCTGGCTCAGAGAAATCAACGATCATCAAGGAAACATCTTTCGTTATTTCGTCTTCAAGAATTCGGATTTCAAAAAAATATTCCGTGTCTTTTTTATCACTATCCAGCCATTTAAACTTCACTTTCTCGCCTGCTTTTTTAGACACCAATTTGGCATTCTCCTGAGAGTCATCCCATTGAAAGGTAAAAATTTCACCTCTTGAATTGACATTGTCAGCAAACCACTCTTGCAACCCAGAAGGCGTAGAAATGTATTGATATAATAACTGCGGAGAAGAATTAATAGGGAATTCTATCTCGTAACGTACTTTTGAAGACATGGTATAAATTTTTTCGAAATATATAATATTTATTTAAAAAAAACACCTTTAAAAAAAATATTTTTTTTCAAAATAAAATTTGGACAATTACATATAAATGGTATATTTGCAGCCGCATTGAACTAGATGCACAACCGATATTTTGGCGAGGTAGCTCAGTCGGTTAGAGCGCAGGATTCATAACCCTGAGGTC
>JAGNYR010000087.1 GCA_017984835.1 Flavobacterium sp. | reverse complement strand
CAAATGTAGAACCGTGCTGACCTGGCTGAATTACATTCATAATGGCATCATTTGCCAAAACTGCCGAAACTGGATAAGCGCCTCCTGAAAGAGCTTTTCCAAGAATAAGAATATCTGGTGTTGCATAGGTTGCTTGGCGTTCGCATTTGTTTTCACAGTTGCAATTTCCGCATACTGCCAAAAGAGAACCCGTTCTAGCAATTCCTGTCTGGATTTCATCTGCAATGAACAGAACATTGTGCGCGTTGCACAATTCTTTTGCTTTCATCATATAATCATCTGCAGGAGTATACACACCTGCTTCACCTTGAATCGGCTCAACCAAAAATCCAGCAATATTCTTCGTTGATTTCAATACTTCTTCCAAAGCAGCAATATCATCGTAAGGAATTGAAATAAATCCAGCCGTGTACGGACCAAAGTTTTTTCGCGCATTTTCATCGTTGGAAAAAGAGATGATGGTAGTGGTTCTTCCATGAAAATTCCCGCCACAAACAATGATTTGCGCTTCTTGTTCATGAATTCCTTTTTTCTCATAGGCCCATTTTCTACAAATTTTGATAGCCGTTTCTACTGCTTCTGCGCCCGTATTCATGGGAAGTACTTTATCAAAACCAAATTGATGGGTTACGAATTCTTCATACAGACCCAATTGATCGTTGTAAAAAGCTCTTGAAGTCAAAGTCAACTTTTGCGCTTGATTGACCATTGCTCCAACAATTTTTGGATGACAATGTCCTTGATTTACTGCAGAATAGGCCGATAAAAAATCATAATATTTTTTCCCATCTACATCCCAAACATACACGCCTTCACCTCTATTTAATACTACAGGTAACGGATGATAATTGTGTGCTCCGTGTTTTTCTTCTAATGCAATACTCTTTTGAAAACTGCTTTTTTCTGCTACTAACATTGACTTGTTTATTTATTTCTCAATATGTAATTCCTACTTGATTGGAGAGAAATCATCCGGGTCTCACAAATGTAATTAATTATTTTCAAAAACAACTATTTACTAATTGAAGTACTCAGAAAATGTATTTTATCTTCACCAAATTAACCACCGATTTTTCGTTATAAATTGTCAATATCATTCTTAATAACTTATCGCAAAAGACTTTCGCTACAGGTGGATTTTATGTAAATTAGCACCAAATCGATACTTTTTAAAATGTCCGAACAAAATCAATACAACGAAGATAATATTCGTTCGCTCGACTGGAAAGAACACATCCGAATGCGTCCAGGTATGTACATTGGCAAACTGGGTGACGGTTCCTCTCCAGATGATGGTATTTACATCTTACTCAAAGAAGTACTTGACAATTGCATCGATGAATTTGTAATGGGAGCTGGTAAAACCATTGAAGTCACCATCAAAGACAAAATGGTAACCGTACGTGATTACGGTCGTGGAATCCCGTTAGGCAAAGTGGTAGATGTTGTTTCCAAAATGAATACTGGAGGAAAATACGATTCGAAAGCCTTCAAAAAATCGGTAGGTTTGAACGGAGTAGGTACCAAAGCGGTGAATGCACTTTCAAATTATTTCCGAGTAGAATCGGTTCGTGACAACCAACAAAAAGCAGCGGAATTCTCTGCTGGGAATTTGGTTTTAGAAGAAGACATACAAGAATCGACCAAACGTAAAGGAACAAAAGTAGCCTTTATTGCCGACGAGCAGATTTTTAAAAACTACAAATACCGTAACGAGTATGTGGTAAAAATGTTGAAGAACTATTGTTACCTCAATACCGGATTAACCATTTACTACAACGGCGAAAAATATTATTCAGATAACGGATTGAAAGATTTGTTAGAAGAAACCATCACCGAAGAAGATTCGGTGTATCCAATCATCCATTTGATTGGAGACGATATTGAAATTGCTTTAACGCACAGTAAATCGCAATATTCTGAAGAGTACCACTCTTTTGTCAACGGACAAAACACCACCCAAGGAGGAACGCATTTAAATGCCTTCAGAGAAGCTGTTGTAAAAACCATTCGTGAATATTACAATAAAGGTTTTGAAGCCTCTGACATCCGAAAATCGATTGTTTCGGCCGTATCAATTAAAGTGGAGGAGCCCGTTTTTGAAAGCCAGACCAAAACCAAATTAGGATCAACCGATATTGGTCCGAATGGTCCAACGGTGCGAACATTTGTACATGATTTTATCACGACCAAATTAGACAACTTCTTACACAAAAATCCAGAAGTTGCCGATCTACTTTTACGCAAAATATTACAAGCCGAAAGAGAACGCAAAGAACTTTCGGGCATCCGTAAACTCGCCAAAGATCGCGCTAAAAAATCGAGTTTACACAATAAAAAATTACGCGACTGTCGTGTGCATTTGCCTGATATTAAAAACCCACGCTATTTAGAAAGCACCTTGTTTATTACCGAGGGAGATTCGGCTTCGGGTTCGATTACCAAGTCGCGAGATGTGAATACACAAGCGGTTTTTAGTTTGCGTGGTAAGCCGTTGAATTCGTATGGAATGACGAAGAAAATCGTTTATGAAAACGAAGAATTCAATTTATTGCAAGCGGCTTTAGACATCGAAGAATCGATGGAAGACTTGCGTTACAACAATATTGTAATTGCTACCGATGCCGATGTAGACGGAATGCACATTCGATTGTTGTTGATTACGTTTTTCTTGCAATTTTTCCCAGAGTTGATCAAAGACGGCCATTTGTATATTTTGCAAACGCCTTTGTTCCGTGTGCGAAATAAGAAAGAAACCATCTATTGTTATAGTGATGAAGAGCGTGTAAATGCCATAGAGAAATTAAAACCGAAACCAGAGATCACTCGATTCAAAGGATTGGGAGAGATTTCTCCAGATGAGTTCAAGCACTTTATTGGAGCCGACATCCGTTTGGATCCTGTTATGTTAGACAAAGCGACTTCTATTGAAACGTTGTTAGAGTTTTATATGGGTAAAAACACACCCGACCGTCAAACCTTCATCATCAATAATTTGAAGGTGGAATTAGATGTAGTGGAAAAATAAGAGCACAAAGTTTCACTAAGGAAGCACAAAGCAACCCAATGAAACTAAAAAACTGTGCCTCATCGAGATATTAAAATACATGAACGAAGAAAATGATATAAGCCGAATTGTATTAGATTGCGCATACAAAGTTCATTCAAAATTAGGTTCCGGATTATTGGAAAAAGTATATAGAGAGTGTTTAGCATATGAACTAATCAAATATGGTTTAGATGTGAAACAAGAAAAGGCATTTCCGGTGATTTATGAAGAAATTAAAATGGATTGTGGTTATCGAGTTGATCTAATTATCAATAACAAAGTAATTGTTGAACTTAAAGTGATTGAAGATTTTACAATTGAACATACTGCTCAATGCTTAACTTATATGAAACTATCTAATTGTAGATTAGGTTTACTATTGAATTTTTATAAAAAATCATTGAAAGACGGAATAAAAAGATTGATTTTATAAATCAAGAAATAAAAAAAATAAAAAAACCATTGTGAAACTTCGTGTTAAACTTTGATTAACATAGTGCTACAAAAAAATGAAAGACGAAGAAGAAGATATCATCCATCCGAACGAAGACGAGAACAACGATTCTTTGGATACTACGGCAAACGAAAACGAAGAAGGCTTTGACGACATCGTTGCTTTTGGCGGGAATCATTT
>JAGNYR010000051.1 GCA_017984835.1 Flavobacterium sp. | reverse complement strand
ACTACGTTATGGAAAGGGAATCTGCAATTCAATCCCGCTATGTTGTTTTCAATTGGATTGGTTTCTACTTTCATCACAGGAGGATTAACAGGAATTATCCTTGGAGATAGTACCTTAGATATCAATGTGCACGATACGTATTTTGTAGTAGCTCACTTCCACTTAGTAATGGGTATTTCTGCTCTTTACGGAATGTTTGCAGGTATCTACCATTGGTTCCCAAGAATGTTCGGTAGAATGTTAAATAAAAACTTAGGTTATATCCACTTTTGGGTAACTGCTATTTGTGCATATGGAGTTTTCTTCCCAATGCATTTCATCGGAATGGCTGGTTTACCAAGACGTTACTATACCAATACTAATTTTCCATTATTTGATGATTTAGCTGATGTGAATGTGATCATTACAGTATTTGCATTAGTGGGAGGTGTTTTCCAATTGGTATTCTTATGGAATTTCTTCCATAGTATTTTCTACGGACAAAAATCAGTTCAAAATCCATGGAGATCTAATACTTTAGAGTGGACGGCTCCAGTTGAACACATGCACGGTAACTGGCCAGGAGAAATTCCGGAAGTTCACAGATGGCCTTACGATTATAGCAAACCAGGTCATGATGAAGACTTTGTTCCTCAAAATGTACCTATGAAAGAGGGTGAATCAGAACTTCATCATTAATATAAATTAATAATGCCTTTGTTTTCCAAAGGCATTTTTTTTTATCCTAAACTTTACTATATATTTGTAGTATGAACGAGAATTTAGATCCTACAAATAAGCATTTTTCTAGCGACGAAAATGATTTAGAAAAAAAATTAAGACCCTTGTCTTTTGATGATTTTACGGGTCAGGAACAAGTCTTAGATAACTTGAAAGTTTTTGTTGAGGCAGCCAATCTTAGAAATGAAGCTTTAGACCATACCTTGTTTCACGGACCTCCTGGACTAGGTAAAACAACGCTTGCCAATATACTCGCAAGTGAATTGGGTGTAGGCATAAAAATCACTTCCGGACCTGTCTTAGATAAACCTGGAGACCTTGCCGGATTATTGACGAATTTAGAAGAACGTGACGTGCTTTTTATTGACGAGATCCATCGTTTGAGCCCTATCGTAGAAGAATACTTGTATTCTGCTATGGAAGACTTTAAAATCGACATCATGATTGAGTCGGGACCCAATGCAAGAACAGTTCAAATAAACCTCAATCCCTTTACTTTAGTAGGGGCTACCACTCGTTCCGGACTGCTTACTTCTCCAATGAGAGCTCGATTCGGGATTCAATCGAGGTTACAATATTATAGCACAGAGTTACTCACGACCATTGTGCAGCGTAGTTCTTCCATCTTAAAAATGCCAATTACTATGGAAGCGGCTATCGAAATCGCTGGTAGAAGTAGAGGAACACCTAGAATTGCAAACGCACTCTTGAGAAGGGTTCGCGATTTTGCTCAAATCAAAGGAAACGGAAAAATCGACATAGAAATTGCTCGTTTTTCATTGAAAGCTTTGCATGTAGATGCGCATGGTTTGGATGAAATGGACAATAAAATATTATATACGATTATTGAAAAATTCAAAGGAGGTCCTGTAGGACTATCCACTTTAGCTACTGCAGTTTCAGAAAGCGCCGAAACCATCGAAGAAGTGTACGAACCTTTTTTAATTCAAGAAGGTTTCATCATGCGAACGCCGCGCGGCCGTGAAGCAACAGAAAAGGCCTATACACATCTAGGAAAAATTAAAAATAATATACAAGGAGGATTGTTTTAATTTGATCAACAATAAAGATAAATACACCCAATTTATAAAAGCCGAATCCAAAAGACTCGGTTTTTTGTCTTGTGGTATATCCAAAGCCGGGTTTTTAGAAGAGGAAGCACCAAGATTGGAAAATTGGTTGAATAAAAACCAGCACGGCAAAATGTCTTACATGGAAAATCATTTTGACAAAAGGCTAAATCCAACCTTATTGGTAGACGATGCAAAAAGTGTCATTTCTGTGTTATTAAATTACTTCCCTGAACACACTCAAAATGATAATTCTTACAAAATATCTAAATATGCATACGGCCAAGATTACCATTGGGTGATCAAAGAAAAATTAAAGGAATTACTTCATTCTATCCAATCAAATATCGGCGCTGTCAACGGACGTGCCTTTGTTGATTCGGCCCCTGTTTTGGATAAAGCTTGGGCAGCAAAAAGCGGCTTGGGTTGGATAGGTAAAAACAGCAACTTAATTACCCAAAAAACAGGCTCTTTTTATTTTATTGCAGAACTAATTGTCGATTTAGAACTTGAATACGATACTGCAACAACGGATCATTGCGGGACTTGTACCGCTTGTATAGATGCTTGTCCTACTGAAGCAATTGTTGCTCCGTATGTTGTGGATGGTAGCAAATGCATTTCCTATTTCACCATCGAATTGAAAGAGGCGATACCCAACGAGATGAAAGGAAAAATGGATGACTGGATTTTTGGTTGCGATGTTTGTCAGGATGTTTGCCCATGGAACCGGTTTTCTAAACCTCATTCCGAACCTCTTTTTGCACCCCACTCTGAAATTCTTTCCTATTCCAAAAAAGATTGGGACGAAATAACAGAAGATGTTTTTAATACCGTATTCAAAAATTCGGCATTGAAACGAACAAAACACGCCGGAATCAAAGAAAATATTCGTTTTGTCAATCTTTCTACAAAATAAGGGTTCTTCAAAATAATTTACTCTTACTACTTTTTTTACGATCAGCCATTCGTATATTTTAGTACATTTACAATAATTTTTATTTGATTAAGTAATGGAGAAGTTGTTGTCTTACCCTATTTCGGTTATTTATTACGTGGCTTTTTTGCTGTGTCTCCTTGTTTTTCATCCTATTCAATGGGTGTGTTATAATATTTTTGGATACCAAGCGCATAAAAAAAGTGTCGATTACCTCAACTTTTTTTTAGTAAAATGCACTGCTATTTTAGGAACTACCTATCGTTTCAAAAACGTTGAAAAAATACCTGCAAACACTCCGCTGATCTTTGTAGCCAATCATCAAAGTATGTATGACATCATTGGTATTATTTGGTTTTTACGAAAATTCCACCCAAAATTTGTGAGTAAAAAAGAACTTGGAAAAGGCATTCCGAGTGTTTCTTATAATTTAAGAAACGGGGGATCTGTATTAATCGATCGAAAAGATCCAAAACAAGCCATTCCCGCCATCAAAGGACTTTCTGAATACATTCAGCAGCACACAAGAACAGCCGTAATTTTCCCAGAGGGAACAAGAAGTAAAACGGGTAAGCCCAAAGAATTTGCTCAAAGTGGTCTTAAGATTTTATGTAAATACGCTCCATCAGCATTTGTTGTGCCCATTTCTATCAATAATTCATGGAAAATGGTTAAATTTGGTGCGTTTCCTATGGGATTGGGTAATCAATTAGAATTTATCATACACGATCCGATAGCTGTAAGTGAATTTTCTTTTGAAGAAATGATGGAGAAAACAGAAAAAGCAGTAAAAGACGCTATCATTAACTAATTAACGCGAGATCATTTTTTCTCCATTAAAATAATTGCAATGTCATTACATAACATCCGTCTAGAAGTAATGCAATTTCTAGAAAAAAACGTAGACACCTTCATCGATCAATTTTTGATCCCAGTAGAAAAGATTTGGCAACCTTCTGACTTTTTACCCGATTCGCAAAGTGAAAATTTCTTTGAAGAAGTAAAAGAGTTACAAGAAATAGCGAAAGATTTACCTTATGATTTTTGGGTTGCTATGGTAGGGGATACCATCACCGAAGAAGCATTGCCAACTTATGAATCTTGGTTGATGGAAGTTGAAGGAGTCGATAATTTAGAACGCAACGGTTGGTCTAAATGGATCAGACAATGGACTGGTGAAGAAAACCGCCACGGGGATTTGCTCAACAAATATTTGTATCTATCCGGTAGAGTGAACATGAAAGAAGTAGAAGTAACTACTCATCATTTAATCAACGATGGTTTTGATATTGGAACAGGTCGCGATCCATATAAAAACTTTGTATACACCAGCTTTCAAGAGTTAGCAACCTATGTTTCTCACAACAGAGTTTCTCAAATTGCCAAACAATATGGAGATGTAAAACTTTCTAAAGCCTGCAAAATCATAGCAGGAGACGAAATGCGTCATCACTTGGCCTACAGCGAATTTGTCAATCAAATTTTTAAAGTAGATCCATCCGAAATGATGTTGGCATTTCAATACATGATGAAACAAAAAATAACCATGCCAGCTCATTTCTTGAGAGAATCAGGGCAAAAGATTAGTACTGTATTTGAAGAATTTTCTAATTCGGCTCAAAAATTGGGTGTTTACACGGCTAATGATTATGTGGAAATCATGCAAAAATTAATCGATAAATGGGAAATCGATAAAATCGGTAACCTCACTGATGAGGCTGAAAAGGCCAGAGATTATCTAATGAAATTGCCAGCAAGAATGGCTAGAATTTCTGATAGATTGGTTTTGCCAGATGAAAATTATGTGTTTAAATGGGTACAACCCGCTTTAATTAAATAGATATAAATCCTTTCGAAAGAAAGGATTTTTTTAATATTATCGTATGGATCTTATTCAAAAAACTAAAATATTTGTACAGCAACAATTGGAAAATGCCGAAGGAGGCCATGATTGGTTTCATATTCTGAGGGTGTACAACAATGCCTTGTTAATTGCTCAAAATGAATCCTGTAATCTAGAAATTGTCCAGCTTGGTGCTTTGCTGCATGACATAGCAGATAGTAAATTTCATCATGGCGATGAAACAATAGGCCCCAAAAAAGCACGGGATTTCCTAGAACTTGAAAAGGTAGATCCAGAGGTTGTTCGTCAAGTAGTTTTGATCATTGAAAACATATCTTTCAAAGGAGGGAACTTCGCGAAAACATTCAATTCAATAGAACTCGACATCGTTCAAGATGCCGATCGATTGGATGCGATAGGTGCCATTGGAATTGCTCGAACCTTTAACTACGGTGGATTTAAAAACAGAGCGCTATACAACCCCAACATTTTACCCAATCTGTCGATGACAAAAGAAGAGTATAAGAAAAATGAAGCGCCAACCATCAATCACTTTTATGAAAAATTGTTGTTGCTTAAAGACAAAATGAACACCATCACGGGAAAAGAAATTGCGCAAAAAAGACATGAATACATGGAGTCCTTTCTTGCGCAATTTTATGATGAGTGGGAAGGTAAATGTTAGTTTTTAAAATCAGCTTTTCTTTTTTCTAAAAAGGCAGTTGTACCTTCTTTAAAGTCGTCGGTTCCAAAACATTTTCCAAAATTTTCAATTTCTACCTCAAATCCGTTCGTACCATCTTTGAAATTGGCATTGATGCTTTCGATGGCAGTTGCTATTGCTTTGGGAGAATTTTTCATGATTTTGGCTGCCATTTTCTTTGCAAAAGCAATCAATTCTTCTTGCGGGACCACATGATTTACAAGTCCGTAGTTTAAAGCTGTTTGCGCATCAATCATGCTTGCCGTCATGATCATTTCCATCGCACGCCCTTTTCCAACTAATTGGGGTAGTCTTTGTGTTCCTCCATATCCAGGGATGACTCCGAGTGATACTTCTGGAAGCCCCATTTTGGCATTTTCAGAAGCGATTCTGAAATGGCAAGCCATGGCTAGTTCCAATCCGCCGCCAAGTGCAAATCCGTTTACCGCTGCAATCACAGGTGTTTTTAAATTTTCAATAAAATCAAATAATAATTCTTGCCCTTTTTGAGCTAAGTGTGCGCCTTCTTCCACCGAAAAATCAGCAAATTCAGAAATATCTGCCCCAGCAACAAATGCTTTTTCACCTGCTCCCGTAATGAGTATCACTCGGATTTCTGGATTGTTATCTAAACTTTCTAATCCATCATGAAGCTCTTTAATTGTAGCTGCATTCAATGCATTTAATTTGGATGGACGATGGATCGTGATTTGACCGATTCCGTTTTCGGAAGAAATAATGATATTTTCGAAGTTCATTTTGTCGTATTTAAATTATGGGAAGCGAAACAATAAAAGTGGTTCCTTTTCCGTATTGTGTTTCAAATGTAATAGTTCCTTTGTAATTTTCAATAATGTTTTTGATAATTCCTAAACCAAGTCCCATGCCGCTATTTTTGGTGGTAAATTTAGGTTCAAAAATATAAGCAGAATTTTCGGCTTCAATACCCGTTCCATTGTCTTGAACACTTATGGTTACGTTGTTATTTTGTTTTTTTACAGCAACGGTAATGCTTTTTTCTTCTTGCTCTTCTGGGATTGCCTGGATAGCATTTTTGACCAAATTGGTGATGATTCGAATCAGTTGTGTTCGATCCATGATGGTAATAATTTCTTTCTGATCACTTTCGAAATGAAGGTATTCTTCGTTGAAAATATCGAGCGAAAACTCGACTACTTCTACCACATTAAGCGTTTCATTTTGTTGGGCTGGCATGGAAGCAAAGTTAGAAAAGGCAGAAGCCACCGAACTCATGGTATCAATTTGCTGAATCAACGTCTTGGTATAGTCACTCAATTTTTGTTTTAAATTGGGATCCGATTCTTCAAATTTTCGTTGAAAATTTTGAACTGTCAAACGCATAGGTGTTAGCGGGTTCTTGATTTCGTGCGCTACTTGTTTTGCCATTTCTCGCCAAGCTTGTTCACGTTCTCCTTGTGCTAATTTGGAGGCACTCTCTTCCAGTTTATCCACCATGTCATTGTAGGCTGTAATAAGGGAATTGATCTCTCTACTGTTGGCTTCAATAACGATTTTTTCGTTTTTCTGATTCAAACTCGTTTCATTGATTTTATCAGATATAGTTTTTAAAGATTTGGTAATATAGGAAGCCAAAAAGTAGGCCAGTGCAAAAGCAATAAGCAACATAAAGAAATATACTTGACTCAATTTGATCAAAAATTCTTGTATTTCATTTTCATAAAAACTATCATCTTCAACATACGGTAGGTTGAGAATCCCTAGCGGTTTGAACTTATCATCTTTGATCTGACTAAAAGACGACCTGTTTTTTACACCGTCGATGCTCTTGATATCGACATATCTTTTTTCAATGGAAGATTGTACTAATTTGATGATGTATTTGGGTACGGGCGGAGAAATGCTGTCGACCGAAAAAGAAGCTTTTGATGATTTTATTAATTTACCATCGAGTGAATATATGTTAATCTCCACACTATGAATGTCGGATAATTCGTGAATTTTATCTTTGAAAATTAAGGGCAAATTCTTTTCGTTGAGCGGATAGGTCGTGTTGGAAAGCACGTAGTTGATGTGTTCTTTGATGGCGTCTTCTTTGCGTTCTAATCGTTCTTGGTGGTAATTGCGGGCCTCGTTTTTAAATTGGATCAACGAGATAGAAGCCATCAATATGGACGCAATTAATATCAATACAATCATCGATAAGAAAATTCTTATTCGCAGTGAAAGCATCGACATTTTGAATCCGTTTAACATAATAGGTTCTTATTTTTCTCTAATACGTTTGTAAAATTTTACGCCCAACATTAAGATGATTGAGAATACAATGATTCCAATGACCCCATAGATCCAATTGAAGGCGTTTTTTAAGATGACCAAAAATACAACAGAAAATAGAATAAGGGTTGCTCCTTCATTCCAAATACGCATAAAATTAGAAGTATGTTTGACCAGGTCTTTTTGTAATTCCTTATAAAACAGATGGCATTTTATATGGTAAGCAATCAATACAACTACAAAAGCCAACTTTACCTTCATCCAAGGAGTGTCTAACCAAGAGGGCATTATATGTAGCAATACCAATGCAAAGGAAAGAGCGAGTACAGCACTTGGCCATGTAATAATATACCACAATCTGTAGGTCATTATTTTGTATTGTTTTTGTAAAATTTCTCGTTCGGGAGAGGGTTTTTCATTCGCTTCAATTTGATACACAAACAAGCGAACGATATAAAACAATCCGGCAAACCAGGTGATTACAAAGATGAGATGCAATGATTTTATGTAATTGTAAAGCTCCATATTATTTCTTTCCTCTTAGTTCTTTTCTCTTTACCCTTTCTTAAATGCTTCAATCCAGTTGGCTACAACACCACACCATTCGTCTTCGTCATTCAAACAAGGAACAGCCATGAATTCTTCACCACCATGGTGTAAAAATTGTTCGTTGGCTTCCATGGCAATTTCTTCCAGTGTTTCCAAACAATCGGCAACAAAGGCAGGTGTTACAACCGCAAGTTTCTTTATTCCTTGATCGGGCATTTTGTTGATTTCAACATCGGTATAGGGTGTCAACCATTTGTCACCTGCCAATCGGGATTGAAAAGTTTGGCTGTATTTTCCTTCAGGAATTCCTAATAATTGAACAACTTGTTTGGTTGTTTCATAGCATTGGTGACGGTAACAAAATTCATGGGCCGGCGAAGGGGTGTTGCAACAAGAGCCATCGATTTTGCAATGTGATTTTGTCACGTCTGTTTTACGGATGTGACGTTTCGGAATTCCGTGGTAGGAAAACAATAAATGATCGTATTCAAATCCTTCCAAGTGTTTTTTTATCGAATTTGCTAAGGCCTGGATGTAATCAGGTTTGTTGTAAAAAGCAGGAACGTTGGTAAATTTCATTTCCGGGAAATGCTTGGCGCGAAGTTCTTCGGCTAGCACCAAAATAGTTGTGGTTGACGCCATGGCGTGCTGGGGATACAAAGGGAAAAGCATCACTTCGGTTACTCCTTTATCGTGTAATTCTTGCAGACCTTTCAAAATTGTCATCGTACCATAGCGCATAGATAATGCTACAGGAATGTCTACCAATCCTCGTACTTTTTCATGCATTCTTTTAGACAAAACAATCAGTGGTGATCCTTCACTGGTCCATATTCTAGCATAGGCCTCTGCTGATTTTTTTGGTCGAGTTTGTAAGATGATTCCACGAACCAATAATGCACGTAACAAAAAAGGTACGTCAATCACATATTTATCCATCAAAAATTCGTCTAAATACGGTTTTACGTCTTTAGCGGTTGGGCTTTCGGGTGATCCAAGATTAACTAATAATACTCCTTTCATCTTAAAATTTTATAGGGTTGTGTTGATTGACATCAAATATTTCTTTGGGGTTGTTGCAAATTTCTTTTTAAATGCAGCAATAAAATGACTTCCTGTACTGTATCCAATTTTTAATCCAACTTCATTGACATTATAGGAGCCACTGTCTAATAATTGTCGGGCATAATCCATTTTGTAATCAAATAAAAAACCATAAACGGTATCGCCATAAATTTGTTTAAAACCCATTTTTAGTTTTTTTAAGGTAAGACCCACTTGATCAGCAAGTTCTTCTAGTCCAGGAGGCTCAGCCATGTTGGCAATCATGATCTCTTTTGCTTTTTTTATTTTGAGTACATTTTCTTCATCTATCAAAAAAGGGCATTGTTCTGCGTTTGGATCTTCAGATCGGTTAAAGTACAAACTCAAAAGTTCGTATCCTTTTCCTTTATAATATAAATTTTTTATGGACGGATTTAAATTATAGTGAAGTAACTGACTCAAAACAATGGCCATTGACGGACTAATTTCGCCTTCTTTATAGTATTTTTTATCTTTGTTTTCTTCGCTTAAAAAAGGGATATAGCCTGATTCGTTCGAAAACAAACTGTGAAATTTCTGGATAGAAACAATAACAGAAATCACCCAAGTGTGGGGTGCCAATTCTAAATGTAAGGGCAATTCTTTCTGCGGATTGTAAAAAAGATAGGATTTTTCTTCGTTCAAATCCAGGGTATACGTTCCTTCGTTAAAAATGAATTTAGACTTACCTTTTATTCCAAAGTGAAATTGAATGAGACCTTGGCTAATTGCTTTCGTAATAGTAACGGGCTCATTTTCATCATTTTGAAAACGAAAAAGGAAAAAATCATTTTCTACTCTAATTTCTTCATTAGCACTCATGGCGATATTTTTTATTCTTTATTTTTGTGTATAACTTAAATAAAAGGTACAATATAAATATAAAGTATGACTTTTTAGTCCCTATATAATGACAAATGTAACACAAATATCGCAAAAAAACCAATTGCATGTTGAAATATCATAGAGCGATACAAATAGAACTTTTAGCGTTGTTTTTATACGCATAAGTACTATAATTTTGTAGCTCTTTTAGGAACAGAGCAAATAAATGGAACAGCAGCAATCGGTACGATCTAAGACTTTTTATTCAGTCGGCTTGAGTTACAAGAAAGCCGATGCCGAAATTAGAGGTAGATTTAGTTTGGATAGTCAAGCTAAAAATAATCTTTTGATACAGGCAAAGCAGGAAGGTATTGAATCTATTCTAGTGACTTCTACTTGTAATAGAACCGAAATTTATGGTTTTGCAGAGCATCCTTTTCAATTGATTAAGTTGTTGTGCGAAAACACCCAAGGGACGGTAGAAGAGTTTCAAAAAGTAGCTTTTGTATACAAAAACAAAGAAGCCATCAACCATATTTTTAAAGTTGGAACAGGTTTGGACAGTCAGATCTTGGGAGATTTTGAAATCATCAGTCAGTTGAAGCTTGCTTTTACCGAAAGTAAAGGATTGGATTTGATTAATTCGTTTATGGAAAGGCTCGTTAATTCAGTTATTCAAGCCAGTAAAAGAATAAAAAACGAAACCGAAATTTCTTCAGGCGCTACTTCTGTGTCTTTTGCATCGGTACAGTATATTTTTAAGAATGTTGAAGACATTTCGAACAAAAACATTTTGCTTTTTGGAACCGGAAAAATAGGAAGAAATACGTGTGAAAACTTGGTAAAACATACCAAACACGAGCAAATTACCCTGATCAATCGTACCAAAGATAAAGCCGAGAAATTAGCTAGAAAATTAAACGTGATTGTAAAAAATTACGCCGATCTTCAACTAGAAATTCAAAAGGCAGACGTGCTTGTGGTGGCCACTGGAGCTCAAAATCCAACGGTCGATAAAGCCATTCTCAATTTAAAGAAGCCCATACTTATATTGGATTTGTCCATTCCAAAAAATGTCAATGAAAATGTGCAAGATATTCCTGGGGTTCGTTTGATTCACATGGATCATTTGTCGCAAATGACAGACGAAACGTTAGAAAATAGAAAACTCCATATTCCTGCAGCAGAACAAATAATTGAAGAAATCCAAAACGAATTTCATGCGTGGACTAAGCAACGAAAGTTCGCGCCTACTATTCAAGCTTTGAAGGCAAAACTCAACCACATAAAAGAATCTGAATTGAGTTTGCAACGAAAAAAAATGCCTAATTTTGATCAAGATCAAGCAGAGGTAATCAGTGCACGAATCATCCAAAAAATCACGAACCATTTTGCCAATCACCTCAAAGATGAAGAAACGGTGGTGGATGATAGCATCGAATGGATCTCGAAAATATTTCAAATAGAATCAGTTGTAAAATAGAAGGAATGAGCAAGACCATACGAATTGGAACCCGCGATAGCGAATTAGCACTTTGGCAGGCGACAACTGTTGAAAAACAATTAAATGATTTGGGTTACAAAACCCAAATAGTTGCGGTAAAATCGCAGGGAGACATCGTCTTGGACAAACCATTGTACGAATTAGGCATTACCGGAATTTTCACCAAAACACTCGATGTTGCCATGATTCAAGGTGCTATTGACATTGCAGTACATTCTATGAAAGATGTGCCTACTTTGTTGCCTAATGGAATCGTGCAAGGAGCTGTTTTAGAAAGAGCCTCCTCCGCAGATATTTTGGTGCACAAAGGAGATTTAGATTTTTTAAATCAAGATAGCAGCACTGTTGCAACAAGCAGTTTACGAAGAAAAGCAAGTTGGCTCCATAAATATCCGACTCATCGCATTGAAGACATTCGCGGAAACGTAAATACCCGTTTACAAAAACTAGCAAATTCAAATTGGGGAGGTGCTATTTTTGCAGAAGCCGGACTTGAACGAATCAATTTATTGCCGGAACATTTTATGACTTTAGACTGGATGGTTCCTGCACCTGCGCAAGGCGCCATGGTCGTTGTTTGCAATGCAGACGATTTGTTTTCACTCGATGCAGTTTCTCAATTAAATCATATCGAAACAGAAATTTGCACTTACATAGAACGTCAATTTCTTAGAACATTAGAAGGTGGTTGTACAGCTCCGATTGGAGCATTTGCAAGCTACAATGACAAAGAAGATGTCATTGATTTTACAGGTATTTTGTTGTCTATTGACGGGAAGCAGAAGTTAGAGGT
>JAGNYR010000014.1:25804-35889 GCA_017984835.1 Flavobacterium sp. | reverse complement strand
ATGAAAAAAGTTTACATTTTAGTTCTTTCATTGGCCTTAGGTCTAATGTCATTTACAATCACTCATTCCTCAGTTTCTAAATCCATCACATGGAAAACGGATGCAGTTGAAGTTGGTAAAATTCCACAAGGAATTCCTAAAAAAATTCAATTCGAATTTAAAAATACGGGAAAGAAGGCTGTACTCATTACAGCCGTTAAGCCTGCTTGTGGTTGCACAGCGGCTGAATATACTAAAACACCCGTTGCGCCTGGGAAGTCAGGGTTTGTGAAAGCCATTTTCAATGCAGCTGCTCCAGGACCCTTTACGAAATCGGTAACAGTAACTACTTCGGCAGAAGCCACTCCGATGGTGTTGAAATTTGCAGGTGTTGTTATTCCTAAAAAATAATAGTTTGATTTTTTTATTTTATACGGGTTCGCCATAGAGGTCATATTCTGTAGCTTCCGTAATTTTTATTTGAACAAACTCTCCTGTTTTTAGATAATGTTTCGTAGCATCTATAAGTACTTCATTATCTACATCTGGACTATCAAATTCGGTTCTTCCTATAAAATGATTTCCTTCTTTTCTGTCAATGATGCATTTAAATACGTGTCCTATTTTTTCTTGATTTAAATCCCAAGAAATTTGAGATTGCAAATCCATAATTTCTTCAGCTCTGGCTTTCTTTACTTCTTCGGGTACGTCGTCTTCCAATATATAAGCACTTGTATTTTCTTCATGTGAATACGCGAAACATCCCAATCTGTCAAATTTCATTTCTTGCACAAAATCTTTCAGGATATTGAAATCTTCTTCTGTTTCTCCCGGATAACCTACAATCAAGGTTGTTCTAATGGCCATTCCTGGAACAGCTGCTCTAAAATCTTTAAGTAATTGAGTCGTTTTCTCTTTAGAAGTTCCTCTTTTCATTGATTTTAGAATCGAGTCAGAGATATGTTGTAATGGGATGTCAATGTAATTACAAATTTTGGGTTCGCGTTTCATGATTTCCAATACATCCATTGGAAAACCTGTTGGGAAAGCATAGTGCAAACGGATCCATTCAATACCTTCTACTTTTACCAAGTTTTCTAGCAACTCGCCTAAATTTCTTTTTTTGTAAATATCCAGGCCATAGTAAGTCAGGTCTTGAGCAATAAGAATGAGTTCTTTTACCCCGTTTCTTGCCAGTCCTTCAGCTTCTTTGACTAATTTTTCAATGGTTTGAGAAACGTGTTTTCCTCTCATTAAAGGGATTGCACAAAAGCTGCAAGGTCTGTCACAGCCTTCAGCTATTTTCAAATAAGCATAATTTTTTGGTGTAGTTGTTAAACGCTCTCCTAGAAGCTCATGTTTGTAATCTGCTCCAAGTGCTTTTAACAATAAAGGAAGTTCGGTGGTTCCAAAATATTGATCTACATTCGGAATTTCTTTTTCCAAGTCGGGTCTGTAACGTTCAGATAAACATCCGGTTACAAATACTTTATCAACGATGCCTCTTTCTTTTTTGTCGGCATATTCCAAAATTGTATTGACAGATTCAGCTTTTGCATTATCAATAAAACCACATGTATTGATGACAACAATATTACCTTCCTCTTCATGAACGACCTCTTTTCCGCTGGCTTTCAATTGTCCCATCAATACTTCACTGTCATAAACGTTCTTAGAACATCCCAGTGTAATCACATTGATTTTATTTTTTTTTAATGACTTGGTTCTCATCTGAATTTGATTTTTTGGACTGCAAAATTACATTTTTTTATTGACTATCTCTTAATTATTCGGGGCAAATTATGGGAGGCTAATTTGGTTTCATAAACCCAATAAAAAAAGCCATTCGTAGGAATGACTTTTCTAAAATTGCGTAGGGAACTATTTTTATAATTCAAATAACAAGGTCAAACAAACGGTATTGTTTTTTGACTGAATACTCGCAGCATCTGTTAAGCCTTGAGTGAAGAATTGTTGTTTTGAATTTTGATTTGAAGTCGAGTAGGCAAGATCTAATTTGGTAGCTCCAAAATTGTATCCAATTCCCCCTGAATAAGCAGTTAAATCACCTATGGTTATTTTATCTTTGTATGGACTTTGTTCAAATCGGTATCCTGCTCTCAAACTGACTTTTTTGATTCGGTATTCTGCTCCTACACGGTATTCGTTTGTTGAGGTAAGTAAGTTTCTAAGATTGGTATTACTGTTTGTAAATTCTTGTTTTGGAGTATATTTTGTCTTGCTATAATTTTTTGTAGCATAATCAAAACTGATCAATCCTTTTTTACCAAAAATATAGGCAAAACTTCCGGTCCATTTACTTGGAGTCTGAAGTCTGTAGGGCTCAAACAACATGGTGATTCCAGGATTGACAACATCGGGTTGGTATTCCGTAGTGCTTGTTCCGCTTACCGCTGCGATACTTTGAGTTAATTCGTCCGTAAGTCGAAGCCAAGTAGGCGATTGATAAGCAATTCCGAATCGTACTTCTTTGATGGGTTTGTAGATGGTACCAATTTGAAACGAAAAACCATTACCGTACGTGTATAAGTCATTATCAAATTTCAATCTTTTTACCAATACATCCGTCGCAGAAGTATTATTTGCATTGCTTTCGTAAAAATGGGTAGACTGGTAATAATCAAAAAAATGAGAATTTAAATTCACCCCAACAGTAAGTACATCTTTGTATTGAGCTGAACCGTTAAATGATAATTTTCCATTGTAACCAGTAGCATATAATTTATTTTCTTGATAGTAGTTGCCACCAGCAGGGACAAGCGAAACATAATTCATGTTCGTTTCAGAATAATCGGCTGCTTCATTGATTACATAAGCACCATAACCTAAATAGGCTTGTTGTTCATTGTAATATAAGTCAGAATACGAATATTGAGATCCGTTTACAATGCTTAAAGGCAATCCATTCGCATAACTAAGAAAATAGTTTGCTACAGAATTCGAATTGGTTCCAGCAGAAAAAAACGAATTATTAAAGTCTTTGATGTTTTCATAATTTAATGCTACGGCAAACTTTTTCCAATCACTACGTTTGTCTTCATTTTTGAAAACATACACGCCACCGGCCTGACTTAAATCCAAACTGTTGTTGGATTTGTTTTTATTAGTACCAAAAAAATTGGAATCGTTGGAGTTATTAAAATTGCTAAGTGTAAATCCGGCTTGACTGTTTGCAAAAACAACCGATCCTGCAGGATTGATGTTGATTGATGAAAAATCGCCTCCCAAAGCACCAAATGCGCCTCCCATTGCTCTGAAACGAGCGGTACCATTTAAATTTTCTTGTGCAAAACGAACAGCATCAGAAATATCTTGCCCTTGAACGGATAAAGAGAGAGAGGCTGCTAGTAAAAAAACAATTTTCTTCATTATTGGGTAATTTATATTTATTTTGATCTAAATGATTCGGTTGATGTAGAACAGAATTATCTTCGTCCGCCGCCACCGCCACCGCTGCTTCTTCCTCCGCCAAAACCGCCACCACCGCCATCATATGATGGGCTAGGAGTGTAGCTTCTGGTAGGGGTTGGTTCGTAGGTTCTTGGTGTAGAACTTCTTGGTGTTTCTGTAGGAGCTGATCTCGGCGTTTCAGACGGAGTTACTCTTGGAGTAACAGTTGAATTGCTTCTTGGAGTAACGTAGGTGTTTGTTCTTGGTGTAATTACAGTGTTAGTTCGTGGAGTAGAATAGGTGTTCGTGCGAGGCGTATTGGTGTTACGAGGTGTTGAAGGGTTAAAGGTACTTCTTGGTGAGATAACACTTGTAGATCTAGGAGTATTGATGCTTCTGGGTGTTATGCTATTGGACTCTAATCTACCTCTTGAACCTCCAACGGCAGATCTGCCACCATAATAACCGGTATTGTAATTGTAGTTGGTGTTTCTTCGACCCCCATTATATCCATAATAAGTGCCATAATTATTCCAATAAGGATAATAACCACCACCATACCAATAAGGGTAATTTCCATAACCGTACCAACCAGAGTAATAACCGTAATTCATGTTCCAATAAGGTGAATTCCAATGGTTGTATCCCCAGTTGTAATATGCCATGTTGTTGTATCCCCAATAGTTTCCATACCAACCAGAATAACCCCAATTTCCATAACCCCAACTGTTCCCATAATAATTGATGGTTACATTTTCAGAGGCGTTGGAACCCCAACTTGAATAGGTTCTAGCTACTTCATTTGTTGATGTGTCATCATTTTTGATAGAATCATTGTAAGTGCTGTAATTATCTACATCTGTAACCACGTCATTCTTTAAATCTTCGTTTAATGATCTAAAGTATTCTTGGTATTTATTAGGTGTTTCTGAAGCAACTACTTTTTTATTTGAAGTGTCCGATCCATAAATTCCATCGTTATCATAATAGGAAACATTTTGATAGGAACCACATGAAGTAGAGAGTACTGTTAATAATCCAAATAGCAAATAAAAGGATAGTTTTGAAGAAGAAAAATAATTTGTTTTCATAATCTATTGGTTTTTATTGTTGGACATTACAAAAATAGTTAGTTTTGCCAAACTATAATGTTAAAATAGTAAAAACAATTTTTATGCCAAACTAATAACGATGAGCAAGAACTTAACAAAACGAGAAGAAGATTATTCTAAATGGTACAACGAACTGGTTGTGAAAGCTGATTTGGCTGAAAATTCTGGTGTTAGAGGGTGTATGGTTATCAAGCCCTATGGGTATGCGATTTGGGAAAAGATGCAAGCAGAGCTGGATAGAATGTTCAAAGAAACAGGACATAGCAACGCTTACTTTCCTTTGTTTGTTCCCAAAAGTATGTTTGAAGCAGAAGAAAAAAATGCGGAAGGTTTTGCGAAAGAATGTGCTATCGTTACGCATTATAGATTGAAGAATGATCCTGACAAGCCAGGAAAATTAATGGTGGATCCAAATGCCAAGTTGGAAGAAGAATTGATTGTTCGACCAACCAGTGAAGCCATCATTTGGTCAACGTATAAAGGTTGGGTGCAGTCTTATAGAGATTTACCCTTATTGATCAACCAGTGGGCCAATGTGGTTCGATGGGAAATGCGTACCCGTTTGTTTTTGAGAACTGCCGAATTTTTATGGCAAGAAGGACATACGGCACATGCAACCCGTCAAGAGGCTATTGAAGAGTCGGAAAAAATGATGCATGTGTATGCTGATTTTGCACAAAACTTCATGGCAATTCCTGTTGTAAAAGGATTGAAAACAGAAACGGAGCGCTTTGCTGGTGCAGATGAAACCTATTGTATAGAAGCTTTGATGCAAGACGGAAAGGCTTTGCAAGCAGGAACTTCACATTTTTTAGGTCAAAATTTTGCAAAAGCATTTGATGTGAAATTTGCGAATGCAGAAGGAAAACAAGAATATGTATGGGGAACTTCATGGGGTGTTTCTACTCGTTTGATGGGAGCATTGGTTATGACGCATTCTGATGATAATGGTTTGGTATTGCCTCCAAATTTAGCGCCTATCCAGGTGGTGATTGTTCCGATCTATAAATCGGAGGAAGAATTGGATCACATTACTACGGTTGTAAATGAATTGTTGGCTCAATTTAAAAAATTAAAAATTTCAGTAAAATTTGATAACCGTACCACACAAAAACCAGGATTTAAATTTGCTGAATGGGAATTAAAAGGAGTCCCTGTACGAATTGCTGTTGGACCAAAAGATTTGGAAAACGGCACTTTTGAAATCGCTCGACGTGATACCTTGACGAAAGAAGTCGTTTCTAAAGACGGAATAGTTGCTTATGTAAGTGATCTGTTGGATACCATTCAAAACGATTTATTCCAACGTGCATTAACTTACAGACAGAATCATATTACCGAAGTAAATTCTTTTGAAGAATTCAAAGAAGTGTTGGAAAACAAAGGCGGATTTATTTCGGCTCATTGGGATGGAACGGCAGAAACAGAAGAAAAAATAAAGGATTTGACCAAAGCAACGATCCGTTGTATTCCTTTGGATCGAGTAAATGAAAAAGGAATTTGTGTCTTTTCTGGAATGGAATCTGCTGGAAGAGTGTTGTTTGCAAAAGCGTACTAAAAAATATTCAAAAAAAATATAAAAATCGCTTGCACGAATAAAAAATAGATGTATCTTTGCATCCGCATTACAGAAGTGATGGCCCGTTCGTCTATCGGTTAGGACGCCAGGTTTTCATCCTGGTAAGAGGGGTTCGATTCCCCTACGGGCTACAAATTATTTTATTTAAAAGAAAAAATTAAAACAAAATGGCAAATCATAAGTCAGCTTTAAAAAGAATTAGAAGTAACGAAAAGAAAAGAGTGTTAAACAGATATCAACACAAAACTACTCGTAATGCGATCAAAGCATTAAGATTAGCTACTGATAAATCTGACGCTGCTGCTAAACTTTCTAATGTTATCTCAATGATTGATAAATTAGCTAAGAAAAACATTATCCACGATAATAAAGCTTCTAATTTAGTTTCTAAATTAACAAAACACGTATCTAAATTATAATATTATAATTTTCAATATACTATCAAGCTCTCATTTTGAGGGCTTTTTTTATGCCTTTATTTTTCTAAATCAGGATCAAATAGTCATTTAATTGCCGAAAGAACAGGAAACTATTTTTTATCTCAAAATAAAGTGTACCTTTGCACCCATTAAAAATAACAGATGGAATCTATTAGAAACATTGCAATTATTGCCCACGTTGACCACGGTAAAACTACTTTGGTTGATAAAATTATGTATCATTGTCAATTATTTCGTGAAAACGAAAATACAGGGGATCTAATCCTTGACAATAATGATCTAGAGCGTGAAAGAGGAATTACGATTACCTCAAAAAATGTATCAGTAACCTACAAAGGAACAAAAATCAACATTATTGATACTCCTGGTCACGCCGATTTTGGTGGTGAAGTGGAACGTGTTTTAAATATGGCTGATGGAGTTTGCTTATTAGTAGATGCTTTTGAAGGACCAATGCCTCAAACTCGTTTTGTTTTGCAAAAAGCAATTGACTTAGGATTAAAACCATGTGTTGTAATTAATAAAGTTGATAAAGAAAACTGTACACCAGAAGAAGTTCACGAAAAAGTTTTTGACTTGATGTTTGAATTGGGTGCAGAAGAATGGCAACTTGATTTCCCAACCGTATATGGTTCAGCTAAAAATAACTGGATGTCAGACGATTGGAAAAACCAAACTGAAAACATCGAACCTTTGTTAGATATGGTGATTGCTAATGTACCAGCACCTAAAGTATCTGAAGGAACACCTCAAATGTTGATTACATCATTGGATTTCTCATCTTTTACAGGTCGTATCGCAATCGGTCGATTAGAAAGAGGTATATTAAATGAAGGAATGCCAATTTCTTTGGTAAAAAGAGATGGTACGATCATGAAATCACGTATTAAAGAATTACATACTTTTGAAGGACTTGGTCGTAAAAAAGTAACTCAAGTTATTGCTGGAGATATCTGTGCCATTATTGGTGTAGAAGGATTTGAAATTGGTGATACTATTGCTGATTTTGAAAATCCAGAAGCGTTACAAACGATTGCTATTGATGAGCCAACTATGAGTATGTTGTTCACCATTAACGATTCGCCTTTCTTTGGTAAAGAAGGTAAATTTGTAACTTCTCGTCATATTAGAGATCGTCTGACGAAAGAGTTAGAAAAAAACTTAGCAATGAAATTGGGTGAAACCGATTCAGCAGATAAATTCATGGTTTTTGGACGTGGTGTACTTCACTTGTCTGTTCTTATCGAAACAATGAGAAGAGAAGGGTATGAGTTACAAATTGGACAACCACAAGTTATCATCAAAGAAATTGATGGTAAAAAATGTGAGCCAATTGAAGAGTTAACCATCGATTTACCAGAAAATCTTTCAGGTCGTGCAGTAGAATTCGTATCTATCCGTAAAGGAGAAATGCTTTCTATGGAGGCTAAGGGTGAGCGTATGATTGTGAAATTCAACATTCCATCTCGTGGAATCATCGGATTAAGAAATCAATTATTAACTGCTACAGCGGGTGAGGCGATCATGTCACACCGTTATATTGGTTACGAACCTTTCAAAGGTGATATACCTGGAAGAAACAATGGATCTTTGATTTCTATGGAAAACGGAAAAGCGATTCCTTATTCTATCGATAAATTACAAGATCGTGGTAAATTCTTTGTAAATCCAAACGACGAAATCTATGAAGGACAAGTTATTGGTGAAAACTCTCGAAGCGATGATATGTGTATCAACGTAACGAAAGCTAAAAAACAATCAAATGTACGTTCGTCTGGAAATGATGAAAAAGCTAGAATTATTCCTCCAATCATTTTCTCTTTAGAAGAAGCGTTGGAATACATTCAAAAAGACGAATATGTTGAGGTAACTCCTAAATCAATTCGTTTGCGTAAAATATATTTAACAGAAAACGATAGAAAGAGATTTAAAATCTAATTCTATTATTTCAATCCAAAAAAAAACCATCAACGTAATGTTGATGGTTTTTTGTTTTATAGCGTTTTTGTTTTCTACTCTCTATCGCTTCAAACTGAAGTGACCTTTGTAAATAATACCGTTTTCTAGTACCATTGAATACCAATAGTCATCGGAAGGAAGTTTTTCATTTTGGTAAGTTCCGTCCCAACCAAATTCGCTTGGGCTGATTTGTTTGATGAATTTTCCGGTTCTGTCGAAAATGGTAATGACAATTTTGGAAGAATATCTAGCATTTGCTCCTTTAACATTCCAATAATCATTGATTCCGTCTCCGTTTGGTGTAAAAAATTGAGGAACACCTAATACAGATATCAATTCTTCTCTAGTACCACATCCTTTCTCGTCTCTCACATACACTTGATGGAATCCCATCGGCAAATTATCAAAAAAGTTGGATGTTTGGTATGCACCATATTCTTCTCCAATACTGTATACATAGGTACCCATTCCGGTTACATTGATTGTTGCCGTGTTGTTATTTGTAAAATCGGTGATGTCAACAGAAGTGATGGTTGCAATTTCTGATTCGGTCACGACAATAGTTCTCGTTCTGCTGCAACCTGCACTATTTGTAACCACTACGGTGTAAGTGCCTGGTTTATTTACATTGATGTTGTAGGTTGTTTTTCCTGGTAGGATAACGCCATTTAAATACCACTGAAAACTAAAAATATTGAACGGATGTCCTATAAAATCTCCAGCTGTAATATTAACATAATAATCAGGTAGGTTTTTACAAACCAAGGCAGTATCATGTCCATCAAGATTCAAATCGATATTTGGAAGTTCATTGACAATAAATTGCAAGGTAGTTTGCGCAATACAATTTGGGTTCAATGGGTTTTTTACGGTCACCAACACATTTTGAGTTGTTGTTGGAAATAATGGAGGTAGCGGACTCGATAATACGGTGCCATTTTCTGAAGTATAGGTAATTTCTAAGCCTGTTTGGCCTTGCAGTAATAAAGTTTCTAACTGAGAGGTGTCAAACGTTACGATTCCGTCTTGTAATCTTGGATCTGATTCGTCATCGCATTTTGTCAAGGTTCCTGGGGCTAAGCTATAAATGATTGGTGTACTGTCTACCACAAATTGAAAGCTTCCAGTTTCAAAACATTGTTGATCGGTGTCATTGATCATTTTTACAAAAATAGTCGCTGTATTGATCACTTGATAAGTTGCAGGAAACGGACTTGGAATAGCATTTCCTAATTGATCGGTATATTCTAGTATTTTATTTGTTTGTCCATTCAATAAATTCGATTCCAATTGGGAGGTATTGAAAATAAGATCTCCATCATTATTGGTGTCACAACCTCTAATTACATTATTGACACCCACATTGTGAAGGATCGGTTTTGGTTCTACCACCAAATTAAATTTTGTAATTCCATAACAATCGTTGGTGGTGTTACTTTCTACTCTTGCCCAAATCGTTTGTGTATTTGGGAATCCGATATTTCTATAATTGGCATAGTCTGTAGCCGGAATTGCTAATGAATTTCCGTTGATATCTGTTTCAGCTTGATAGTCTGCTTCTGTTTTATAATAATTGATGTTGTAATTACCTGTTGTTGGTAATTC
>JAGNYR010000014.1:19993-25704 GCA_017984835.1 Flavobacterium sp. | reverse complement strand
GAATCTAAAAATCCAGCTTCAACGACATCATTACATCCATCTGCATCGGAGTCTAAATCTACATAATCAAATAATGTAGCATCTGTATTTGCTAACGTATAATTAATTACGGAATTGTCAGGTGAGGTTTCTAATAAATCATACAATCCATTTGTACCAAAACTAGAAGATCCTAGATCAATGATTCCGTCTAAGTTGGCATCGACTGCATTCGATCCCGATTCATTCAAATCGTAGATCCCGTCGTTATCCGAATCCAAATCTAAATAGTTTAAAACACCATCATTATCTGTGTCTTCAGGTAAAAAACTCGCTGAAAACAAATCGTCCACACCGTCTAGGTTGTTGTCAACTCCAGATAAGGCTACATAATTTACACCTTGAGATTCAACCACATCTAGAATTCCGTCGTTGTCTGAATCCAGATCATTTTGATCTGAAACCCCGTCTCCATCCGAATCATTAGAGACACAGAGTGCTTTGATTTTGAATGTCGATTTGTTAGGTGCTGTGTCAATCAAATTCTTATGTTTTATTTTGATCATATTAGCATCATGAACAATGAATTTGAAAGTACCGGTTCCGGCAGCAAGAGTAGCCGAATTGATACGAAAACGAATTTCAAAAGAGGAGTATTGTGTTATTCCCGTTTCAAAAATACCGTCATAATTGGTGTCAATCAATAATTGATTGTTTGGATTTAATACAGTAATCGATCTGTTTGTTTCAGAATTTACAATGTATTCTGCATTTGAATTAAGCAAATCGGATGCATTGGCTGTTGTTACATATTCTAATCCTAACGTTATTGGTTGCGTAAAAATTAATTCATATTGAACCCAATTCGTTCTTCCAGCTGGAACATCCGTAATGAAACTTCCATCAGCATTTCCGATAAAAGGAACCGCGCTTGCAGTTGTAGATGTTGTGATAGCTCCTGTAAAAGTGGACGAGTAGGTGCCCACACTCACACTTCCTGCCGCAGTATTGGCTAAAGAAATGGTTTGGTTTCCGTAAGATTCCGTGCAATTTAGGATTCCGTCATTGTCGATATCGTTGTCAATATTATCGTTTATGCCATCGGTGTCAATGTCGTTCGAGCAAGAACTTACGGGTATCTCATCCGAAAAATAATCAATGCCACATTCGGTTAAAGAAGCTTTAATTTTGTAGTAACCAGGGGCAGTAGGAACATAACTATTGGATGTTGCACCTATAATTGGATTGCCGTTAAAATACCATTGGTACACATCAAAATTACTAATGGAATTGACCTCTAAATTGATATTCGGAATACAATTGGCTTGTGTCGAAACAGTGGATTCAAATACAATTTCAGGTTTGAATGTAAATCCTGAATAGAAACCTCCATAAGTTGCGGCACCGCTTGAGCCATAGTACGATAAATAAACTTGTTCTGTTGAATACACCGAGATGTTTCCCGTTAATCCAGAAAATGTATAGGTCACATAATTGGGATTTCCTGTTACAGACAAAGGGCCAGTTATACCAATTGATCCGGGTAAGGTGGCTAAAGTGTAATTATTTCCGTTGATGGTGAAGGTCAGAGTCGCATTTGTTTTTGTAACCACACATACCGTTCCAATAAAGGATTGTGAAAATCCAACCTCATTCAATAAAGGAATGTTATTGATTGATTTTGGTGTTTGACAACTCAATGGTGGCACAAAATGCATGTTTTGATTGGCCTGACTTGATGACCCTCCAATTCCTTGATAAGCAAACACATTTTTAGATGTTTGCACATATAAATTTTCATTTGCAGAAAAATCAGCTCCAGTTAATGCTAGATATTGTCCAGCATTTAAGGTTGTAAAAGGAGTGGCACTACCATTCAAAAATACTTGGGTTCCATTTTCGTTGGCAACAATCAAAGGTCTTTCTGTAACGTCAATGCCATCTCCTTTGATGAAAATATATTCGCTACCTGTTCGTTCTGCCGAAACAATTTGGTCCATACCCAAGTCAAGATTGTTGGCGGTTCCATTACTCCCTGCAAAAGAACCACAGTTGACTGCAATGGGTTTGTCTGAAATAATGGACGCACCAATCAGTCCATCTCGATTGGCATTGGTAGGTCCTTTAACAGCAATCACAAAACTTTCTCCAGCTTGCAAAGTAATGGGTGTTGGATTATTTCCAGCCGCCGCATTATTGATCAACTGAACCCCAGTTTTTATATCGCCGAAAGATACTGTAGTATTGTTTTCGGTTGCTAAAATGGAAGCAAATGTGTAATGATTTGAGCTGGTACTGGCTACTCCCGTATTGATAAAAGCTCCAATTCTAAATACAGTTCCTAAGGCAGCGCTTCCTTTTGAAACCAATCCGCCGGCTTGAAAATCAGTTGAGGCGGTAAGTCGAACATTTACATAGACCAAATCTTGGGCTTGCACTATGTACCCTTTATTGTTCTTAACCGTATTAACTTCACTGTCGGAAATCAGTATTTGTGTACCAGGTCCGGTCCCAATTTGATGAACATAGGGATTGTCTCTACTGACAGTTCCGTTGATTACGGAGCCGCCAATTTCTTGAATTTGAAAACTGATCGGAGTCACACTAGGACAAGAAATATACATGTACTGTCCTTGTGGATCCTGACTATCCGAATTGGATAGTGGTGGAATATAATGCGTTTTACTAAATTGTGAAAAACAATTCGCAGTTATAAATAATAAGAGTATTGCTAGTTGTAGGGACTTTTTCATTGGATAAAAATACAAAAATATTTTGCTCTCCAACCAATTATTTTATCAAATTTATCATGAGTAAATAATTGGAAAACGAGGTGAGTGTTAGAATGATTTAATTTGGTAAGGTTTTATTTACTGATGCTTTAGAGCTTTGTATGTTAGCAATAGAATGGATAGTTCTATTTTACATAAAAAACCTCAGTTATACAAGATAATTGAGGTTTTTTTGTTGGAATAAAAGTTAGGTTAGCTTTTTTGCTCTTTGTTGAAATATACCAAATAATAATACATTTGTTTTTCTTCGTCCCAACCTTTTTCTACAAATTTTTCAGCGCTGTCTGGGTTGATGAAATCCAATTTTATTTGGATGTTGGTATCCAAATTGATCACATTTTTGATGGATCTTCTGGCATCGGTTACGGCTGCATTTGCAATAGGGAAGCTGGTTACATCTTCAATGCTGAATTTTTCACCTTTGTCTACTTTGTAGTTTTTAAATTCCGGAATCAAATCGGGATTGTCCAAGACATCATTTAAAAAAGCGGTTTCTTCAAACAAGTCGTTCTTTGCAAAATGATTCACAGCACGGTTCATAAACATCACTTCTTCTTTTTTGTCTTCTGCAGGAAATACAACATCTTTTGCAAAACTTTGGCAAAATTTCAAGTATTTTTTGGTCATAAAGTTCTCATCCTGAAATGCATCTACAGACAAGAAATGTTCCAACCAGTATCGCGCATCGTAACGATTGCTGTCTACGGTCAATATTTTATAACCTTCTTCTTTTTTGTGGTTAAAAATCAAACATCCTTTGTCCAAACGGTTCAAGTTAATACCCTCTTGCAAAACCATTTCAAGGTTGTTGTTTGCTTCTTCAAATTGAAGAAAATCGGTACGCAATTCACTTTTGAAAACGCCAATTGCATCCACAATGTTATTGTCGATAGATACATTGGTTAGATATGTTACATACACCTCACCATTTTTTATGTGTGGGTGGTTGGATTGCTCAAATAAATGTTGGGTGATCTTTTTAGATAGTTCGTGAATATCGCTAGGTTTTTCAAAAACAGCGGTAGCCAAATTGAACATTTCATTGTATTCTAAGTCTACTTCGTGTGCAAACTGATAATAATTTTCTTCTTTTTCACGAAATGATTTAAAGAAGTATTCTTTAAGTAACGGAACAATCTCGTCATTTAACCCGTATGGATTTTCTGATAAAAACATCGATTCATTTCGGCTTTTATTTCCCACTCGGTGAATGGATAAGCTTTCAATATGGGTATTAAATAAATTGATCATAGGTGGTATAAAATATTAGGTGCAAGGTTGATTAATTCCAATTTTCTTCAAAACCATAGTCTTCAAAACTATCGTCTCCGCTAAACATATCCAAATCGTCTTCATCCAATTCATCTTCAAATTCATTGTACGGATCTTCCTCTAAATCGGCTTCAAAATGTTTTTCCATTGCCTCCGCTGGCATTTCTCCATGTGAAAAAATAGTTTCTGGATACGTATTTCCTGCGGCTATTTCTTCTACAGCAGCCAACTCAACCAAGAACGTCCACATATTGATGAAATCATAGACATAAATGATTTTCGTTTGATCTTCGTTCAATAGATCAGCCAATTCGTAATCACTCATTGTTTTCTGTTCTCCGGGGATATCGCCGGCATCAAACATTGGGATTTCTTCTTCCTGATTCCAAGTGTCATCACAAGTGTAAAAAGAAGCAACTTCCAATCCGTCAAATCCAAACGCATTTACAATTGCATTGTGTAAGTCTTCCAAAGTATCGTTTTCCAAAATCGCGATATCTCTAAAAATATCCTCTTCGGCATCCAGAATCACTCTAAATTTATAAACCATATTCCATTTTTTATTAAAAGCCAAAGGTAAAATATAAATTATGAAATCCGAATTCTGAAGTACGTTTTGTTAATAAGATTTTCAAGTAGCCAATCCAGCTATTCACCCCAAGCTTTTTTAGTTCATCCCCTTTTTCTAATCACAAAAAGAGCTTCCTCGGGTCGCTTTTTTGTTTCAAGAAAAGAAAGGGCTGTCCTTTCAAAAGGCTTTCCGTTGCCATCTGGGCTAGTGTAATTGTTTGCTTTTTACATTTCATCCTCAAAAATCAACAACTCATCCTTTTCTTTTTTTTCTACTGATTTCTTTAGTGCAACTTTGCTCCATCAAATAAAACAAATATAAAATGATGCGATTTATATTATTATTAATTTTAAATTTGAGTGTGCTTTTGCGCTACCTATTTTTATAACCTACGAATCATGATTCAAAAATTAATCAAAGAATTACCTAGAGCCATTGTGTTATCAATAGCTATAACCATCCTGTTGTTTTTAGTTAAAATAATTACGGGTGTTGCGGTTCAGTTTGATGTAAACTTGCTCGTTAATTTTGGGTACACCTTTCTTTATGGTATGGTATTATACATGGGAAATGCCTCTTTGTTTATCTATTTTGACGAAAAATTTCAAACAGAACGGTTTTCAAAAAAGAGAATCATCGTCGGGTTTTTGAGCTCTTTTGTACTTTCGATGGTACTGATTTTTGTTCTTCGTGTTTCTGAAGCTGTTTTCATCGAGAGAGCAAGTTTTACTGCTTTTTTTGCCAATGAAAAACCTTCGAATTATTTGGTGGCCACAATCATCACCTTTATTGTAACACTTGCTTTTCATGCTTTTTATTTTTACAAAACAATACAAGAAAATAAAGTCAAGGAGCAAAAAATTATAGCTACAACCGCCAACGCGCAATTTGAAAGTTTAAAAAACCAAATCGACCCTCATTTTCTATTTAATAGTCTAAATGTGTTAAGTTCACTCATTGAAGAGAATCCCGCAAATGCGCAAAAATTCACCACATCATTATCCAAAATTTACCGCTATGTATTGGAACAAAAAAACAAAGAATTGGTCGCGGTCAGTGAAGAATTAGCATTCGCCGAAATGTACATGCAATTATTG
>JAGNYR010000014.1:0-19893 GCA_017984835.1 Flavobacterium sp. | reverse complement strand
AATCATGGAAAATTTCAATACAGATCAAATTCGTTATGAAGAAGCAGTAAAACGAGTTAAAAAAATAAAAGGTTTTTACACACATGCAGTAGTTTATGTATTTATCAATATCATTTTGGTAATTGTAAACATTCAAAATCTAGAACCAGGCGAAAGTTATTTTCAGTTTAAAAATTTTATGACGGCTTTTTTTTGGGGAATTGGGTTGTCATCACATGCATTGGCCACTTTTGTTCCGTATTTCATCTTAGGGAAAGATTGGGAAGAACGCAAAATTAAAGAGTTGATGGAAAAGGAGCGAAATGCCAATAAGTGGGAGTAACTTATGGATACATATTGAATATCGAATGTTGAATTATAAAATTGTAATCGGATGAATATCCTTATCATTGAAGACGAAAAACCAGCCGCTCGTTTATTGCAACGAAAGCTTGAAAAATTGGGGTATCCTATTACATCTTTATTGCATTCGGTTGAGGAGTCGCTGCAATGGTTTCAAGCCCATCCGCATCCCGATTTGATTTTTTTGGATATCCAATTATCCGATGGTTTGTCGTTTGAAATTTTTGAGCAAATCCATATTAAAAGTCCTGTGATTTTTACCACTGCATACGATGAATATGCGCTACGGGCTTTTAAACTCAATAGTATCGATTACTTATTAAAACCTATAGATGAGGAGGAATTGATCATTGCAATTTCAAAATTCAAGAATCAATTTCAGCAACAAAACATAAGTTCCTTTGATTTTGAAGCCATCAAAAAAATGTTGGTTAATCCCGTTTCGAAAGAATACAGAAAGCGTTTTTCAATTAAAATTGGGCAGCAACTCAAAGTAATTGATGTTTCGGAAGTCGAATGTTTGTTTAGTGAAAACAAAGGAACCTATATTCACACCAATGACAATCGCGATTATCTGATAGACAGTAGTTTAGATGTTCTTGAAGCCGAACTGAACCCCATAGACTTCTTTCGTGTGAGTCGAAAGTTCATCATTCCGATGCAATCCATCAAGGTAATTCAAGTGTATTCTAATTCGAGGTTGAAAATAATTTTACCAACCTATTCTTCTGAAGAAGTAATTGTTGCCCGTGAACGTGTGTCCGAGTTCAAAGCATGGCTGGATTGATTATTTGAAGTATGTTTTTCGGATGCCAATCAATATGAAAATCAATACAGAATAAGCAATAAAAAACGGAATAATCCATTCAATTTGTCCCATGGGTAAAAGTACCGCAATGATTAATAATTGAAAACCTAATCCATACAAAGAAACCAACGTCATGAACCAGTTGGGTAAGGTTTTTACTTTGTACGCATTTTGGTCCATGCTGTGAATGATTTTATCAAATCCGCCATACACAAGGGTATATATTTTAAACAGAATATCGACAGATTGCTGACTTTCTCCAGGCAAGGCTCTTGGTGTTTTGTATTCAAAAACTTTACTTGTTGAGTCTCCACCCACCGATTTGTTTCTTAATATCACATAGTAATAATTGTACAAGGTTCCCTGAAGTTGTATGCAAAAAAAGGCCACAAGGGTCATCCATAATGAGGTGTTGGATACATAGCAAATCGTCATCAAAAAGAGAAAGTTTAAGCAAATATCAAACACGCTATCGAGGTATCTACCAAAATAGGATGGGGTGTTTTTTATACGTGCTAATTCACCATCTGCCGCATCAATTCCAGATTTAAGTAGGATGAAAAAACCTGCCCATGCATAGTGATCGGTGCCTATACAATACAGGGCAATCAGACCCGAAACTCCAAAAAGAAGGGTAACATGGATAGGAGTAAAGCGTGTTTTTTTCAGGCTATTAGCAAGTAATTTTCCAAAAGGTCTTCCATAATCTGATAAATCTATAAATTTATCTTGTGCGGCCAGTTTAGACATTGATGATGGTTAAGACGGTATTGTGACACTATAGTCGGACGTATTTAGTACGCGTTTTGTTTGCGGTTTTCTAAAACCAAATAAAGTTGTATTCCAAAAAGTAAGGTTGCCATTACGATGTGAATGGTTTGTGATCCAAAAGGAAAATCGAAATAATACATGGCAATACCCGACGCAATCTCCATACAAAGTACTGCCAATATCCAATTCATTTTTTCAAATCCTAGAGATATCGATCTGTTTCTCCAAAATAAAAAAGCATTGGCGGCGACCACCAACAACGAAAAACTGCGGTGTGTTAAAAAGCCACCTTTTGGATTTTGAATCCAGATTTCTTTTGGCAAACCTGCTTCTACGATGGTGTCTACCGATTCTCGAACTTGGGTACCAAAAATGATTTGGATTACTGTTAATACGAGTGCGGCGTATAAAACCCATTTGAATTCAGTATCGCTCTTTTTGTTGGATTTTTTTTCTTGAACGGCATAGATAACATATAATTGAACAGCCACAATTAGTAATGCTGCCAACATGTGCGTTGTGATTTTATAGGGATTTAAGACTGAATCGACTACGGTTTTTCCCAGCCAAGCTTGAAATCCCATTAGAAAGCAAATCAGTAGGTTGAACAGTGCTAATTTTTTATTTTCTTTCCAATAACTAAAAGATAAAAAAAGTGTAATCAAACATGCGATTCCTGCAAGTGCTCCGACTAATCTGTTCAAATACTCTACCCATGTATGAAAGGGATTGAAAATGGCATAGTCGTGTTTGGTGTATTTTTCCCACTTTGTGTTTTCAAAATTATTGAGAGCTACAAAATCTTCCTTAGCAACCAAAAGAGATTCGTTTTTTATGATAACTTGCCCTTTAGAATATTCCTTTCCAACGGTATAGAGCAATTCTTTTTCCTCGGTAGGAGGAATGTAATACCCAAAGCACTTTGGCCAATCGGGACAGCCCATTCCAGAGCCCGTCATTCGAACCAATGCTCCAGCAATGATGACTAAATAAACCAAGACTAAGGCAGTTTTTGCCGATGTTAGAAAGTATTTTTTCATCCTAAACTAAACTTTATTAATTCCCATTTTAGTAGCTCTTTTTAATACAAAATCATAAGCAGCTTGGTATTCATTTGGGATTTCCCCTTCAAGAATGGCTTCTTTTACGGCTTCTTTGAGCACGCCAATTTCTCGGGAAGGTTTTAGATTAAAGAGCGACATTATTTCTTCACCCGAAATAGGAGGTTGAAAATTGCGCACCTGATCTTTTACTTCTACTTCTATTATTTTCCTTCTTACAACATCAAAATTGTTGTGGTATTTTTTGAATTTTGCCGGGTTCTTGGTGGTGATATCTGCTTCGCAAAGTGTCATTAAATGGTCGACATCTTCTCCCGCATCAAAAACCAATCGTCTAACTGCCGAATCCGTAACAATATCTTCTGCTAACACGATGGGCCTTGAACTCATCATCACCATTTTTTGAACAAACTTCATTTTTTGATTCAAAGGCATGTGTAAACGTTCAAAGATTTTTTTGACCATTTTTCCTCCCAAGAATTCATGTCCGTGAAAAGTCCAGCCTTGTTTTTTATTGAATCGTTTAGTAGGTGCTTTGCCAATATCGTGTAATAATGCCGACCAACGCAACCAAACATCCTCAGTATTCGGACAAATATTATCTACAACTTCTAGGGTATGGTAAAAATTATTTTTATGGGTATGTCCCTCTATTTCTTCTACTTGATTCAATGCGGTTAGTTCCGGTAATATGATTTCTAAAATCCCTGTTTTGTACAATAATAAGAAACCAATTGAAGGTTTTTCTGTTGAAAGAATTTTATTCAATTCATCAACGATTCGTTCCTCCGATATGATTTTGATGCGTTCTGCATTTTTTGAAATGGAGTGCAACGAATTTTCTTCAATTTCAAAACCCAGTTGCGAAGCAAATCGGATGGCACGCATCATACGCAACGGATCATCAGAGTAAGTGATATCTGGGTTAAGAGGTGTTTTGATGATTTTGTTTTCTAAGTCTGCGACACCATCAAACGGATCAATTAAATCACCAAAAGTAGTCGGATGTAAGGATAACGCCAATGCATTGATGGTAAAGTCGCGACGGTTTTGATCGTCTTCGAGCGTGCCGTTTTCTACCACCGGATTTCTACTGTCAAAGTGATAGGACTCTTTTCGGGCACCTACAAATTCAACTTCGGTATCTTCAAAGCGTAACATGGCTGTGCCGTATGTTTTAAAAACTTGGACTTTTGGCTTGTTCGGTAGTAATTCAGAAACTTGTAGGGCCAGTTCAATACCGCTGCCCACAGCAACCACATCAATGTCCTTTTTGAAATCTCTTTTGAGAAGAAAATCTCTAACAAATCCACCAATGACATAACTTTCTATGTTCAGTTCTTGAGATGCTGCCGAAATTACTTCGAAGATTTTATTTTGTATAGCTGACTTATAATTCATGTATCCATTTGAAAATTTGAAAATCAAAAATGAAATAACGTTTCAATTCATGATTTCAAACCAGGTTGTCTTATTTCCTAATAACTTTTACTTGAGCATCGCTCGTTAATTTTATTATGGTAGAAGGCTTTCCGGCAATTTTATCTTGATGCAAATTTACAACATAGTCTACACCTTTTATAATTTCAGGGCTTATTTCTTTGAATGATTTTGGAGTGGGTTGCCCCGATATGTTTGCAGAAGTTGAAACCAATGGTTTTTTCATGCGTTCCATCAATTTGAAACAAAATGGTTCTTTAACGATTCGTATGCCAAGTGTTTTATCGGCAGCTATTAAATTAGGGGCTACATTTCTTGGATTGTCAAGTACTAATGTGGTAGGGTTTTCAGAAAGATCTAAGATTTGCCAAGCCACTTCCGGAATTTCTTTGAATACTGTGTACATCATTTTTTCTCCGTTCATGAGGCATATCATGCTTTGTGTTTCGACTCTTTTTTTGAGTTGAAAAATCTTTGAGACGGCTTCTGGGTTGGAAGCATCACAACCAATTCCCCAAACAGTATCGGTTGGGTAAAGAATGATTCCCCCATTTTTAATCACTTCAAAAGCATTGTGAATTTCTTGGTTGATGTCCATATTAGTAATTATCTTTTTATGATGTGGTTGTAATTAATTTTATAAATAAATTTTGACAAACTTTCTTCGCCTTTTATGTCAATACGTTGGATTTCATGATTTTTCTTAAACGGAAAAGAATTGGGTCTGTTTCCAATACGTAGCCCATATTTTATTCCGTTTTTTTCAAGTTGTGATTTGAAATGCGCATTTCTTGGATTTTTGCGGGGATAGCTTCCGTAAGGATATGCAACAGAAGAATGCACTTTTAAATCATTTTCTTCAATTATTTTTTTGCACGCATCAAAATCTGCTTTGATTTCATCGTCAGATAAAGCGTTGTAATCTCCATGCATATAGGAATGAAAACCAAATTCGATGGTATCTAGATCGGTGTCTTTAATTTGTTGCAAAGTCATTATTTTTTCTACACCATTGTTCCATAAATCGGTTTTTCCGATATAAAAAAATGGGATGTAAAAAGTTGCTTTCAAATTGTATTTCTGCAACAAGGGTAGGGCATGTAGATACTGATTTTCAGTCACATCATCAAACGTGATTACGATCGATTTTTTGGGGATAGAGGTTTTATTTTCTAATTCGGTTAGGTGAAAACTCGTGTACCCTTTTTTCGTTAAATACTGAAACTGTTCTTCCAATTTTTCAGTAGAAATAGTCAGACCTTTGCTTTCATTATTTAGTTCAGAAACATTGTGATACATTAAGATGGGTAGGCGCGACATAGTGTTTTCTATTTAGAAACAAAAGTATTATATTTGTGTTTTAAAATAAAATATTTTTAGATAATTTATATGAGTTTAAAGCTATCGGTTTTTATCATTGCATTTAATGAGGAAAGAATTATTGAAGAATGTTTGAAAAAACTCGATTGGGTCGATGAAATCATTGTTGTAGATTCTGGAAGTACAGACCGAACGGTCGAAATTTGTGAAAAATATCAAGCAAAAGTAATCTACAAAAAATTTGAAGGATTTGGTCAACAAAAGCAATTTGCATTGGATCAAACTACCAACGATTGGGTATTGTCCTTGGATGCAGACGAAGTACTTACAGATGAACTCATAGCTGAAATGAAGTCTTCCATTCAGTCCGAATCCCATGATTATGAAGGTTTTTACATTAAAAGTAGAATGGTCTTTTTTGGTAAAGTTTTTAATTATGGAAATGAAAGTAATCGAAATATTTTAAGGCTATTCAATAAAACCAAAGGTGAATTTTGTATGACAAGCGTTCATGAAGAAATTGTTGTAACTGGTAAAACCAAAATATTAAAAGGGCACTACTTACATTATTCGTATGCTTCTTTACAAGCGTATGTCTCTAAACTGAATCAATATACACAATTGGGTGCCGCAAATAAGTTTGCTAAAAACAAGAAATACAGTGTTTTTTCTATTTTTATTAAAACCAAATTTGAATTCATAAAAAAATACCTCATTGAATTGAATTTTTTAAATGGTTCCAGCGGTTTTTACTGGTCATTATTGTCATCTTATTCTACATTTATTAAGTGTATGAAGACAAATGAATACCATAAATAATCCCTACACATACATAATCTAAATGCAATTATTACTTTACATACTATTTTACCCTTTCATACTTTTTGTATCCTACTTGCCTTTTAGGTTGTTGTACGTGTTATCCGATTTTGTATTTTTTATCATGTACTATGTTGTTGGGTACCGTAAAAAAGTGGTTAGGCATAATTTAGAATTAGCATTGCCCCATTTGTCAGAAAAAGAGCGCAGAAAAATTGAACGCAAATCCTATCAGCATCTTTGTGATATGTTTTTAGAAACCATGAAAACCATGTCCATTACGCAAAAGCAAATTGATCAACGTTTCGTTTTTAAAAATATTGAAGTCTACCACGATTTAGAGAAAAAAGGAAAGAGCATTGCTTTGATGTGCGCGCATTACGCTAGTTATGAGTGGGTTGTGTCGATTAATAAAAAAATAAGTTTCAAAGGATTTGCTATTTATAAAAAAATAAACAACAAATATTTTGACAAACTTATCCATGATATCCGATCAAAATTTGAAGCGTATTTAATTCATAACCGTGAAAGCGTTGCAATCATTGAAGCCAATGCGTTAAAAAAAGAATTGTGTTTGTATGGGTTTGCAAGCGATCAATCGCCACAAGTAAAACCACTAACGTATTGGTCTAAATTTTTGAACATTGAAGTGCCTGTGCATACAGGAGCTGAATATTTAGCCAAAAAATATGATATGAATATCATTTATTTGAAAGTGGAAAAAGTAAAAAGGGGACATTATGAAGCTTATTTTGAAGTACTTTCAGATAATGTGCATGAAGTACCCGATTATGAAATTACCGAAATGTTCATGCGTAAAGTTGAAGAGCAAATTTATGCTGCTCCCGAGTTTTATATGTGGACACATAAGCGCTTCAAGCACATGGGTAAAAGAATTTCTAACTAGATCTTTGTGTAGTTTTTGTATTCAAAAAAGCGATAATTGGTAAGGCGCTCAATAAAATCGAGAAGGGTGTGTTTTAATTTTTGCTTGTTTTTGATTTGAGTTGGGTCAAAATCAAATTTCCAATTTTTATTGTTTATTCTATTTTGCATGACAACAGGATGTGTTTCATTGAAATGAAATAATTTCCCTGCGTTATGAAATTCAAACGAATCAATATTGAATTCTTTGTTTTCTTTGAGTACTTCATCAGAATGCCAAAGTTTATTAAAATCTTTTACTTTTAGTAAATAACCTTCAGGCGGTTTTACCCATCCATAATGATAGATTTCTGCTTGAATTGGTTTTACCTTTAATTTTCTCCCATCTATCCTAAACCCTTGGGCGTCCTTATAAGAAGAAATATTGGGTAAGTTTTTGATGACACGAATTTCTTTTCGGTACCAATTTCTAGAATGCGCAAAATAGTCGTAAGATCCATAAAAATGCTTGTAATCAAAAAGTAGTCCTTCTACTTTTGGATCGTTTACATGTTTCTCCATGGCTGCTTTGATGTTCTCTAAGTATTTTTCATGAACACACTCGTCTCCCTGAATATAGAAACACCAATCCACATCTTTGCTGATGAATGATTTTGCTTTGTCCGTTTCAACAGCTAAAACACGGCCGCCTTCGCGTAACGAATCGTCCCAAGTTGTCTCCACAATTTTAATTTTATCCGATTTGATGCTTTGAATTAGAGCCAAGGTTTCGTCTTCAGAATTTCCGATGGCAATGATAAATTCATCACAAATAGGTAAAACCGATTCGATTGCTTCGACAATAGGGTAGTCGTATTTATTTGCATTTCGGATAAAACTAAAGCCCGCTACTTTCATATTAGATCAAATTTAGTGCGAATATACTATTTAAATTTATTTTTCGGTTCAATAAAAAAAGAAATCAAAAAGGCAGGTATAAAATAAAAAAGTAGTATTTTTCGACTTTATTAATTGTATGAAAGTTTCTGTTATTATCACGACATATAACGCTGAAGAATGGCTTCGAAAAGTACTGGTTGGATTCAGTGTCCAAACAGAGAAAGATTTCGAAATCATTATAGCAGACGATGGTTCTAGTGAAAAAACGAAACAAATCATCCAATCTTTTTCGGGGGTTTTTTCAAATAAAATCCAACACGTTTGGCACCCGGACAATGGTTTTCAAAAATGTAAAATTGTCAACCAAGCCATTTTAAAATCCAACTCAGATTACCTGTTATTCACTGATGGTGATTGTATTCCGAGGGAAGACTTTGTAGCCACCCATCTTAAATATCAAGAAGACGGATACCTCCTTTCTGGCGGTTATTTTAAATTACCGATGTCGATCTCTGAATTGATTTCGGATGCAAACATTGTTAATCAAGAGTGTTTTTCCATTCATTGGCTGCGTTCAATGGGCATCAAAACGAGCATAAAACTTACCAAGTTAGTTCAGAACAGTTATTTTACTTCGTTTATGAATTGGATTACACCAACTAAAAAAACGTTCAACGGACACAATACTTCTTGTTTTAAGAAAGACATCTTGGCCGTGAATGGGTTCAATGAAAAAATGCAATACGGTGGTTTGGATCGAGAATTAGGTGAGCGCTTGTTTAATTATGGAATCTTGGCAAAACAAATTCGGTATGCTACCATTTGTGTGCATTTGGATCATAAAAGAAGTTACAGTTCTCCCGAAATTTGGAAGTGTAATAAGGCCATCCGGAACTACAATAAAAAGCATTCCATCACTTATATTGAATCGGGAATTTTTCAAAAGTAATTTACGTTTCAAGAACTTGTCGGTAGGCAGAAATCACTTTTTGAGTGATCACTTCTGTTGTAAAGTTTTGGGTAGCCATTTCATAAGCGTTTTCACAAATGGTTGCTGTAAAATCACTGTCTGAAAAGAATTTTAAGCAGCTCTCTGCTAGCATCTTGGCGTCCTTTTGTTCGCAAATTAGCCCGGTTTGATTTAGAAGGACCAATTCTTCACTTCCGCCATTTTTTACGGTTACCACTGGTTTTTTTGCCATGAAAAAATCCAAAATGGTCGAGCCCAATCCTTCGGAAGTCGAGGTGAATAGCAACAAGTCAATTTCTAAAATCAGCTCAGGAACATTCGTCACAAATCCTAAAAAATGAACGTTCATTTCCAGGTTCAATGTTTTTGTATACGCCTTGGTTTCATTTATAAGTTTTCCATCGCCAATAAGAACAAATCCAATTTCCGGATGCGTTTTATGAATGGTAGCTGCCGAATTCAAAAAAGTCACATGGTCTTTTTCTTGAGTCATTGCAGCAATGTAGCCAATGATGTAAGGGTGGTTGATTCCGTATTTTGATTGTAATAAATTGGTTTTTTGTGCTGAATTGGGTTGGATCATGTCGCCAATTACCATGATGTTTTCATTTTTGGTCGATGAACTAACAGTATTTTTAACCGCTTCGGAGGTACAAATAATTAGATCAATGTATTTTGAAGCATATTTGATCTTTTGGCTGAACCAACCTTTGATTGGAAACATTACTTTTCGGTCGACGATGATTTTACAGTTCGGTAAAAATAACATTTTGGTCAGGAGTGCTATCGTATGCGATTTTGAATCATGACTATGAATAATAACCTCTTTTTTACGACCAATCAGCTTGCGTAATTGATAGGCAATAAAAATCAGTTGATAGAATTGGATGGAAAAGGACTTATGCGGTATGTTTTCTGCTTTTGCGTACGATTCCAATTTACTGTTTTTTCTACACAACAACAGCTGTTTGAATCCTTTCTGCGACAATTCTGCCATCAACCATGCCAATTGTCTTTCACCGCCACGCCATTCTTTTTGGGTATTAAAATGAAGGATTTCCATTATTGTTTGCAGGTATTAAGATACAATGTTTCCCAGTTTTTTGCAAGATTTGCATCGTTGAACTTTTGAACAAAGGCATGTCCTTTTTCAGAAATCGTTTTTCGTTTGTCTTCGTTTTGCCACAAATCCAAAATGGCTGCTTGCATTTCTGATATTGAATTCGGATCGATGTAAACGCTGTGGTCTCCACCGGCTTCGGGAAATACACCAAATTTGTTCGTGATTACCGGGGTTTTAGAGTACAAGGCTTCAATGATGGGAATACCAAATCCTTCAAAAATTGAGGGATACACAAAAAGGGTTGCCAACTGATAAATACAAGCTAAATCCTGCTGACTCACATTTGAAAGATGTAAGACTTGATTCATTTCATTATCTGATATGTACTTTTCCATTTCATTGTAATACGCTGTTTTACGACCAATTAGCACCAATGGAATTTCGGTACCATGGATTGACTTAACGATGTTCAACGCATTTTTTCGAGGTTCTATTGTACCCACATTCAAAATGAATTTTGAAGGGAGATTGTATTTTTTTTGTACTTCCTCTAAAGTTGCTTCAGAAAAATGTTCCTTGTAAACAGCCGCACAGCCTTGGTAAATGACTTCTATTTTGGCTGGATCAATATTTAAATAGTGAATAATATCCTTTTTGGTTTGCTCGGAAATAGCAACGATTCGATCGCTTTTTTGCGCTGCATATTTGAATTTAAGAAAATGAATTTTACGATCCCAAAAGGAGTATAATTTGGGGTATCTCATGAAAATTAAATCATGAATAGTCACTATTTTCTTTGTATTTTTTGGAATAAAAAACGGAATTTCTCCTGATAAACCATGGTAGATCTGAAGGTTGTATTTTTTGATTTCTTTTGAAATCCCAATACTTCTCCAAACACTTTTTAATTTTTTCCAAAAAAAGGTAGACGGTCTGATTTCGAAAATAGAAGGATGATTCAGTGTAAACAACTCCTTTTTTGATTCTTTCGGATTGAATAAAAAGTACGCATTTCCAGGAAGATAGTGAGATAAAATGCGAATTAAATCTCTGCTATAATTTCCTAGTCCAGTGGTATTATGAAACAATCGTTTGGCATCAAAACCTATTTTCATCAAGTGAGGTATTAAACGGCTACGTCATATTCTCTAAGCGCATCGTTTAGAGACGTTTTTAAATCGGTTGATGGTTTTCTTTTTCCTATAATGAGTGCGCAGGGAACTTGATAATCACCTGCTTCGAATTTTTTCGTATAACTTCCAGGAATTACGACCGATCTTGCCGGAACGAATCCTTTGTATTCAATGGGTTCAGGTCCTGTAACATCAATTATTTTGGTAGACGCAGTCAAACATACATTAGCTCCCAGTACCGCTTCTTTTTCAACGCGAACCCCTTCAACCACAATGCATCTCGAACCAATAAAAGCACCGTCTTCAATGATCACTGGAGCCGCTTGTAATGGTTCTAAAACACCACCAATTCCAACACCGCCAGAAAGATGTACGTTTTTACCGATTTGAGCACAGCTACCCACGGTTGCCCATGTGTCTACCATCGTACCTTCATCAACATAAGCACCAATGTTTACATAACTTGGCATCAAAATTACACCACTAGAAATGTAGGCCCCATATCTTGCCACTGCAGGAGGTACCACACGAATCCCTTTTTCTGCATAACCAGTTTTCAAGGCCATTTTATCGTGGTATTCAAAAATACCCACTTCATGCGTTTCCATTTTTTGGATGGGAAAATACATTACTACTGCTTTCTTAACCCATTCATTAACTTGCCAACCGTTTTCAATAGGTTCTGCAACACGTAATTTACCTTCATCAAGTAAAGCAATGACTTCTTTGATTGCAGTAAGTGTCGTTTCTTCTTTTAATAAGGCTCTATTATTCCAAGCGTTTTCTATCGTTGACTGTAATGTTTTCATTGGGATATTTTTTTTGCAAATATAACTTTTTTATAAGAATTCATATGGATAAGCCGTGATTAATTGCCGATTTTTTTACTATTTTTACAACTTATTTACAAGATATTATGCCAAGAATTCTCGCTATCGATTATGGAAAAAAACGGACCGGAATTGCCGTTACGGACGAAATGAAGATTATAGCTTCGGGTTTAACGACCATACCCTCTGAAACGGCTCTAGAATTCCTATCGACTTATTTTAATACAGAAAAAGTAGAGGAAGTGATTATTGGAGAACCCAAGCAAATGAACGGGATGCCTTCTGAAAGTGCTCCCATTATTGAGAAATTTGTAACAGCGTTTAAAACGAAATTTCCTGAGGTCAAATTAACTCGAGTGGATGAGCGTTTCACGTCGAAAATGGCTTTTCAAACAATGATTGATAGTGGACTTAAGAAGAAACAACGTCAGAACAAAGCTTTGGTAGATGAAATTGCGGCAACCATCATGCTGCAGGATTTTCTAAATAGAACCTAATCGTATTGGATCTCAGTTTTTATTCAAGTTGTTAATTATTCTCACTTGTAATTTGCTCAAATTTTATTAATTTTGTCGCTTAAACAAATAATATGATACTACCCATTGTTGGTTACGGAGATCCTGTATTAAGAAAAGTAGGTGTAGATATTTCTCAAGAGTATCCGAATCTAAATGAATTAATCACCAATATGTATGACACCATGTATAATGCATACGGTGTAGGCCTTGCGGCACCACAAATTGGATTAGCCATTCGTCTTTTTATCATCGATACAGAACCTTTTAGTGATAGTGATGATTTGTCAGCTAATGAACAGGAACAATTGAAAGGTTTCAAACAAACTTTCATCAATCCCAAAATGTTGATAGAAGAAGGAGAAGAGTGGAGCTTTAATGAAGGCTGTCTTAGTATTCCGGATGTTCGTGAAGATGTTTATAGAAATGAAAAAATCACCATCGAATATTTTGATGAAAATTTCAATAAAAAAACAGAAGTATACGATGGTTTGATTGCTCGTGTAATTCAGCATGAATACGATCACATTGAAGGAATTTTGTTTACAGACAAAATATCATCTTTGAAAAAGACCTTGATCAAAAAGAAATTACAAAATATTATGGATGGTAAAGCGCGTCCAGATTATAGAATGCGTTTCGCAAATAAAAAAGGAAGATAACAATTAATAAAAATAAAGAAATTAAAATGAATATCGAAAAAATATTATCTATATCTGGAAAACCAGGTTTATATGCATTAAAAGTTCAAACGCGTTCAGGTTTTGTTGCAGAATCTTTGATTGATGGTAAAAAAATCACAGTGGGTATGAAGAGCAACGTAAGTTTGTTATCTGAAATATCATTGTATACCTACACAGAAGAAAAACCATTGGTTGAGGTGCTAAGAGCCATTGCAATCAAAGAAAACGAAGGAGCAGCTATTTCTCATAAAGAAGATAATGACAAACTAACCAATTACTTTCTTGAAGTAGTTCCAGATTATGATCAATCTAGAGTATATCCATCAGACATCAAGAAAATATTAAATTGGTACAACTTACTTCAATCGAAAGGGTTGGTTTCTAAAGAAGAGCCAAAAATTGAAAATGCTGATTCGGTAAAAGAAGAGGTCGTGAAAGAAGTGAAAGCTAAAAAAGCTACTGAGAAAAAAACTACTGCTAAAAAAGCATAGTTGGAACAAAACCCACAAAGTACATCCTGTCAAGTTGAATAACATGACAGGATTTGTTATTTTTACAAAAAACTAAACGATGAATACACGTCAACAAAAACTAGATGCTTTCGGACGATTATTGGACATCATGGATGATTTGAGAGAGAAATGTCCGTGGGATAAAAAGCAAACACTTGCTTCGCTTCGACATTTAACGATTGAAGAAACCTATGAATTGGGAGATGCCATATTGGATAACAATTTGCAAGAAATCAAAAAAGAATTAGGTGATTTGTTATTGCATATTGTATTTTATTCCAAAATTGGTAGTGAAACGAATGATTTTGATATGGCTGATGTCTGTAATGAAATCTGCGAGAAGTTGATCCATCGCCATCCGCATATTTATGGAGATGTAGTGGTTCAAGATGAGGAAGAAGTCAAACAAAATTGGGAAAAATTAAAGTTAAAAGAAGGAAAAAAATCAGTTTTAGAAGGCGTTCCAAAAGGCCTGCCAGCTTTAGTAAAAGCAAGTAGAATTCAAGATAAGGTGAAAGGGGTTGGCTTCGATTGGGAAGAATCACATCAAGTATGGGATAAGGTAGAAGAAGAAATTCGTGAGTTCAAACATGAAGTCGCTCAAGGCAACCAAGATGCCATGGAAGCCGAGTTTGGTGACGTTCTTTTTTCGATGATAAATTACGCCCGATTTGTGAAAATCAACCCAGAAGATGCCTTGGAACGTACCAATAAAAAGTTCATCAAACGATTTCAATATTTAGAAAACAAAGCAGGTCAATTAGGAAAATCTCTTGCCGATATGACCCTTGCAGAAATGGACGTTTTTTGGGAAGAAGCAAAAAAAGTATAATCGACTAATTTTCATTATATTTGAAAATCAATAAATAATATATGTCAGAAAAAACAACCGAATTAAAGCGTTCATTGGGTCTTTTAGACGCTACCAGTCTTGTTGCAGGATCCATGATCGGATCAGGAATTTTTTTAGTAACAGCTGCAATGGCGCGAGATGTAGGTTCAGCAGCCTGGATTTTAGTCATTTGGTTTGTGACCGGTTTATTGACCATGTCGGCTGCTTTAAGTTACGGTGAGTTAGCCGGAATGATGCCTAACGCAGGCGGACAATTTGTGTACATTCAAAGAGCATACGGAAAGCTGGTTTCCTTTTTGTATGGGTGGACCGTTTTTACGGTTATCCAAACAGGGGTGATTGCCGCTGTAGCGGTTGCGTTTGCTAATTATACGGCTGTTTTTTTTCCAGTTTTAGAAAATAAAATTTTCAGTATTGGCACTGTTTTTTCGTTTTCAAACAAACAATTAGTGGCCATGATCAGTATTGTTTTGCTAACATACATCAACACAAAAGGCGTCCAAAACGGAAAATTGATCCAACTTATTTTTACTTCAGCTAAACTAATTGCTTTGTTTGCCTTGATTATTTTGGGGTTGTATGTCGGACTTCATACGGATGTGTTTTCGAATAATTTCACCAATATGTGGGAGGCTAGTAAAACAGTCTTGGAAAAAGATGGCACATTAACCATCACAAAATTGTCCGGAATTGCGCTGCTAGGAGCTATGGGTGCAACAATCATTAATTCGCTTTTTTCTAGTGATTCTTGGAATAACGTTACGTTTATTGCGGGCGAAATTAAAGATCCACAAAAGAACATTCCCCGCAGTTTGTTTTTAGGAACGTTATTGGTTACCGTTATTTATATTTTAGCCAATGTGGCTTATTTAGCCTTGCTTCCCGTACATGGAAATCCGGGTGACTTATCTGTTGCAGAAAACGGAATCATGTTTGCAAGCCAAGATAGAGTAGGAGCTGCTGCTGCCAGTGTGATCATGGGTAATGTAGGGGTTTTTGCAATGGCTGCTTTGATCATGGTTTCAACCTTTGGATGTAATAGTGGTATTATTCTTTCTGGTGGTCGCTTGTTTTATGCCATGGCTAAAGATGCTTTATTTTTTAAACAAGCTACCGAATTAAACAAACATCAAGTACCTGCAAAAGCGTTGTGGTTTCAATGTATTTGGGCATGTGTATTGTGTGTTTCTGGAAGGTACAGCGATTTACTGACGTATTCCACTTTTGCGTCCATATTATTTTACATTTTGACCATAGCGGGTTTGTTTATTTTACGAAAAAAAGAACCTCATGCAGAGCGACCTTATAAAGCTTTTGGTTATCCATTCGTTCCCTTGCTATATATTGTGATCTCGCTTCTGATTTGTGTTTCGTTATTGGTTTATGACACATTTAATTCAGGATTAGGACTTTTCATTGTCTTGTTAGGAATTCCTGTTTATTATTTATTTTTAAATAAAGAATAGTATGCAAACACCATATTATGCCGTAATTTTTACATCCAAGCGTACAGAATTGGACTTGGGTTATGTTGAAATGTCTGAAAAAATGGTTGAATTAGCCCAAAAACAAGAAGGGTTTTTGGGAATCGAATTTGCTCGAAATGAGATCGGAATTACGGTTTCATATTGGAGCTCGTTAGAAGCGATTCAGCGTTGGAAAGTAAATTTAGATCACATCCAAGCACAACGAAATGGCGTTGCCAATTGGTACGAAAATTATACCGTAAGAATTGCCCTCGTTGAAAGAGAGTATTCTTTTCAAAAATAGGAAGTTAATCGGCTAATTTTTTTAGTTTATTCTTGTCAAGAATAGCAATCGCTTTTCCTTTTAAAGAAATAAGTTCCAGCTTGTTAAAATCGGAAAGTAATCGAATGCAACTTTCGGTTGCCGTACCAATTATGCTTGCCAATTCATCTCTAGATAACTGGATTTTTAACGAATGATCGTCGTTGGTTCCAAAAGTTTCCTCTAAATTCAACAAGGTAAATGCCAGTCGTGCTTTTACACTTTTTTGAGCCATACCTACCATCAAATCATCGGCTTCTTTGAGGTCACCGCAAATGGTTTTCATGACATTCATAGAGAATTGGTTGTTTTTATTAAAAAACTGAATGACTTCACTTTTTGGAATAAAGCAAATCTCCATATCTTCTAATGCAACTGCACTTAAATTTGCAGGTTCATCACTGATGAGCGAACGTTGACCTAGTAATTCACCTTTCTTGGCAAGCTTTACAATTTGATCCTTTCCATTCGGACTCAATTTGGTCATTTTGCAAACCCCTTCTTTTACACAAAAAACACCGTTTACAGATTCACCTTCCTCAAAAATGGCTTCACCTTTTTTGACGGTTTTAGAAACTTTGCAATGTGCCATCGATATCAATTCGTCTTTGGATAAAGCCTTTAGTGAGCTTATTTCTCTAACAATACATTGTTCGCAATTACTCATTTGATTCGTGTTTTGGGGAGTTCAAATTTAAATAAATTATATGATAATTGTCATATTTTATACCATAAATATCTAAGAATTTTGCAATAGGTAAAATGAGTAAAGTTATGGAATCAAACAACTGTTTCCATTGTGGTATTGAAATAATAAAATCGGAGCAGATCCAATTTGACGAGAAAAATTTTTGTTGTAATGGTTGCAAGACTGTCTATGAAATTTTTAGTCAAAACGATATGTCGTGTTATTATGATTTCGAACAATCACCTGGAGCGACTCCGCAAGAGACATTAGGTAAATATGATTTTTTAGACAATGAAGAAATTGTTTCAAAATTATTGGATTTTCAAGAGAGTTCAAGTGCTATTATTTCACTGTACATTCCTCATATTCATTGCAGTTCATGCATTTGGATTTTGGAAAATCTACAGCGTCTTCAAAAAGGAATAACTACTTCACAAGTTAATTTCCCTGAGAAGAAAGTACGAATTAGCTACCGCCCAGACGAAGTATCCTTAAAACAAATTGTATTGTTGCTCAATTCAATTGGTTACGAGCCCTACATTAGTTTGGAAAATTATGAGTCGGGTAAACACAAGATTGACCGAAGTTTAACCTACAAAATAGGAGTAGCCTTCTTTTGTTTTGGAAACATCATGTTACTTTCCTTTCCGGAGTATTTTGAAGTGAAAGAATTCTGGATCGATCAATACCGAGGTTTTTTCAGATGGTTGATATTCGCATTAGCGCTACCAACTTTTCTTTATTCTGCAAGCGGTTATTATGTAGCGGCTTGGAACAGTATCAAATCCAGATTGCTAAATATTGAAATACCCATTGCACTCGGAATCATTGTCATGTTCATTCGAAGTACGGTCGATATTATTTTTGATTATGGTCAAGGATTTTTTGATAGTATGGCTGGGTTGATTTTTTTCATGCTTCTCGGGAAGTTATTTCAGCAAAAAACGTACGACTTTTTATCCTTCGAAAGAGATTATAAATCCTATTTTCCTATTGCAGTAACTAAAATATTAGCAAACGGCGATGAAATTCCCGTTTCGGTTTATGAGATTGAAAAAGGCGACCGATTGCTCATTCGCAATCAAGAATTGATTCCGGTTGACGGGATCCTGATTTCAAGCAATGCTTCTTTGGACTATAGTTTTGTTACGGGTGAAGCCGTTCCCATCGATAAAAAATCGGGAGATAAAGTTTTTGCTGGCGGAAAACAATTAGGGAAAGTAATCGAAATGGAAGTGTTGTTTTCTGTATCTCAAAGTTATTTAACTCAATTATGGAGTAATGATGTTTTTCAAAAAAATGTTGAAATCAAACACAAAACCATAACGGATAAGATTAGTAGGTATTTCACTCCTGTGTTATTAGGTCTGTCGGTTGTGTCATTTGCATATTGGTTTTTTATTGACATCAACAGTGCTTTTAATGTTTTTACAGCGATCTTGATTGTAGCCTGTCCCTGTGCCTTAGCATTAACAGCCCCTTTTACCTTGGGGAATGTGTTGCGAATTATGGGTAATCGTAAATTGTATTTAAAAAACGCAACGGTTATTGAACAACTTGCCCGTGTTGATACGATTGTTTTTGACAAAACAGGAACAATAACCACGCATAAAAAATCGGCGATCACTTTTGAAGGATCTTATTCTGAAGAAGATTTGGTTGTATTAAAAAACGTAATCAGAGGGTCCAATCATCCGCTTAGTCGAAGATTGTATGATTTTTTACCTGCTGTTTCAAAAAAATCCGTAGCACATTTTGCAGAATCTACCGGAAGTGGTGTTGAAGGAATTGTGGATGGTCATATGATAAAAGTGGGTTCTGCACATTTTGTGGGAACTCCAGATGAGAATAATTTAAAGCAAACTTTGGTGCATGTTTCGATTGATGATCGCTATTTAGGTAAATTTATTTTCGACAATCAATACCGAAACGGACTTGAAGATTTGTTTAAAAAACTAGCTACCCAATATAAATTGATTGTATTATCTGGAGACAATGACGGGGAACGCGCTTCTTTGCAGCAGTTATTGCCTGCCAATACCGACATGGTTTTTAATCAAAAACCAGAACAAAAACTTGATTACATCAAACAATTGCAAGCCAACGGTGCCAATGTGATGATGGTGGGTGACGGATTGAACGACGCTGGGGCCTTAGCTCAAAGTAATGTGGGTATTTCGATCTCAGAAAATGTGAATGTATTTTCACCTGCTTGTGACGGAATATTAGATGCCAGTCAATTTCAAAAAATTGCTTTTTTCTTGCGCTATTCAAAAAATGCGATGCTAACGATCTACATGAGTTTTGGTTTGTCGTTACTATATAATGTAGTGGGACTGACTTATGCGGTTTCTGGCGAATTATCACCAATATTCGCGGCAATTATTATGCCTCTAAGTACGATTACTATTGTCAGTTTTGTAACCATCATGACCAATATTTTCGCAAAGAGAAAATAATTTTAACAAAAAATTTAGAACTGATAATTATCATGTTTTTTATGATTTGGCCATAGTAAATTTGTTACATAATT
>JAGNYR010000050.1:8722-12545 GCA_017984835.1 Flavobacterium sp. | reverse complement strand
AACCCGCAACGAATGATGCGGTTTTTAGAGGTCTGCATCGGAACAGGGTTGCCCTACTCCAACTTTCTTAAAAACAAGTCTACCAAACGCAATTTTATACCCATCGTCATAGGTCTCGAAGCAGAAAGAGAAACCATGTACAATCGGATCAATCAGCGTGTGGACATCATGGTAAAAGAAGGATTAATTGAAGAAGCCAAATCAGTACACCCACACAAAGCGCTCAATGCTTTACAAACGGTAGGATACAGAGAATTGTTTGATTATTTTGAGGATAAATCAAGTTTGGAATTCGCCTTAGATCAAATCAAAATGAATACGCGGCGTTTTGCCAAGCGTCAATTAACCTGGTTCAAAAGAACCGAAAATGTAACTTGGTATGATTATCAAACAGAACTAAAAACTATTATTGAATCCATTAACAATAGCTTAATCCATAATTAATCAAAGAATAGATTAAAACGTATACATTTGATTATGAAAAAAATAGCACTCTTATTGACATTGTGTTTTGTATCATGTGGAATTCCATATGATGGAGAAACCATCGTTACTTTGAAACTAAAAGTTGTAAACGCATACAACCAACCTTTGGCAAACGAAAAAATGTATGTCAGCACCGATTTTGAGGAAGGCGGAATAGATACATCAACTTACCAAAAAACATCCAACAACGAGGGTGATTTCAACTTTACCATGTTCCAACCCATAGGTAGTTCTAACCTTGTTTTTGAAGATTCTCCCGAATATTTACCCGTCCGAATTACAGGAATCTACAAAGATAATTTTGATGGGCTTTTATGGGATATAGGCACCATTACATTATTAAAAGATCATGAAATAACACTATTTACAGTTCAACTAAACCAACAAACAGCCAACAAAATAGTGGATAAAATTAGCGTCGAAGCCGTAAAATATGAATCAAATTATGATTTTAAAACAGGTGTAAACCCCTATTATGGCAGCTTTCAAACAGTATATCAACTGAAAAAAAATCAGAATTTCATATTGAAATATGATTTAAAAAACACCACTACACAAGCCGTCGAAACAATAGAAGTTCCGTTGACCATTGGTTCAAATGAATCAACGTTTACAATTAATTATTAGTCATGAAAAAAATTGCATGTATACTCACTCTTTTTTTGAGTCTTGCTGCCACGGCACAAAAAACAAAAAAAGCGCCCCTGATTGAATTCGCACCCGATTTTAGGTTTGGGGCGCAAGTTCCAGTGTATTTTGGTAACAACTATTTTTCAAATGATTTTGAATCTAGTTCCGGAATTCAATCTACTCTATCTTTAGCAAAGATTAAAAACTTCCGACTAACCATTGGCTTTGATTACCATCAGTTAAAGTTAAAAAATATTGAGCCCATTGGTGATTTTTCACATGTAAACATAAAAACGTTGAGTTTCATGATAGAATATGAAAAGAGAATCAACAAATTTTTGACTATATCACCGACAGTTTCCCTAGGATTTTGCGATTTAAATTATGTTGATCAAGGAATAATAGCGGTGCAGCATGGCAACGAAATAAAAACGGGTGCCTACGTGTCACGAAGTTTAAACAAAACATTTGCAGCATTTGCCGGGGTGCATTACGCTTACTTTTTCAATTCCAACCTTACAGCCACTCCAGAAAACAAAGACTATTTTGGCAAGTCGAATAAAGTCGTTTTTTCTGTGGGTATTCAAATTCATTAATTATGCCTATTTCTCCCTTATTCACTTCCGTTTTGGAAGAATCATACGAGATCAATTTTTTGCAATGTTATCCTAACGGATTGTTGAAACCCACTGAGTTGAGCAATTTATTGCAACTCACAGCAGCAAAACATGCCGAATTGGGTGGCATAAGCTTTACCGATATGCAAGAGCACCACCAAGCATGGGTATTGAGTCGTTCTAGAATTGAAATTGATAAAATGCCACGTTGGAGAGATACAATCACTGTAAAAACTTGGATTCAATCGTTAGAAAACTCAAGATCCATTCGATGCTTAGAAGTGTATTTAAGAAACGAGAAAATTGCAGGCTGCGAAACCTTTTGGGCTGTTTTTAACACACAAACTCGCAGACCAGAAGCATTGGCTCTACCACACGATCATTTTGAGAAATTCTCAAATAGAGCGACTACTTCCGAATTTAAAAAAATAGACATTTCGTTACCAAAACAACTTGTTGGCTCACGAAAAGTGGTTCTTTCCGATTTGGACATTGTGAACCATGCCAATAGTGTAAAATACATGGAATGGTGTTTGGATACCTTGCAACCAGAGCAACTATTAAAAGACCGAATTTCCGAGATTGAAGTGAATTATCTTAAAGAAGTTGCTTATAATGATGAGGTGCGTATTTGCGAACATACAGGTGATAAAACAGCTGTATTCAACATCATCAAAGATGACAAAGTTTGTTTTGCCATGGAAATTGGTTGGAAATAATTCAAAAAAAAAGCCTCAATTTCTTGAGGCTATAACTTTATTTTTTAACGACTAATCTAAATCCTTCTCCGTGGATATTTAGAATTTCAACGTTTTCATCATCTTTTAAGTATTTACGTAATTTTGCAATATACACATCCATACTTCTCGAGGTAAAATAATTATCATCTCTCCAAATTTTTGTCAGCGCCAATTCACGTGGCATTAAATCTTCTACGTGAAGGGCCAACATTTTAAGCAATTCATTTTCTTTTGGAGATAATTTAATAGGTTCATTTCCAGGGAAATTCAAAAAACGTAATTTTGAATTCAAATGAAATTTACCAATTTGAAATTCAAATTGAACGTTCTCAGCTTTGGTTTCAGAAGATTTACGTTGCATGATGGCTCTAATTTTCATCAATAAAACTTCAGAATCAAAAGGTTTGTTCAGGTAATCATCTGCCCCTACTTTATACCCTTTTAAGACATCTTCTTTCATCGTCTTAGCAGTTAGAAATACAATTGGCACTTCTTTGTTTTTGTCACGTATTTCCTTGGCTAAGGTGTACCCATCTTTGTAAGGCATCATTACGTCAAGAATACACAAATCATAAGTGTCTTTTTTGAATTTTTCAAACCCCTCCATACCATTTTTAGCAAGCGTAACCTCAAAATCGTTAAGGATTAGATAATCCTTAAGAATAGCTCCGAAATTTTGATCGTCTTCAACAAGCAAAATCTTTTTATTTTCTTTTTCCATATTTGTTTAGTTTATGAGTGGTATTTTTATAATAAATGTACTTCCTTTTCCTTTTTCACTTTCAACAAAAATTTGTCCGTTGTGATCTTCTACTATACGTTTAACGTAAGCTAAACCAAGACCGTGTCCTTTCACATTGTGTATATCACCTGTATGTTCGCGATAGAACTTTTCGAAAATTCGTTTCTGAGCCACCTTGCTCATTCCAAGACCTTTATCTTGCACTTTGATGAGGATGGAATCTTTGATGTTTTCAGTATAGATATCAATTTCAGGTGCTTCAGCAGAATATTTTATGGCGTTATCTAAAATATTCACCATTACATTCGTGAAATGTACATCGCTTAATAACGCAGAAGTCCGAACTGCATTGAAATGCGTTGTGATTATTCCTTCTCTATCTTCAATAATTAAATGTACGTGTTCGATTGCATCTTCAATGATTTCTTGAATATCCAGATTTTCTTTGTTGATGTCTAATTCTTTTTTCTCTAGCTTAGATATTCGCAAGACATTTTCAACTTGTGCATGCATGCGTTTGTTTTCATCACGAATCATCTGTAAATAGCGAAACACTTTTTCTTTATCATCAATCACTTTTGGGTTTTTGATCGCATCTAAGGCCAAAT
>JAGNYR010000050.1:0-8622 GCA_017984835.1 Flavobacterium sp. | reverse complement strand
TTATCTACAAAAATCGGAATCGAATACGTTGCATATTTATCAAAACGGAAACGCTCTGATTTTATTTTGGTCGCCAAACCTTTGCTGTAAACATTGAATTCAAATGGCGTTTTGATTCCGTACTCTTCAAGCTCATTAGCTAGGATTTCGTTTAAATCAATGATAGAAATACGCTCTTGAATTGGAAAAGTAGCCGCAATATCTTTGTATTGGATTTCAAATTGAGCGCTGTTCAAAATATCCATAGAACCCGCTTTTTCGATCGTTAAATCGGCGATTTTATTTTTTTGAATAACATTGTTATCTAACGAGTTGTTATTGAAAATTTCCGTCTTACGTTTAGAAATAAAGTTTTTAAGTTTTATGCTATCCGAATTCTTATCAAAGAACGTAGAAAATATATCATAATCTTGAGAAACAATGCTGTTTGAATAAACGATGGTTTGGTTGGTCTTTGCATTGCGTTGGTAATAACCATACTCTAACAAATCATCTTCTTTGGGAGCTGTCGAACTGCTGTCTTTGGCTTTGTTGTATTTACTATAAAAAGCGTATTCTTCTTTTTGTTGCAGTTTTTGTGCAACATTTCCCAAAACTTGTTTGACGTGAAATTTGAATTGTTCCTCGTTATTTTCAAAAGAAGTATTGAACCAGTATACCTGCACAAAAATGATCCCCAATAGGGAAAGACTCATGAGAACTACTAAAAGGCGAAAAACAAACTTATTCATCAATACAAATTTAGCTTTTTAACAAAACTAGTGAATATGTATTAACCAAACATTAACATTTAACCTTTTTTTTATTTATTTTTCAAAATTTTAATAATATCGTTGATATTATTTTTAACCAGCTCAAAATTTTCGTTCTGAATTACAAAATCACTTTTAGCGTTTCGTTCTTCGTCAGAAATTTGATTACTGATGCGCTGAAGTACTTTTTCACGTGTGGTTGTATCTCGATTCAAAACACGCTGAACTCTGGTTTCAAGAGGAGCTGAAACTGAAATGATATAATCACAATCTTTATACGCACCACTTTCAAAAAGTATGGCTGCTTCTTTGATTACAAACGGATCGTTTTTATGACTTGCAACCCACTGATCAAAATGTTTTTTCACAACAGGATGAACAATGGCATTCAATTGACGTAACTTTTCGGGCGATCCAAACACAACGGAAGCTAATTTTTCACGGTTGATGATCCCTTGATCCAAAACTTCATTTCCAAATTCAAAAGCGATCAACGAACTTACCTCTGGCAATTCCATTACTTTACGTGCTTCGAGATCAGAAATATAAACAGGAACTCCGATGGATGCCATGTATTGTGCAATGGTGGTCTTTCCAGAACCAATTCCGCCTGTTAATCCAACAATGTTTGTTCTGGTACGTTCAATTGGTTTTGAATCCGTCATTATGGGCTGAGGAGGGACAACCGCTTTTTCTTTGACAGCGACTTTACTGTATTGATTAGGTTTGGACGGAAAAAACAATTCTGGGAAAGCCTCTTGAGGAGATTTACGTAGAATATGAATTTCAAAAAAGGATTTTAGAAATCCGAATCCATATCCCGAAAATTGTTTCCAAACCGCCACAACAGCATATCCACCAATTAGGACGCTTTTATTTTGAACCGATGCAATGACAAATACCAAAACAAAGTAAGCAAAATATAATTTTAAAGGAACGTCAACTAGGAAAACCAATAAAAATATTGAAAAAATCAAACCCAGCATAAACAAAGTTGGAAACCAAAAAGTAGGTTTTCTATATTCTGGGTACCAATAATCTAGTATGGGTCTCGCTTTTCCAAACTTGGACACTTGAATCGTGAATTTCTCCCAATCAATTCTTCTTTTGTGGTACACGTAGGCATTTTCAAACAAGCGCGTTTGGTAACCTAACCTCCACAAACGAATACTTAAATCGGGGTCTTCGCCGGGATGAATGTTTCCAAATCCCTTCGAATCCATATAGGCTTTTTTAGAAATTCCCATATTGAAACTTCGAGGTTGAAATTTCATTACTTTTTCAGATCCCCCACGAATTCCACCGGTGGTAATAAAAGAAGTCATTGCAAAGTTAATGGCTTTCTGAATTGGTGTAAAAGATGCCAGTGCATTATCGGGTCCGCCAAAACAATCCACATAGTTCGACTGAAGTTCCTTTTCTACTTCTAATAAATACTGCTCCGGAATGATACAATCTGAATCAAAAATTAAAAAATAATCTCCTTTCGCTACATTCATACCAAAGTTTCTAGAATCGCCAGGACCTGAATTATCTTTATAATAATAAGCTATATTCAATTTAGATTGATAGGCCTCTACCACCGATTTGCATTTCAGTGTAGAACCATCCTCTACGATCACTATTTCGAATTCTTTTGGGTAGCTTGTATTAGAAAGACTCGCCAGTAATTCATTTACTTCATCTGGGCGATTATAAACAGGTATAATGATAGAAAAATACATATCTAATGATTATTTTTTGCAAAGATACATATATAAATAAAAAAAGTCCCGATAAAATCGGGACTTTCAAATTAAATCAAAAAGGATAATTATCTTTTAATCACTTTGATTGTTTTTACTTTGTTATCAGCTGTAACTTTTACTAAGTACGAACCTGAAGCTAAGTTAGACATATCAATTTGACTTTGAGTCGCGTTGATTGATTTAACCATTACTTCTTGACCTAATAAATTCATTACTTGAACTTTAGAGATCTCATTCGCATAAGAAATGTTCAACACATCTGAAACAGGGTTTGGATAGTATACAAAACTTGCATCGTCAAATGTAGCATTGCTTAACTCAACTACGTTAACTTTGAAGTCTAAAGTTACACCATATGATCCACCATAACAAGGATTAGGAGTAACTTGGTCTGTATCAGCAGACCCAATTCGTAATCTATGCACACCTGGAGCAGCATTTGCCGGCATTGTGAATGAAGCATTCAAAACGTTTGGCTGAACACTAGTAGCTACACCTGTAAACACTTTTTCAGAAAGTTCAAAAGTAAAGTTGTTGTTAAAATCGATCCAAACATGCGTATCATAAGTATAACCTGTATCAAACGTTAATTGAAGATTAGCTAAAGCACCTTGGTTAACATCAACGGCTGTAGCAGAATTATCAACATAAGTAACAGGAGCTATCGTATAATTTGTAGTTCCAAATAACACATTTGTGATACCATTATTATCCACAGATGTTGGAACAGATGGGCAATAACAACCCGCGCTGTTTGTTGTGAAAGAAACAGAAGTACATCCTGTAGCGTCACCAACAGTGTTGTAAGGAGTAACAGTTACATAATATGTAGTACCTATAGATCCAATATGATTATAAGACAATGCAGTTCCAAGATCAGAAGCATTTAATACCTCTGTTCCACCTGCTGTAGTTCCAATAGATAATTTGTATCCATTAGCCCCTGAAGCAGCTGTCCAAGTAATTGCAGTTGCGAAGTTTCCACAGTTAGCATTTGTTGTTGCAGTAATGGTACTACAACCAGGAGCAACCGCTGGAGTTAAACGCACTTCAAAGTTATCGATAGAGAAATCAATATCTGCACCATCTGCAGTAGCACCTTCCACCGCTCTGAAAGCAAAACGAACGTCTTGCGAAGCATAAGCATCTAAATCAATAGTAGTCGTTGTACCAGTGATAGATGGTTGGTTGGTATTGTTGAATGTATACAAAGCGGTCCATGACGTACCGTTAGTAGATACTAACACTTGAATCATATCATCTGCTTCCCAAGCTGAAGTTGGCGCATATGTTTGTCCATATTGAACAGCAGCCGCATCAAATTTCAACTCATATCCTGTTGCAGGAATACTTACCACTGGTGAAATTACCCAGTCATTCGCACCTGTAGTATAGATATTATTTCTGATAGCTCCTGTAGAACCATTGTTAGCAAATCCATCTCCACCCCAACCAGAAGAACCAGTTGCAGCAGGACCTGTTAATAAATCACCCCCGAAACGGTTTGACCAACATCCTGGCAAGAATGTATCAAACGGCTCTAAAACTGGAGCATTTAATGAATCACAAGTTGTGAATGAAATAGAAGTACATCCAGATGTTGTACCATATTGATTCACTGGTGAAATTGTTACATAATAAGTTGTTCCAGGCTCAGTAACTAAATTGTAAGAAGTTACGTTACCTAAATCAACTGCATTCAACACATCTGTTCCAGTAGCCGTTGTACCTACCGTAATTTTGTACGAAGTTGCATCAGCACTAGCTGCCCAAGTAATCGTACCACTCATTACATTTTCAGCTAAATCAGCAGGAGATGTAATCGCCACACAAGCAGGAGAAGTCGATGGAATAGCTTCCCAAACTACGTTATCTAAATAAACGTATGTATACGTCGATGTAGACAATCTTCTGAATGCGAAATGAGTATTTGTACCTGTGTATCCAGCAAAACTTACTGAGTACTCAGACCATGCAGTATTAATATCGACTGTAGATAAAACTGTAAATGTAGAAGCATCTGCAGGATTAGATAAAGTACCAATTTGAAGGTCTTCAGTTGCAGTTCCGTTTTTAGCAAAGAAACGCAATCTGTGCGTACCCGCTGATAAATTAGATATTACTGGTGAAACCAACATCATATTATCAGTTGAAGTAGAGTTTGAGTTATAAAACTGAATACTGTTAGGAGCTGAATTATTTTCCCAAGTGTAAGAACCAACAGTAGCATAAGCTGATATGCTAGAACCACTCAATATTCTACTCCAACAATTTGGGATTGAACCTGAAACAGTCAAACCATCAAAATTTTCAGAGATTGCACTGTACGTTCCACATGCGGTTGTAAATGTAAATGGACCTGTCCAAGCACTTGACTCAGTTGATGAACAAACAGCTCGTACATAAAACTGATACACCGTATTTGAAGTCAATCCAGTCAATGAATATGGATTCGTAGTGGTAGCAGCCACAGTTGGTGTACCTGTTGGAGTAAATCCATTAGTACCCCATTCGATATCCCAAGCAGTTGACGAACCATTTTCTGTCCAAGCTAAATTTTGAGCTGTTGGTGAAACAGAAGTTGTAACTAAAGCAGATGGCGGTAAACATGATGGAGCAGCTGTTACATTAACAGTAAAATCCAAAGTAACTCCATATGAACCTGAATAGCAAGGATTTGCTGGTGATTGACCAGAGTCAGCAGATGCAATTCTCATTCTGTGTTGACCCAATGGTGCTGTTGCAGGCATCATGAAAGATGCATTCAAAGTAGTTGGATTGGTAGCTAATGATTCTCCAGAATATAATAACTCAGAAGTTTCAAACGTAAAGTTGTTGTTTAAATCAATCCAAACATTTGTTCCATACGTATATCCTGTAGCAAAAGTAACTTGTACATTGGTGTTAACACCTTGTTGCACATCAACAGCAGTTGCTGAGTGATCAAAATAAGTTACATCCGTTGTTGGAAAATCGGTTGTTACAATTTTTACGTTTGTAATTCCTGTTCCATCATTTGATGTTGGGTTAGATGAACAGAAACATCCTGTAGCATTTGTAGCATACGTTACTTCAGCACATGATGCAGCATCACCTACATTATTAAAAGGAACAACTCTTAAATAATAAGTTGTGCCTGGATTACCCAGATGAGAATAAGTATTTGTAGTAAGAACTTGGTTGTTTAATATTTCTGTTCCTCCAGCAGTTGTACCAATAGATAATTTATATCCATCAATATTAGTAACTGCGTCCCAAGTAATTGCTGTAGCAAAGTTACCACAAGTTGTGTTTGGTGTAGCTACTACATTGGCAGCACATGAAGGTGCAACTGCAGGAATCTCTTCCCAAATTACATCATCAAAATAAATTGTTGCATTTTGAGAATTATTTTTGAATACTAGATTTTTAACACCTGCAGCCAAAGCTCCAGGGGTTACTACATATTCTCCAATTGATGCAGCTGTTGTAGATGTTCCAAGATTAACATCTTGTAATAAAGTAAAGGTAGATACATCACCTGGAGTAGACAAATATCCAACACTAATTAATTTGCTTGCAGTTGAAGAATACGCTTTGAAACGTAGTCTATGAGTATTTGCAGATATGTTTGCTAATGCGGGTGTATGAGCATAAGCAACGGTCGTTCCTGAAGCATATAAATACCATCTGTTAGATGGTGATGCTGGCGCAACACTACCTGTTGTAACATAAGAAGACCCGGTAGTCCCAGTTCTAGACCAACAAGTTGGTAAAGCGGCAGTTGAACCAGATGCAGCTGTGTCAAAATTTTCGTTTAAGGTAAAACTTTCATCACAAGTCGTAAAAGAAGATTCTGTACAACCTGTTGAAGTTCCATATTGATTCACTGGATACACTGTTACATAATACGTTGTTCCAGCTTCCGCTTGAGTCAAATTATAAGAAACCACATTTCCAACTGAAAACTGATTCAATACATCAGTAGCTCCAGCTGAAGTTCCTACAGAAATTTTATAAGAAGTTGCATCCACACTTGGATTCCAAGTGATTATAGGACTCGCAACACTTTCTGCTAAATTAACTGGTGAAGTAATCGTTACACATGCAGGAGCAGTTGTTGGAATTGCTTCCCAAACAACATTATCCAAATAAACATACGTATATGTTGATGTAGATAATCTTCTAAATGCAATATACGTATCTGTTCCAGTATATGCAGCAAAGCTATATGCATATTCGGTCCATGTAGTGTTAAGATCGATAGTTGTCAATACTGTAAATGTCGATGCATCTGCAGGATTTGACATCGTACCAATTTCTAAATCTTGTGTATCTGTACCATTTTTAGCAAAGAAACGCAATCTATTGGTTCCAGCACTTAAATTACTAATCACTGGCGAAACCAACATCATGTTAGCTGTTGCAGGTGATCCAGAATTGTAAAATGAGATACTATTTGGAGCTGAATTATTAGTTGTACTTGTTCCAACAGTAGCAGAAGTAGACAAGCCAGTACCACTTAATATTTTACTCCAACAAGATGGAATTAAATTTGTACCTGTAAGTCCGTCAAAGTTTTCTGAAAAGTTACCAAATGGTAAACATAACGTTCTAAAAGTCAATGCAGGAGTCCATGCAGAAATATCAGATGAACTACATTTAGATTTTACCCAAACATAATAGTTTGTATTGTCAATTAAACCTGACAAATTAGTAGTTACTACACCAGCAGCTGTACTACCAGAAGCAACTGTTGTCCCGTCTGGAGCTGTACTAGATGTAGAATAATAATAATCATAACCATCAACAGGTGTAGAAGTTGAAGCTGTCCATGTAACCGTTGCACTACTTGCCGTAACTGCTGAAGCTACTAAACCAGTAGGTGACAAACAAGATGGTGCTGCTCCTTGAGAAATAGCCACATCATCAAAATGCAAATAATAATCCCCCGTAGACCATGCAGCATTGAATCTAACATACAATGCAGCAGATGCAGGAGGTGTAAAAGTTACTGTTTTTTGAATACAGTTTGTATCTGGTATGTGATCAGACGAAACAGTCGAACCTGACGCATCATACCAAGTAGTATTATCAGTTGAAAACTGAACCTTAAAGTTTCCAAATGTATTTGGTGTTGCAGGATATGGAGAAGAATAATCAATAACTTTATAATAATAAGTCATTGTAATTAATCCTCCATTGGAAGCACCAACAGTTGGAGAAGCTGTTATTCCAGTGGCAGCACTAGAATACAAATTTCTTCTCAAAGAAGCAGTGGTAGCACATGTGTTAGTGGTACTACGTGAAAATTGCGCAGTAGACCAACCATGTGAAGTTGTTGAAAAGTCTTGTGTATAAGACACTTGACCAAAAACAACGTCACTTAACCCTACTAAGAGAAAAAAACAAAACATCAATCGCGTTGAAAACGACTGCAATGCTTTTGTTAACGTAATTTTTTTCATAATTAATAAATTTTGATGTTAATTGAATCGCTAATATATAATAAAAAAAATAAAACTCGCAAAAGTGATACGTTAATTTTTTTAAGAATTGAATAAAAACCAAAAAAACCTAACTTTCGTTAGGTTTTTTTAAGAAATATCATCGAATTATTTAATTTTTGATATCGCACTTTTAGATACTTGGTACCTGAACTAATTCATTTGCTTCTGCGAGATAATCAACCCCTTCAAAACCAAATCCGAACAAGTTTAAAAAGTCTTGTTTGTATCCATTTAAATCACCCAATTGAGGTAATGATTCGGTTGTAGATTCTAACCAAAGCTGTGCTACTCGTGCTTGCACATCACTGCGCATTTCCCAGTCATCAATTCGAATTCTACCTTGTTCGTCTAGTGGAACTGCAGCACCTGCATACAATCTGTCTGCATACAAACGTTGGATTTGCTCAATACAACCTTCGTGAATTCCTTCTGCTTTCATGATTTTGTACAACAATGAAATATACAAAGGAATTACTGGAATGGCAGAACTTGCTTGTGTTACCAAAGCTTTGTTCACTGAAACATAGGCTTTACCATGAATACCTGCTAAATCTTTTGTGATTTCAAAAGCAGTCGCTTCCAAATGATCTTTGGCGCGACCAATGGTTCCTTTTCTGTAAACCGCTTCGGTTA
>JAGNYR010000049.1 GCA_017984835.1 Flavobacterium sp. | reverse complement strand
AAAATTTCACATTGTTTTTATACCTTATTGCATCAATTATTTGGTATTTATTTTCAATTGTTTTACCAATCCATATTGTTTTTTTATGTGAATAAAAATTCCATGTATATTGATAAACTATACTATCTAGCAATATTGATTTTTTACTTAAAATACCTCCTTGAAATTCATTCAAGTTATTGTTTATGTTAATTTTAGTTATCTCATCTGCCTCAGATTTAAAATATTTATTGTTTGCGAAATCCAGATTTTCACCAATCAATTCATCTAAAGTTTCAACGGGCTTATGCATTGGTTCAAAATAATAAATGCAAAAACAAACAAAAACTAATATTATAGAGAAGTACAAAATTTTATTTCTTTTCATAAATCGTAATTTAAAATTCGTAATTATTTTTTATTACTTTTAGGTTTCAACGCTTTTTTCATCCCTTCTGCTTGTTTTCTTTCCGAGGCTTTTAAAGGATACAAATGGGAAATACCCATTTTATAGGGATTCGGAATATCATTCGCTTGAAATTGTTCGTACGCTTGAGCATTTCGTACAAAATTAGCATCCAACAATAAAGGTCGGCCCAACGCCACTAAATCCGCTCTTCCGTTCAAAATAATGGTATTGATTTGGTCAATATCTTGAATAGATCCTGCGGTGATGGTTGGAATGTGTACGGTATTTCTCACCACATCTGAAAAGGGAGTTTGCCACATTCTACCCGTGATGGGTTTTTGATGCGCCACCGTGTTACCTGTTGAAACATTAATGATATCAGCCCCTGCTTTTTTAAATGCTTCAGAAATCACCAATACATCGTGCTCTGAGATCCCGTTTTCTGCCCAATCGGTGGCTGATATTCGAACTGAAATAGGCTTCTCATGAGGGAATACTTCACGGATGGCTGCAAAAACTCCTAACGGATATTTCATTCGGTTTTCAATTCCGCCCCCAAATTCATCGGTACGAATATTAGTCAACGGAGATAAGAAAGACGCCAATAAAAAGCCATGATGCGCTTGTAATTCGATCATGTCAAAACCTGCTTCTTTAGCATTTTTAGCTGCTTGTATGAATTGATTTTTAACCAATTGCATATCTTCCAAAGTCATTTCTTTTGGACAATAAGAATTTTCATTAAAAGGAATAGCAGAAGCTGAAAGCAACTCCCATTTGTTACCTTGAAATTGCTCCTCCCAAGGAATTTTGGAACAGCCTTTTCTTCCTGAATGCCCCAATTGAATTCCTATTTTGGTTGGGGTATATTGGTGGATAAAATCAGTAATTCGCTTCCAAGCATTTACTTGGCTTTCGCTATAAATACCTGCGCAACCTTGGGTGATTCTTCCCGTTTCTGATACAGCGGTCATTTCGGTCAAAATCAATCCAACACCACCCACAGCTCTCGAAGTGTAATGTTGAAAATGCCAATCGTTCACCAATCCGTTTTCGGCCACATATTGACCCATGGATGCCATTACGATTCGGTTTTGCAATTCTAAATTTCTCAATCTAAAACTTGAAAAAGCAGCCGATTGATTTTTGCTATTGACATTGCAATTGTCATTGAACTCTTCCAACACTTTATCTGTAAACGATGCATCTCTTAAACGTAGATTTTCATACGTTACTTTTTTAGAGCGCGTCATGCATCCAAATGCAAATTGTTGAAACGAATGTTGCATGTGACGATCCATGTTTTCAAACCAATCCAAAGAAACAATGGCAGCATACTGGATCATTTCTACTGTATTTCTTCTGGTTTTTTCGTATTGTTCAAATGCAGCTTGCACATTGGTTGGATGCGCAATCACCGCATCGGATAAACCAATAGCAGAATCCATTGCTAATTTGGTACCCGAGCCAATAGAGTAGTGGGCTGTAGCTTTGGCATCACCTAATAATACAATATTGTTGTGGTACCATTTTTCATTCGTTACATGGGGAAACTGACGCCAATGTGATTTGTTTGAAATCAATGGATGACCGTCTAATTCTTCAGCGAAAATTTCTGCAATTTTTGCCATGGTGTCGGCTTCATTAGTTACTTCAAAACCGTGTTTTTGCCAAGTTTCATCGCTGCACTCAAATATCCACGTACTCATTCCTTCCTCATATTGATAGGAATGCGCTACAATGGTTCCGTGTGGCGTACTTCTAAAGAAATATGTAAAGGCATCTAACGGTTTTGTAGAACCTAGCCAAACAAATCGGTTCTTTTTTAACTCAATTTTTGTTCCGAATTCCTTTTGATAGGTAGTTCGAATGGCACTCCCAATTCCATCAGAGGCAATAATAATATCAGAGTCGGAAAATTGCGATAAATCCTCTACATTTTGTTCGAAATGCAAATTGACGCCTTCTTCCAGGCAGCGTTGTTGCAGTAATTGTAACAACGTTTTTCGGGAACAACCGCAAAAACCATTTCCGGCAATACTCACTTCTTCACCATCACGAGCCACGATAATGTCGTCCCAGTACGCAAACTTGCTTCGAATCAATTCGTAGGATTGCATGTCGCGTTTTAGGAATTCACCCAAAGTTTCATCAGAAAACACAACTCCAAAACCAAAACTATCGTCGGGTCTGTTGCGTTCGTAAATATCAATTTGGCAATGTGGCATTGCTTTTTTGGTTAATATCGAAAAGTAAAGTCCGCCTGGACCGCCACCTATGATTGTTATTTTCATATTTTATGGGTAATTAACAAGAGGTAATTGATAATTGATAATTGATAATTGATAATTGATAATTGATAATTGATTTATCTTTTAATTGAGAATATTTCTCCTAATTTGCTATAATTGGATCCTGCTAGCCGTGCAACTGGTTTGTATTTTTCTAAATTTATTTTATGATTTTCCATTAAAATGGAATCGTCGATATGCATAGCAATAATTTTTCCGATGATGATACAAGCCCCACCATTTTGATGGTTCTCAATAAAATAATGATGTACCATCTCGCATTCAAATTGCACCAAACTCTCTTTTACACGTTTGGGTTTGATGTAGATAGCATCTATTGGAGTCACGTTTGCCAATTCAAACTCGTTAACATCCGCTGCAACAGATTGAGACGTGGTATTCATTTGCTCTACAACCTCTTCGGTAACTAAATTGACTACAAATTGGTGGTTCTCTAAAATATTATTTAAAGTGTCTTTGTTTTTATTTCCGGTTCGAACCGTCGAAAACATGATGTGAGGTGGATCTTCACTCACGACATTAAAAAACGAAAACGGAGCCAAATTATCAATTCCATTGGCATCGATGGTGGCAACCCAAGCAATGGGTCTTGGGATGATTGTTCCGGTTAATAATTTATAAAGAACCGATGAATCGGTTGATTGAATGTCAAACTGCATGTTTTATATAATTTATTTAAAATTATGAAAAAAATCTGAAAACCAATTGATATGACAATAATACATCAAATATTTTAAAAATAAAATTTGGAAAACCTATTATTTATTTAATATTTTGCATTTTATTCAATAAAAAAGACTTAAAAATTAATTAAGTAAAAAAAATATCGCTAATTTTTTTCATATTAATTTTTGTGTTTATTGCTAAATTAGTATATTTATGCAAAATTTATATATATGGAGATTTTAGCGTGCCCAAAATGCCAAGGAGATTCAATAGTAAAAAGCGGTGTGATCAAAGACCGTCAGAGGTTTCTATGCAAAAAATGCAATTATTACTTTACCGTCAATAAATTAGGTAAAAAGATCGATAGTTACTATGTAACCAAAGCATTACAATTGTTTTTGGAAGGACTCAGTTTTAGAGAAATAGAACGTATTATAGGCGTATCACACGTTACAATTAGCAACTGGGTGAAAGAATTTAAAGTCACCAAACCCAATCATACCGATTACCATCCTACTTATAAGATATACAACCATTTAGAACTTGTTGAATTTTTGAAAAACAAAGACCAATTGAAAGGAGCTGGGATGATTATTACAGAACTTGGTGACAAGTTTATGCTAATAAAATGGGAACGTTTCAAAGATTAACTATAGCACTTTACATAAATATATACTCTAATTTTTTTCATTAACAAAATTTTAGAATTTGGTCATGCAAAAAAGCATTATTAACCAAATTATAAACTAAAATTAATTATGAAAAAAATTATTTTTTTATCCTTTGCAGCCTTATCGTTAAGTGGTTTTTCTCAAACTGCTACACCTGCGGCTCCTGCTGCACCGGCAGCAAATGATTATAGCATTTCTTGGTATGGTTTTGTTCGTACAGATTATATCTGGGATACGAGAAAATCGGCACAAGTAAGAGAAGATCAATTGAATTTATACCCAACAGATGTTTCATTAGACGGTGCTGGAAATGATGTAAATGCGGTGGGTCAATCTAATTTCTTATCGGTTGTTTCTCGTTTAGGAGTAAAAGTAAAAGGTCCTGATGTTTGGGGTGCCAAAGCAAGCGGAACATTAGAAGGTGATTTCTTTGGTAATTTTGAAGGATCATCTACGATTGGTATGTTGAGATTGCGTCATGCTTATGCACAATTAGATTGGAAAAAAACGTCCTTAACAATGGGGCAAACTTGGTATCCTACTTTTATACCTGAAGTATTTCCTGGTGTAGCTAACTTTAGTACAGGAATTATGTTCAATCCTTTTGGATGGGCCTCTCAGGTGAAATTAAAACAAAATTTAGGCAAAGATTTCTCTTTGATCTTATCTGCTTATAAAGAAAGAGAGTTTACAACCGCTCAACCAACGGGTACTGCACAGAATTCTGCGTCTATTAACTCGGTATTGCCTTCTTTAAACGGTCAATTCCAATACAAAAACAAAAATTTATTTTTAGGTTTTGGATTTGAGTACAAATCATTACAACCTAGAACAGACAATGGAGCATCAGGTTCTGCTAGATTGGTAACTACAGAAAAAGTAAATAGTTCAACTGTTTTTGGATACGGAAAATATTCAAACGATAAAATTTCGATCAAAGCTTACGGAATTTCTGGAGCAAATATGTTCAACATGGTAATGTTAGGTGGATATGTAGGAAACACGGTTAACGGTATCGAATCATATGACCCAACAAAAGCAACTGCATTTTGGTTAGATATTGCTAGTAATGGTAAATCGGTAGCTCCAGGTATTTTCTTTGGAACAACAAAAAACAACGGTGCTGACATGGCAGGAAATGCTGCATACGGTAGAGGAATCGCTGTAAATGGTGGAAGAATGGTAGATAACGTTTGGAGAGTTTCAGGAAGAGTTGATTTCAAGAAAAACAAATTCAGAATCACACCTGAATTAGAATTAACTTCTGCTGATTGGGGAGCTGCTGATGCTTTTGGTAAAGTTACAGGTCCGACTACTTCTGTATCTAACTTCAGAACAATGATTTCATGTGTTTACACATTCTAATAATAAAAAATTAATAAACATTAAATAATTAATAAGTATGAGTGATAAGTCAACAAAAGGAATCTGGAAAGTAATTTCTGCTTCCTCAATGGGTACAATGATCGAATGGTATGATTTCTATATCTTCGGAAGTTTAGCAACTTTGCTATCAACAAAATTCTTTCCGCCAGACAACCCAACTGCGGCATTTTTATCAACACTTGCAACTTTTGCTGCAGGATTTGTGGTTCGTCCTTTCGGGGCAATCTTCTTTGGAAGATTAGGAGATTTAATTGGACGTAAATATACGTTCATGGTGACTTTGCTATTAATGGGTGGTGCAACCTTTTTAATTGGATGTGTACCAGCATTTGAAACCATTGGTTATTTTGCTCCGTTTTTAGTATTGGTTTTACGTTTACTTCAAGGTTTAGCTCTTGGTGGAGAATACGGTGGTGCAGCAACTTATGTAGCTGAACACTCACCAAACCACAGAAGAGGTTTCTTTACTTCTTGGATTCAAACAACTGCAACTTTAGGTTTGTTCATCTCATTGATTGTAATTTACATCACAAGACACTCTTTGTCTAAAGAAGATTTTACAGATTGGGGATGGAGAATTCCATTTTGGGTTTCGATCATCATGATTGGAATTTCGTACATCATCAGAAGAAACATGCACGAATCTCCTGTTTTTACTAAAGTGAAAGAAGAAGGAAAAGTGTCTACAAATCCTTTGAAAGAAAGTTTTGGAAACAAATTAAACTTCAAATTTGTATTACTTGCTTTATTTGGAGCTACCATGGGGCAAGGTGTTGTTTGGTATACTGGACAATTCTACGCAATGAGTTTCATTGAAAAAACCATCAGTGTCGACAAAGATATCGCCGATAACATCATGTTGATTTCATTGGCATTAGGTACACCATTCTTTGTATTATTTGGTTGGTTATCTGATAAAATGAGTAGAAAATGGATCATGATGTTTGGTATGTTCTTAGCTATTTTTGCTTACCGTCCAATCTATACTTCAATGTATGAATCTGCTAGTGAAAAATCAATGAAGAAAATTGGTAATACATTAGTGATGGACAGCTGTAAAGTAGTTGGAAGTCCTTTGGCTGAAATCAAAACAGAAGCTGACAAAAAAGATCCTACCATCAAGAAAACTAAAATATTGGTTGCTACAAAATCAGATTCATTGTACAATACAGGAGCTAAATTCCACTATACAGTAGTAGATACTTTATTCTCTGCCAACGCAATTGAATTTGATGCTAAAGCAAATAATAAAAATGAAGTTTGGATTAAATATACTACTACAAAAGATACTGTAGTTACAGTAAATACTGTTAAGTTGAAAAACACATTGAAACCAGATGAAAAACCTGCAAAAGTAGATACTTTAGCTGCTGTTACATTAGGAACATTTACTGAAGGTCCTGGTGCTAAACATCATCCAACGGGAGTAAGTGTAAAACATGGGGTAGAAGTAGTGAAAAACATTACAGACGACGTAAAATGGCACTTGATCTTAATGGTATTGATCCAAGTATTATTTGTAACTATGGTATATGGACCAATTGCTGCTTTCTTAGTAGAAATGTTCCCAGCTCAAATTAGATATACTTCAATGAGTTTACCATACCACGTTGGTAACGGTATCTTTGGTGGATTGCTTCCTGCAGTAGCTACTTTCTTAGCATTAAATGCTAAAAAAGCCAATGACATTGCTAAAGAAGCGGGTTCAGCTTTACCATATGATAAACCCTACTTAGAGGGACTTTGGTACCCAATTATTGTGGCTGCAGTTTGTTTAGTAATCGGAATTGTTTATTTAAAATCAGATGACAGAAATGTTCATGATTAATAACTTTAAAAAAAATTAAAATGAATCAAATTAAAAGACTTTTAGGAATCGTTTGGATTGCAATTGGTGCAGTTTCAGTATATTATCTTTTTATCAACCAAGCTTTAGGAATGTGGAAAGCAGGGGGTGAAAAGCTTGTTCCAGCAATTATTTACACATTTGTTTTGTGTCCGTTAATTGCTTATGGTTTATTCAAATTTGGATCATACTGCCTTTCTGGTGAGTACGATGACAAATAAAATAGATTGATTAGTAATCACAAAACCTCCGATTAAATCGGAGGTTTTTTTTTGTAAATAACCTATATCAAATTAGCAATTTCAATTGTAATATCTTAAAATAAAAGTATAACTTTAAGAAATGAAAAATGTAATCGTTTTCAAGTGCAAATGAAAAAAAGACATCAGCAAAAATTACTCATTATTTCCGTTTTATTATTAATTGGATTTAACATGCCCATCGTACTTTTATTTGATTCAAGTCAGAGTATTTGTGGCATTCCTGCTATTTACATCTATTTTTTTTCCATCACCTTGTTTTCAGTTTTGATTTCATTGATAATCGTAAATAAGTACAATGAATAGTTTTTTACTTTTAACAATACTATCGGTCTATTTAGGATTCCTCTTTTTAATTGCGCATTGGGCCGAAAAAAGAGAAAACAACAAATGGACAAACAATCCCTATATATATACTTTGTCGTTGGCAGTGTATTGTACAGCTTGGACTTATTATGGTAGTATTGGTTTGGCAGCAGAAAGTGGATTATCGTATTTACCAATTTACCTAGGGCCCATCATCATTGCACCTTCATGGATATTGATTCTCAAAAAAATCATCCGTATTTCCCGAATTAATAAAATTGCTTCCATCGCCGATTTTATTTCCCTTCGATATGGGAACAGTCGTTTCTTAGGGGCAATAGTTACTGTTGTATGTTTAACCGGTATTTTACCATACATAGCTTTGCAACTGAAAGCCATTTCGGAAACATTTCACATCGTTACCAAAACAAAAATCAATTCCTATATCTTTGATGATACAACCACTTATGTAGCTATTGCCTTGGCACTCTTTTCATCGTATTACGGAACTCGTTATGCTGATGCCTCTGAAAAAAGAAAAGGAATCGTTACAGCGGTTGCAATTGAAAGTATCCTTAAATTGTTGTTTTTTGTATTCATCGGTATTTACATCACTTTCTTTGTATTTGATGGATTTGATGACATTTACCAAAAGGCTTCTTTACTCGAACATTTCAAGGAAAAAAACACGATCGGAGGATTACCACAAGCAATCAATTGGTTTTTGTTATGTGTCCTCTCGATGTTTGCCATATTTTTATTGCCGCGTCAATTTCAAGTTTCGGTAGTAGAAAACAACCGTGAAAATCACATCAATACAGCTGTGTGGTTATTTCCGTTGTACTTACTAATTTTTAACATTTTTGTGTATCCTATTGCATGGGGTGGAAATATTATTTTTGATGGGCAATCTGTCAACTCAGATACGTATTCGTTATTAATCCCTCAATTATTTGATCAAAAAACGCTGACCGTTATGGTGTTTTTGGGTGGATTTTCTGCAGCCATTTCAATGATTGTGGTTTCATCCATTGGGCTTGCGACCATGGTTACCAACAACATCTTGATCCCCTACAACTTGTTAGGCAAACTTGATGAAGCTGAAATAATCAGTAACCGAACCATTTTGAATACGCGAAAATTAAGTATTTTTTCCATCATCATCTTGGCCTATTTTATCTACCGATTCTTCGGTTTAGACTATAGTTTGGTTTCCATCGGAATGATTGCCTTTGTCATCATTGCGCAATTGGCACCCGCTTTTTTTGGAGCTTTATTTTGGAGAAGAGGTTCTCGATTAGGAGCGGTATATAGCATTCTCGTTGGGTTTTTGGTTTGTATTTACACATTGCTAATTCCGTATGCTTCTGGATTAACCCATGAAAGTGCTTTTCTTTCTGAAGGATTATTTGGAATTCCTTTACTCAAACCTTTTCAATTATTTGGTTTAGATTATTTACAACCGGTTCCACATGCTTTATTTTGGAGTTTGTTATTCAACACGTTCACTTATTTTTCTGTTTCTGTAAGTTTTAAAGGGAATTATCGAGAAAGAAATTATGCAGAAATGTTTGTGGATATCAGCAAATATATCACCAACCATGAAAATGCATTCATATGGAAAGGAACTGCATACCGAAATGATATCGAAAAAGTTTTGATTCGATTCTTAGGCGAAAGCAGAACCAAAAGAGCCATGAATATTTTCAATGCAAAATACAATGTGGATGTCAACCAAGAATTGGCCGATGCCCGATTGATTAAGTTTTCTGAAAACTTGCTTACAGGACATATCGGAACTGCTTCGGCGAGAATTCTGATTTCAAGTGTGGTAAAGGAAGAACGCATTTCATTACCCGAGGTATTAAAAATATTAGAAGAATCGAAAGAGAACATCATCATCAATAAAAAACTGACGGAAACTTCCAATGAATTAAAAGAAATAACCGCAAAATTACAAGATGCCAATATTTCTTTAATTCAAAAAGACAAACAAAAAGATGAGTTTTTAGATACCGTAACACACGAACTTAGAACTCCCATTACTGCCATAAGAGCAGCAAGTGAAATTTTACATGATGATGACGAAATTCCGGATGAACTCAAAAAACAATTTCTTCAAAACATCATCTCTGAGTCGGATCGATTGAATCGATTGATTGATAAAATCCTGGATTTAGAAAAATTTGAAACTGGAAAACAAACGATTTATCCCAAACAGAATAATTTAGTTGAAACACTCGAGAAAGCAATTGTACCGCTTCAGCAATTGATTAAAAATAAAAATATCTTAGTTCATTTTGAAAACAATGCTAGGGTAGATGCTTATTATGATGAGGATCGGATATTTCAAGTAATTACCAATTTAATTTCCAATGCCATCAAATTTTGTCCGGATCAAGAAGGGTTAATTACCATTCAAATATCAAAAACAGAGGACGAAGTTTTGACAATGATTTGGGACAATGGTAAAGGAATTAACAAGAATGATTACGAAACTATTTTTGATAAATTTTTTCAGTCAATTGATCAAAACATCAAAAAACCTGTAGGAAGCGGATTAGGATTAGCCATTTGCAAACAAATTATAGAACACCACAAAGGAAAAATATATGTTAAACCCACTGAAAACGGTGCTTGTTTAGCATTCACACTACCCACAAACAACACCAATTAAGATGAAAAAAATATTAATCGTTGATGATGAGCCTAATATTGTAATGACGTTGGAATATACTTTCAAAAAAAATAATTTTGAAGTATTCATTGCTAGAGATGGGCAAGAAGCCTTGGATATTGTTAAGTCGGTATTTCCCGACATCATCATTCTGGATGTCATGATGCCTATGGTTGATGGTTATGCAACCATAGAGCAAATCAAAAGCAACACCCAGTTAGCACACACAAAAGTGATTTTTCTATCCGCAAAAAACAAAGAAAGTGATATTGAAAAAGGATTGGGACTAGGAGCAGACGCTTATTTGACCAAACCATTTTCGATTAAAAAAGTAATCGAAAAAGTAAACGAATTACTTTCTTAAGCATACTATTAATATAAATTCGATAAAAATGAACTACGAGGAGTTTTACAAAAAGAGCATCGATTTTCCAGAAGAATTTTGGAAGGAACAAGCCGACCAAATTGAATGGTTCACCAAACCTAATTCCATTCTTTCAAAAGACCAAAATAATTATCCGCTTTGGTTTGAGGATGGCGAATTAAACATTTGTTACCTGGCCTTAGACAAACATATACAAGATGGATTTGGAGATGAAATCGCTTTGATCTATGATTCACCTGTTACACAAACCATCAAAAAATACACGTATGCTGAAGTTAAATCTGAAGTAGCTAAATTAGCAGGAGGGCTACTTTCACTTGGATTAAAAAAAGGTGATACCGCTGTCATTTATATGCCCATGATTCCCCAAGCTACTTTTGCAATGTTAGCATGTGCAAGAATTGGAGTTACTCATTCGGTTGTTTTTGGTGGATTCGCACCCCATGAATTAGCCATTCGAATCGATGATTGCAAGCCAAGGGTAATTATAACAGCATCGTCCGGAATTGAAATTGAAAAACTAATCGCCTACAAACCTTTGGTTGATGAAGCCATTGAATTGGCAAACCACAAACCCAAAAAGGTAGTTATTTTAAACCGAAAATTAGGAGCTCGAATACCATTTAAAAAATACGACGTAGATTATGATGCCCTTGTATATGGATCAGAAGAAGCACCATGTGTTCCCGTTGCATCTTCTCATCCTCTTTACGTACTCTATACTTCTGGAACAACAGGCAAACCCAAAGGCATCGTGCGCGATTCAGGTGGTTATGCAACTTCACTTAAATTTTCAATGAATCACATTTATGGGGTGCAACCAGGTGAAGTTTTTTGGGCAGCATCAGATGTGGGATGGGTAGTAGGTCATAGTTTTATTGTTTATGGTCCCTTGATCAATAGAAATACTACGATTGTTTTTGAAGGAAAACCAATCAAAACGCCAGATGCAAGTACTTTTTGGCGAATCATTGAAGCGCACAAAGTGAATACTATGTTTACGGCTCCCACAGCTATTAGAGCCATTCGTAAAGAAGATCCAGACGGACAGTTTATCAAACAATTTGATTTATCAAGTCTAAAAAATCAATTCTTGGCTGGTGAACGATGTGATGTTTCCACTTTGGAATGGTACCAACAACACATTCCCATACCTGCTATAGATCATTGGTGGCAAACCGAATCGGGTTGGCCCATGATTGCTAATATGATGGGGGTAGAATACCTACCCATAAAACCAGGGTCTGCAGGTAAGGCAGTCTCCGGATATGACATTAGAATTTTAGGAGAAAACGGTCAAGAATTAGGAGCCAACGAAGAAGGGTATGTAGTGGTTAAATTGCCATTGCCTCCGGGAACGTTACTTGATTTATGGAAAGACAACGTACGCTTTCAAGCGGGATATTTGAATAAATTTCCGGGGTATTATTTCTCTGGAGATGGTGGTTATAAAGATGATCAAAATTACATTTACATTACAGGTAGGGTAGATGACGTGATCAATGTGGCAGGTCATCGACTATCAACAGCCGAGATGGAAGAAATTGTGTCTTCACATCCTTCTGTAGCAGAATGTGCGGTGATAGGTATTAACGATGAATTAAAAGGTCAAATTCCTTTGGCTTTAGTCGTTCTAAAACATGGTGATGCAACCGAAAGTTTTCAATTGCAGCAAGAAGTGGTGCAATTGGTTAGAAAACAAATTGGAGCCGTTGCTTCTTTGAGAGACGTCGTATTGGTTCAAAGATTACCTAAAACACGATCTGGAAAAATATTGCGAAAATTGTTACGAAGCATCGCTGATGGTGAAAATTTTCAAATACCGTC
>JAGNYR010000013.1:35841-37415 GCA_017984835.1 Flavobacterium sp. | reverse complement strand
CGTGCGAAAAATGCAGATATTTGGATCACCTCTGGTCAATTTTCGACATTAAAAGAAATGACACTCTCCAATCCGCATTATGAGCAATTTAAAGCGTTTAAAACAAAAAATGTGTATTCATTCAATCGAAAAAAAGGTGAAAAAGGAGGCGTTTTATATTATGAATTAGCCCCCAATAGACCTGATATCGTAATCAAAGATCTGGTAAAAATATTACATCCACATCTGTTAAAAAACTACAAACCGTATTTTTTTGAAAAATTAAATTAGTCTCTACTTGAAAAATAAAAACAAAATATTCATTGTACTTTTGTGCTTCTTACTGGCACTTTCCCTCCTATTAAATTTATCTTTAGGACAAGTTTTTATTCCTTTTAAGGAGATCTTGAAAAGTATATTTATGGGTGGATCCAACAATTCAACTTGGGATTACATCATTCTGAATTTTAGAATTCCAAAAGCGATTACAGCTGTCCTTGTGGGTATTGGTTTATCCATCAGTGGATTACTCATGCAAACCTTATTCAGAAACCCGCTTGCAGGTCCGTATGTATTAGGACTCAGTTCTGGATCTAGTCTAGGCGTGGCTTTTATTTTACTTGGATCCTCGTTTTTACCTGCATCTGTTAACGGTTTGTTTGCATCTAATTTTAGCATCGTTTTGGCTTCCTGTATGGGAAGTTTAGTGGTGCTTGGGTTTATCTTAATGGCGATAAAAAAACTCAGAGATACGTCGATGGTGTTGATTGTGGGTCTAATGTTCAGCAGTTTTTCTGGAGCCATCATCAATGTATTGAGTTATTTTAGTAATGCGGAACAACTTCAGAAATACACTTTTTGGAGCATGGGTAGCATTGGAAATTTGACCCTTTCACAGCTAGTTATATTGGGGATTTGCGTTTTTATTGGTTTGGCCATTAGTATGCTTTCTCTCAAATCATTAGACGCCATGCTGTTAGGAGAAAATTATGCAAAAAGTATTGGGGTCAATATTTCAAAATCGAGGTTGTGGATCATTATTGCTACCGCCATTTTTGCGGGAAGTATAACCGCCTTTGCAGGTCCGATTGCATTTGTAGGTATGGCCGTACCTCACATTGCAAAATTAATTTTACAAACGAGCAGCCATAAAACTGTCTTAGTTGCAACGCTATTGCTCGGAGCGATTATTATGTTGCTTTGTGATTTGATTTCACAAATGCCTGGTGCCAATTTTACACTTCCCATCAATGCGGTAACTTCAATGATTGGTGCGCCCATGGTCATTTGGTTGATAAGTAAAAGAAAATTCTACCGAAATTAATTATAAAAATTTAATAATCAATAACATAAGTATAACATTATCTTAACAAAATATAAAAAATTTTGTCTCAATTTTGCAGTGTAATTAGTTAGTTATAAATAATTTTGGTTGGTTAGTTTAAAGAAATGTCAAGTTTTAACGAATTTGACATTTTTTTTATGGAATCAATTTTATAAAAGAGAGCACTTTATTATTAAAAACCATAGGTTGTTCAATATTTACAACATGTCCAGAATTTTGAACAATAAAAAGCTGTGATTTTTTAGTATGT
>JAGNYR010000013.1:22449-35741 GCA_017984835.1 Flavobacterium sp. | reverse complement strand
AACGTATTTCCAACAAAAATTAGAATTCGTGATCGTACATTAAATTTTAAAATTGCACCACCCATCGTCATACTTTGAACTCGACTCGGATTTGTCTCAGCTAGTTGTCGAATCAAAATTGTTCCCAATGAAATTCCAATAAAATGAGATCTATTTATTTTTAAATAATCCAATACTTCTAAAATATCATCCGCAATTGCTGAAAATGTATATTTACCTTTGCTTGAATTTGAATTTCCATGCCCTCTCAAATCCAATAATAATACATTAAATTCATTTTGAAATTCGCGTATTTGTTTGAACCAGATGGACGAACTGCCGCCTGCACCATGCACAAAGGTTACCCATTGATCACTTTCCTTATTTTTGTAAACTGTATAATTTATCAATTATTGTTTTTTGTAAATATACATTTTATGCCAATAATTCCTGCATTTCTATTTGCATCTTTTGCGCTTCTTCTCTTGCTTTTTCTGCAAAATCTTCATTTTTGGACGCGAAGATTATACCTCTTGAAGAATTAATTAATAAACCAATGTTGGATGTTAACCCATATTTACAAACTTCTTGCAAGCTACCCCCTTGTGCTCCAACTCCTGGAACCAATAGAAAGCTATCCGGAACAATTTTTCTGATTTCAGTAAAATACTCCGCTTTGGTAGCACCAACCACATACATTAAATTTTGTGCGTTTTTCCAACTTTTGGACGTTTCCAATACGGTTTTATAAAGCTCCGTTCCGTTACAATCTTGGGTTTGAAAATCAAAAGCACCCTCGTTAGAGGTCAATGCCAGTAGGATGGTATGTTTGTCCTCAAAAGCCAAGAAAGGTTCTACCGAGTCTTTTCCCATATACGGAGCAACGGTCACCGAATCAAATGCAAGATCATCGAAAAAAGCTTTGGCATACATCGTAGAAGTATTTCCGATATCACCTCTTTTGGCATCAGCAATGGTAAAAATTTCTGGATAATTAGCATTTAAATATTGAATGGTTTTTTGAAGCGATTGCCAACCTTTGATTCCGTAGGCTTCATAAAAAGCGGTATTGGGTTTGTAAGCCACACACAGGTCATGCGTAGCGTCAATGATGGCTTTATTGAATTCAAAAATAGGATCTTCTAATTCCAATAAAAAACCTGGAATTTTATCCAAATCAACATCCAATCCAATACATAGAAAGGATTTCTTACTCTTTATTTGTTCAATCAGTTGTTGTGTTGTCATTGTTCTCTTTTAAAAAAAATGCCAAACTAATTCATTTTAGGTTGGCATTTATATTTATCAATAAAAGTAAATTAAAAAACTTCACTTTCTTTTAATTTTTCCATGTTGTTAACAAGTTGCAACTCATCAACAAATTTTTGAATTTTACCATTCATAACCCCATCCATATCAAAAACATCCAATCCAATTCTATGATCGGTTACACGCCCTTGAGAATAGTTGTAGGTTCTAATTTTAGCGGAACGGTCACCAGAACTTACCTGAGACGAACGCTTCGTTGCATCTTCAATTTGTTTTTTGGCCAATTCCATTTCATACAAACGTGAACGCAATACAGTCAACGCTTTGTCTTTGTTTTTGTGCTGCGATTTTTGATCCTGACATTGTGCTACCAATCCGGTTGGAATGTGCGTCAAACGTACCGCAGATTTTGTTGTATTTACCGATTGACCCCCTGGACCAGAAGAACAGAAAAAGTCAACACGAACCTCATTCATATCAATTTGAACATCAAATTCCTCAGCCTCTGGCAATACCATAACTGTGGCAGCAGATGTATGCACACGTCCTTGGGTTTCAGTTTGTGGTACACGTTGCACACGGTGTACACCAGCTTCAAACTTTAACGTACCGTATACATCTTCACCTGTAACTTCAAAAATAACCTCTTTAAATCCACCTGAAGTTCCTTCGTTCATATCTACAACAGAAGTTCTCCATCCGCGGCTTTCACAATATTTTGTGTACATACGAAACAAATCACCTGCAAAAATACTGGCTTCGTCTCCACCTGTACCGGCACGAACCTCTACCATCACATTTTTAGCATCTTCTGGATCTTTCGGAATCAACAAAAATTTGATTTCATCCTCCAAAATAGGCAAACGATCTTTTGCTTCATCCAATTGCATCTTGGCCATTTCAACCATTTCGGCATCCGAACCATCCGCAATTATTTCATTGGCTTCTTCTATATTTCCCGTAACATTAATCAACTCTTCTCTTTTTTCCATCAAGTCTTTCAACCCTTTGTATTCTTGATTGAGCTGTACATAACGTTTTTGATCAGAAATTACATCGGGTTGAATAATCAAATCCGAAATCTCATCGAAACGTTGCTTTACATATTGAAGTCTTTCTAACATAAGTAATCTTATTTGGAGTGCAAAATTAGTAAAAAGATTGCATAAATCTAAATTCGTTTTTGACTATTTTTTACAATTTATTTTCGAATGATTTTCAATCACAATCCGATGCTGTTACTCCTGTTTTTATTATTTTTACAAAAAATTTGTTTTATATGAAGTCAGTATATTCTTTAGCCATTCTTTTCGTTTTGTCCACACTATTCGTTTCTTGTAATAAGTATGATGCCAAGGGCCACTTAATCAAAGAATATGAAGAGTTAGATAAGGCCCAATTTTTAGTCGGAAAATGGGAGGAAAAAGACAGTCTTGGCATCTTACAAGAACAATGGAAAATTGAAAATGATAGCACCTTTACAGGGAACTCCTATTTTATTCAAAATGAAAAAGACACGTTACATTTTGAACAAATCGAATTGGTTGAAAACAACAAAATATTGATCTATACAGCAACCGTTCGAGGTGAAAACAACGACCTTCCTATATCTTTTCAATTAACTGAATCTGAAGACAGTCTGCTCGTATTTCAAAACCCAAAACACGATTTTCCTCAAAAAATCACTTATCGCTTACAAAAAAACAACACCCTAAAAGCAACCGTTTCTGGTATTCAGTTTGGTAAAAAAGCATCCAACGATTACCTGTTTAAAAAAAATAACTAGGATGAAAAACATATCTATTTAACAACCAATGAGTTAGATATTTTGTTTTAATTTTATTTTTAATTATTCTAAATAAACTTTGTAATTTAAATTCTTGCCATTATATTTGCATCGTTATTTTTATTTATTCTTAATAATAATTATGCAAAAGCAAATATCGATCATTATCATCACATTGTTATCCAGTGTTTTAGGTTACTCACAAGAAACAGGTTCTATTGAAGGTAAAATTCTATCCAAGGATGGCTATCCTCTCGCCGGAGTATCTATTAAATTAGGAAAAAAAGCCTCCCTCTCAAAAACGGACGAAAAAGGCTTGTTTCATTTTGAAAACTTTCCAGTAGGTCTGCATACCATCACGATCGAAGCTGAAGGGTTGAAAAAACAAACGCAAGACATCAAAGTAGTAGCCAATGAGAAGACTAAAGTAACCTTCATCCTTGAAGAAGCGATGGAAACATTGCGAGAAATCGTGATTGTAATCAAGGAAAGCCCTAACAAACGAAAAGTAAGTGCCGTGCGTTCGGGTTTGAAGCCATTTGATATTCCGCAAAGTGTGCAGACGATCGACAATGAAGTTATAGCACAACAGCAAGCCATTCGCCTCAGCGAGGTCATAAAAAATGCAAACGGAGTCTATGTAGGATCCGCACGTGGTGGCACCCAAGAATCGTTTTGGTCTCGAGGTTATGACATGTCGGCAAATAATATGTTTAGAAATGGTTTTCGGTACAATTCGGGTTCGATCCCAGAAGTTTCTTCATTGGATAAAGTCGAGTTCTTAAAAGGAGGTTCCGCTTTATTATACGGCAATGTGGCGCCAGGAGGTATTTTAAATTTGGTTACCAAAACTCCATCTTTCAAAAAAGGAGGTGAAATTGCCCTACAAACTGGTAGTTATGCGTTTTACAAACCATCTATCGATTTTTATGGTCCATTAAATAAGTCCATTGCCTACAGATTGAACGCTTCCTACGAAAATTCAGAAAGTTTTCGAGACGTAGTAAAAAGAGAACGTTATTACATCAACCCATCGTTCTTATTTAATCTAAGTCCTAAAACACAACTTACCCTACAAGGCGATTTCATGAATGATGATTGGACACCCGATTTTGGTACAATACTTATTGGTAAACAAATTTTTGATGTACCTAGAGGCAATTATTATGGTGCTTTATGGTCCAACGGAAATACAAAAACAAGCAGTGCTTCTGCCCTATTGAATCATTCATTTAACAAAAATTGGAAATTAAGTTTTAATTCTTCCTACCAAAATTATGACCGTGAATGGAAAGGCACCGAACGCATTCAGATTACCAATCCAAACGGTACTTGGAGCCGCCCTTTAGGACAAAATAAAAACTTAGAAAGCATTGTAGGTGAACAAATAAGCCTACAAGGTTGTTTCAAAACAGGTACCATCAAGCACCAAACTTTTTCTGGAATTGATTTTGAAAATTCGGTAGCTACCGCAAACACATTTGTATTTTCCCCAGCTACTTATGACACGATTAATGTATTTTCATTTGATCCAAACAATCAAACAACAACTGAACCCAATGCAGTAAATACCCAAAAAGTACTTACTACAACAAACCGTTTGGGTATGTATTTTCAAGATTTAATTTCGTTTACCGAAAAATTCAAAATGTTAGCTGGTATTCGTTGGTCATGGCAAGAGGCACAAGCTGAAACCCATAAATTGATTGACAATCCCGTTTCTATTACAAAAGGGTTGCAACTTAAAAACAAGGCTTTTTCTCCAAAAATCGGATTGATATATCAACCCGATAAGAATTCGTCCGTTTTTGCAAGTTATTCCAATTCGTTTACCCCAAACACAGGAACTACGGTCAATTTACAACCTATTGAAGCATCCATCATCGATCAATTTGAAATGGGAATCAAAAAAGATTTTTGGAACGGCATCTTGAGTATGAACATGACAATATATCAAATTACGAACAGCAATTTGGCACAAACCGCCGAGTTCAAAGCGGATGGAATTACCCCAAATACCGATACCAACCTAAAAGTATTGAATGGAGAAACCAAAAGCAAAGGAATTGAAATGGACATAACAGCAAAACCCATTGAAGGCTTGAATATTACTGCTGGCTACAGTTACAACGACAGTTATTACAGTAAAACCAATCCTGTTAATGGCGGATTTATTGAAGGAGATCGCTTAGTTAGAACTCCTGCAAATACGGCCAATTTGAGTTTCTTTTACAACGTTCCTTTTGGAAAATTAAAAGGATTTTCTTTTGGTGCTATTGGCAATTACATCGGCAATCGATTTGGTGGTTGGAACGATCAATATGTAGTCAATGCTACCACGGGAGCGGTAACCATTAATGACCGAGACATACCATTACAAGGTTATACAAACCTTGATCTATCGGCTGGATATTCGTATAAAAAATGGAGTATTTTATGCAAAATATCAAACCTCACCAATACTTTAAATTATACGGTACATGAAAACTACAGTGTGAATCCAATTGCGCCAAGACAAATCATGACCAGCATCAAATATAAATTTTAAAAAAATTCTTAATCCATGGCAAAAATTACTGCCCGCAACCTACACCGAGATTTGGGCTATTTTTATGTAGGCCTCATCATTTCATTTGCATTCTCTGGGATTTTAATGAATCACCGTGATAGGTGGCATCCTGAAAAATATACTGTGGCAACCAAAGCAATTCAGGTTAAACTACCTGCTGAAAAAGACATTACAGAGCAATATGCCGAAGATTTGGGTAAACAATTGGGAATTGACGATAAAATTCGTCGTCACAAAATAAAAGAAGAGGTATTGAAAATATCTTTTGAAAAGAATGAGGTAGAAATTGATTTGAAAACGGGCAAAGGCGAAATCGAAACTTTTGTAAAAACACCTATCATTAGCCAAGCAATGAAACTACATAAAAACACCTCCAATTGGTGGATTTACTATTCGGATGTATTTGGAATTTCATTAATTACCCTTGCTATTTCGGGAATGATGATGATCACTGTGGGCAAAAATACATTCCGTAAAAGAGGCTGGAAACTAGCTGCTGCAGGATTGATTGTCCCTTTATTGGTATTGATTCTATTAAATTAATATATCGTTCAAAAACAAGTTATACATCGTGTAATAAAAAATTGCATTTGATGCACCACAATATTTTATACCTTTACAAAGAATGTTTACCTGGAAACTTTTTGATTCATTTTAAGGTAATTAAGGGTAGGAAATTAACAACAAATCACATATGAAAACAACCAATAAGTTCATAATAAATAACCTTACGTTCTTTTGTATGTTACTATTGTTTGTTTGCAACAACAACTTATTTTCCCAAATTATTTATACAGACCCAACCGATGCTACTCCCAATGCTACCTATAATTTAGATCTAAACAATGACACGGTGGTCGATTTCACAATGTATTTTGGTGGAGGTTCGGGAATAGCAGGAGTGCAATGTGCTCCACAAAACAACAATGCGTATTTGGGTGATTTTGTCAATGGAACCCATTTACCATGGGCATTAAATTCATCTACTTCGATTTGCGCAACATCAACAAATTGGTACGTCGCAAACTACCCTGGGACCCTGGGACTGGGTTCAACAACTGGCTATTGGCCAGGTGCTACCGATAAATATTTAGCCTTAAAATTAATAGTGGGAACCAATACTTATTATGGCTGGGCACGCTTTGATGTGTATGAAACATCTACCTCATTTACCCTTAAAGACTATGCCTACGAAAGCACTCCAAACGCCTGCATATTGTCGGGACAAACAGGCTTAGGCACCCTAGAAAATGCAATCAATCACCCTATTTCAATTTACCCCAATCCGATGGTTTCATCAACTACGTTAGTGATTGATCAACCTCTTGATAAAGCGACCCTTACAATTTACAATACCTGCGGTCAGGCGGTAAAAAAAATAGAAAACATATCTAGTCAAACCTTTTCTTTGTCGCGAGATTCTCTTGAAAAAGGGGTGTATATTTTGAAGTTTACAGAAGAAAAACAAACAATTGCTGTAAAAAAACTAGTCATTAAAGACTAAATCTTCATTTCATTTTTTGCAACGTTTATTCATCAATACAATTTTTGAGAAAAAAACACATACGAATAACTAACTTAAGGATAAAAAAAATCCCGAGCTGACTCGAGATTTTATTTTAAATATGTATCATTTATTATTAATTGGATACAGGAATATTCTCCAAAATTTCCAATAAAAATTTCCAGAATTTTTGAGAAGATGAAATAGAAGCTCTTTCGTCTGGACTGTGAGCACCATGAATGGTTGGTCCGAATGAAATCATGTCCATATCTGGATAATTGGTACCTAAAATACCACATTCAAGTCCTGCGTGACAAGCTACTACTTTTGGTTTTTCTTGGTTTTGTCTTTCATAAATAGAAACCAAAACGCCTAAAATAGGTGAATTTACATTCGGAGTCCATCCTGGATAGCTTCCGGCAAAATCCACTTCGCAACCAAACAATTCGAATGCCGAACGAAGTCCGTTTGCCAAATCAAATTTGGATGTTTCAACAGATGAACGTGTCAAACATTGAATAAGTATGTGTCCGTCTTTCACAATAACTCGTGCCACATTGTTTGAAGTTTCAACAAGATCTTCCATGTCGGAAGACATTCTATACACTCCATTATGTGCCGCATAAAGACCTCTCAACAGCCCTTCTTGAACACCTAAATCCATAACGGAAAGTGGCAATTCTGAAGGAGTGATTTCAATGGTTAAATTAGGTTCGGTCGTTTGAAATTCAGCTTTGATATCTGCAATGGTTTCTTGCATTTCAAAAAGAAAAACATCATTGTACATTTCGGCAACAATTACTTTTGCAACACTTTCTCTCGGAATGGCATTGCGAAGACTTCCTCCATTAATTTCAGAAATTTGAAGACCAAAATTTTCAAAACTATCAAAAAACAAACGGTTCATGATTTTGTTAGCATTCCCTAACCCTTTGTGTATATCCATTCCTGAGTGTCCACCATTCAAACCTTTAACGGTAATGGTATATCCAACAGATCCATCTGGAGTTTCTTCAAGATTGTAATTTCTCTTAGCAGTTACATCGATACCACCTGCACATCCAATATCAATTTCGTCGTCTTCTTCGGTATCCAAATTCAACAAAATTTCACCTTGCAAAATTCCTCCTTTCAAATTCAAAGCACCCGTCATTCCGGTCTCTTCGTCAATGGTGAAAAGTGCTTCAATGGCAGGGTGTGCAATATCTGTACTTTCTAAAATTGCCATAATTGCTGCAACTCCAAGTCCGTTATCCGCACCCAAAGTTGTTCCTTTTGCGCGAACCCAGTCTCCATCAACATACATTTGAATGCCTTCTGTGTCAAAATCAAAAATTGTATCATTGTTTTTTTGATGCACCATATCCAAATGTCCTTGGAGAACAATTGGCTTGCGGTCTTCCATCCCTTTTGTTGCTGGCTTTCTGATGATTACGTTTCTGATTTCGTCTTCAAAGGTTTCTAGTCCAAGGTTGTTTCCAAAATCTTTCATGAATTGTATCACACGATCCTCTTTTTTTGAAGGACGTGGTACCGCATTTAAATCGGCAAATTTATTCCAAAGTGCTTTGGGCTCAAGATTTCTAACTTCTGTACTCATACTAAATTTTAGTTTGTAAATTCAATAGCAAAGTTACAAAGATTAATTTCTTTGCGAATTGAAAACTAATTATATTTACAATTTAATATACATGCTACAACGAAAATATTATTTAGCTCTCTTTTTGGTTCTACAAATCATTTGTTTGAACCTACTAACTTTTGTGCCCGAATATGTTGAAATCGTATACAGCAACGGGTGTTATCCGCTTCTTTCCAAAAGTGAACGGTTTGTTTTTGGTGCTATTCCTATATCGGTCGGAGATTTGCTGTATGCTACACTGATTCTATATTTAGTCTTTAGTCTTTTGAAGGTATTTCGGAAACGAAAAACAGCATGGAAAGTACGATTGTTACGGTTGATCAATCTATTTTCGGTCGTCTTTTTTCTTTTTCATTTTTTATGGGCATTCAATTATTATCGATTGCCCCTCTTTGAAAAAATGAATCTATCAAAAGAATATTCAGATGCCGATTTGATACATTTCACAGAAAAGCTGATAGACAAAACCAATACGATTCATTTTGGTATCACTAAAAATAAACAGAAAACAATCCGACCGACTTGGACTCAACAAGATTTATTTGTAAAAACACAAAACGGATATCAAAAATTAGGCATGGAATATCCCTATTTTACCTATTCCTATCCCAGTCAAAAATCATCCCTTTTTAGCACTCCATTAACCTATATGGGTTTTAGTGGCTATCTAAACCCTTTTACAAATGAAATGCAAGTCAATAAATTGTTGCCAAAAACGGCTGCGCCCATGGTTGTTTGCCATGAAATGGCACATCAAATGGGATATGCCAGTGAAAGTGAGTGCAATTTTATTGGTTTTTTGGCCAGTACAAAAAATGAAGATCCCATCATTCAATATTCGGGTTATGCCAATGCATTGCGCTATTGCTTGGCACTCATTGCCCAAAAAGATACGGCCAAATTTGAACAATTAAAAAAAACGTTGCATGCCGGAATAATCGCTGATTTTAGAAACAACGAGCAATTTTGGAAATCATATGACACCATTATTGAAAAAGGTTTTCATGCTTTTTATGATCATTATTTGAAAATGAATCAACAAGAAGAAGGCATGAAAAGTTATAGTAAGTTTGTCGATTTAATGATCAATTACTATCGTGATAAACAATTTTAGAAAATTATCGAGTTTATTATTTTTGTAACAAATAACATAAAAGAGGTACTAACAACGACATGGACAACCAATTGGAACAATTATTTGTAAAACAATTGCGTGACAATCAGAATATTATACATAAAATATGTAAATTATATACTTCTGATAGTGACGCACACAAAGACTTGTTTCAAGAAATCACCATTCAATTATGGAAAGCTTTTCCAAAGTTTAGAGGTGATTCCAAATTTTCTACTTGGGCTTATCGCGTTGCATTAAATACTGCCATTACACTTTATCGAAAAAACACGAGAAGCATCCAAACAAGTGATTATGAAAAACATAGTTACTTCATTTCTCAAGAAGATTACAATCCAGAAGAAGAGGAACAACTCATACGAATGTATCAAGCTGTTCATCAACTGAATGACATTGAAAAAGCACTCGTTTTCATGTATTTAGAAGACAAAGACTATACTGAAATCTCTGAGACTTTGGGGATTTCTGAGGTCAACGCGCGTGTAAAAATGAATCGAATTAAAAATAAATTAAAAAAAATATTAAATCCGTAAGAGTATGATGAATGAATTGGATTTATTGAAAAAAGATTGGAAAAAAGACAAAACCAATTTTCAACAAGTTACAGAAAATGACATTTATAAAATGATTCACACAAAATCATCTTCTATTGTCAAATGGATACTTATTATCAGTATCATTGAATTTACCCTGTTGAATGGTGTGAGTTTTTTAGTCAATGTAGACGAGTACAATGTGTTTTTGACCTTGCATCCCTATTTGAATATTGTAGAAAAATTAAATTACTTCATCATTATTGGATTTATTTTTCTTTTCTATAAAAATTATCAAACAATTTCGACGCTGGATTCATCCAAAAAGTTGATCCAAGATATTTTAAAGACAAAACGAATCGTTAACTTTTATATTTATTGGAATGTAATCATAAGTTCTGTTTTTGCAGCTTATGGCGTGATCGATGGTTTTACCGATAGTTTCAGTAAAGTAGATTCCAAAATAGTACTCAACTCAACGAAGTTTTATATCATTTTTGGATTTTCGATGGTATTGATAATCGGTTTTATACTCATCTTTTACCATCTTCTGTACGGAATACTTTTAAAGAAATTAAAAACAAATTATTCCGAATTAAAGAAAATCGACGAAGCAGAAAATTAACATTCCCATGTTCTCTTTGCATTGAGTCGCTCTTGCTCTTCCAATTCTTCTTGTGGAATAACCTTAAGAAAAGAAGGGTGTTGTTCAATAGCGTATTCTACCTTTTCCACAATTTCTTCGATGGTTTCATTTTCGTAGTCAATTTGCAAAGGCTCTTTTATAGTAAATGATTGCAGGATGTTTTTCTTTTTCAAACGCAATCCTTTTTTGTCAAAAGAACGACGGAAACCGTCAATAACGATAGGCACAACAACCGGTTTATGCTGCTTGATGATGTGAGCCGTTCCTTTTCGAACGGGCTTAAACGATTTAGTAGTACCTTGTGGGAAAGTGATCACCCATCCGTCTTCAAGAGCAATTTTGATGTTTTCTGTATCGTTCGGATTTACCTCACGTTTTTCAGTAACATCTTTTCCACCACTGCGCCATGTTCGCTCTACAGTAATAGCGCCCACATAGGCCAAAATACGTGGCAACAAACCCGATTTCATGGTTTCACTCGCCGCAACATAATACACATTCATTTTAGGTTGCCACAAATAGCCTATATTTTTGATGTTGTCTTCTCTTCCAGATAAACTTGCATTAAATACATGAAACATAGCCACTACATCGGCAAAATAAGTCTGATGATTGGAGATAAACAATACGTTTTTGTCGGGTAACGAACGAATGATGTCTGAACCTTCAATTTGAAGTTCATTGAATCCGTGGTAACGTTTGTGTGTGATGGCTCCAAAAATTCTGATGAGCCATTTTTTTATAAATAATATATGTCCGAAAGGATTTCTTTTCAATAATCCCATGATTCTTTATTTTTTTGAACGGCAAACATACAAAACTATCCCTTTAATGCCAAGTTCAATACATCTTTTAGTTCACTTAGCATCATCGCTGTGGCACCCCAAACAACATGGTCATCCACTTTAAAGGCAGGAACATCCATATCATTTGCATACGAAGTTGACAATCGGTGTTCGATTAAAATGGACTCATCTAACAACGATGCCAAAGGCATTTCGATGATACCTGCTACTTCTTCGGGTTGGGGAACAAATTCCAATTCTACTTCCGAATATCCTAGAAAAGGCTGCACTACAAAATTACTTGGAGGTACATATACTTCTGAAAAAGAACGCATTACTTGAATGCTATTGGGATGTATTCCAATTTCTTCATGCGTTTCACGTAAGGCAGTTATTTGTAAATGTCCGTCTTCTAATTCGACTTTTCCACCTGGAAAAGCAACCTGAGAGGAATGCACTCCCGTGGATGAGTTTCTAAGAATCAATACCAAATGAGAAATCGTATTTTTTGGATAAATCAACATCATCACCGCAGCATATCGAGGTTCAATAGCACGTTGTTGTGCCTCTTTCATCAAACGAATACGTTCCTTTGGCGCCATCTTAATATGGGAAACTTCCGAAGGGAGTTCGATGGGTAAAATGGCAGGAATCAAATTTAAAAAATCAGTAAACAGCATGGTCCATATTTTATTTCATAAATTTACAAAAAAATAGTACAACATTAGATCATGTATAGCAAAGAAGAAACTTTACGCATTAAAAAAGAATTTTGGACACAGTTTGCAGCGAGTAATCCACGCAAATGGATTTTGTATGATACTAAGATCAAAGACTTTACCTTCAAATTTTTCATTGACAATAAAAAAGCACAAGTCTTGCTCGACATTGAATGTAGCAGTGAAGAACTTCGAAAAATCTATTATGAAAAAATCGAATCACTACAAACCATTTTACGTGAAGAATACTTACCCGAAGCCATTCTTGAGAGAACCTATTATCTGGATAACGGAAAAATAATCAGTCGTATTTGGGTTGAGCTCGCAAACGTGAGTCTCAATAACAGAAATACTTGGCCGACCATTTTTGATTTCTTTTCCTCGCAGATGGCGCTTTTTGAGGACTTTTTCTTCGAATACGAAGATTACATACGAGATTTAGAATTGAATACGTAATTTCTTCCTCACGCGCACAATAATAAAATAAAACGTAACGTTATTAAATCAAACAGCGCTTGTATTTGTTTAACCTAAACTGAGCCTTATGAAACATCAATACGTTAACCTTTTAATTCTTTTATTATGCGAAATGTTAGTATTTATGGACAAAAATGGCTTGACCTTGTATTCGAGGGAAAAAACAAAGCCTATGGCGCTTACCAATTGCGTCAAGAAAGTGCTCAAACATCAGGAAAAGCCTTTGTTTGTGGGGTAGTTTTAGTTGG
>JAGNYR010000013.1:17187-22349 GCA_017984835.1 Flavobacterium sp. | reverse complement strand
CAAGTGAAGGAGTCTTCCAATTCTATGATTGCAAAAGAAGCCATTCGGGTACTTAAATCACTGAAGAAAAAATGGACACCGGGCATCAAAGACGGAGCAGCTGTTCGGACCCAATTTACCTTACCCATCGCAGTATTATTATAACTAACACGTTGAAAGCCTATAGAAATATAGGCTTTTTTTAAACTCGGAAAAGTCGATTCTAACCCCGATAGAGCCGGCATCCTCCTGAAGCTTATAAGAGCGAAGGAGATACAGGCGAAAGCGGGACAAAATGCGTCTAAAAAGGAATTGCTGTGTTCCTAAAAAATGAAAAAAAGGCTTCCAAGTTTAGGTAATCTTTTAGTATCTTTGCGGGACTAAAAATGTTGCTATGGAATCGGTTTTAGACAATACGTTGCCTATTGGCAAACCCAAATGGTTGAAGGTAAAATTACCTATTGGACAAAAATATACCGAACTGAGAGGTTTGGTGGATAAATACAAGTTAAATACGATTTGTACGTCTGGAAGTTGCCCAAATATGGGAGAATGTTGGGGTGAAGGAACCGCTACATTTATGATTTTAGGAAATATTTGTACGCGATCTTGTGGTTTTTGTGGCGTAAAAACAGGTCGCCCAGAAACGGTGGATTGGGATGAACCCGAAAAAGTAGCTCGTTCTATCAAGATCATGAAAATCAAGCACGCCGTTATTACCAGTGTAGATAGAGATGATTTAAAAGACATGGGATCGATCATTTGGTTAGAAACAGTTCAAGCCATTCGACGTATGAATCCGAATACCACACTAGAAACATTGATTCCTGATTTTCAAGGAAACACACGAAATATAGACCGAATTGTAGAAGCCAATCCAGAAGTTGTTTCGCATAATGTTGAAACAGTAAGACGTTTGACACGTGAAGTTCGAATCCAGGCTAAATATGATAAAAGTTTGGAAGTACTGCGTTATTTAAAAGAAAAAGGAATTCGTAGAACCAAGTCGGGTATTATGCTTGGATTGGGTGAAACCGAAGCTGAAGTAATTGAAACGATGCAAGACCTTAGAGCCGCAAACGTAGATATCGTTACCATTGGTCAGTACTTACAGCCTAGCAAAAAACATTTGCCTGTAAAAGAATTCATCACTCCTGAACAATTTGAAAAATATGAAAAATTGGGTAAAGAAATGGGATTCCGACATGTAGAAAGTGGCGCCTTGGTTCGTTCAAGCTATCATGCAGAAAAGCATATATTATAAGTTTGTATGACAAATGAGCAAACCGCCGTTAAGGCAACCTATTTTAGCCTAATTGGTAATACAATTCTTGCAATCATCAAAGGGCTTGCTGGATTTTTTGGGAATTCGTATGCATTGATTGCCGATGCCATTGAGTCGACTACCGATATTTTTTCTTCTTTTTTGGTCTTATTCGGAATTAAATATTCCAATCGTCCCGCCGATGAAAATCATCCGTACGGACATGGAAGAGCAGAACCATTGATTACGTTTTTGGTCGTAGGCTTTTTAATCACCTCAGCGGTAATTATTGCGCATGAAAGCATCATTAATATTCAAACTCCGCATAATTTACCGAAAACTTGGACATTGTTTGTTTTGGGAGCGATTATCATTTGGAAAGAAATTTCATTCAGAATTGTGCTCAAACGCAGTGTTGAAGCCAATAGTTCGTCATTAAAAGCCGACGCTTGGCACCACCGAAGTGACGCCATCACCTCGGTAGCTGCATTTGTTGGGATTTCGATTGCATTGTTTTTGGGTAAAGGGTATGAATCTGCAGATGATTGGGCCGCTTTGTTTGCTTCCACTTTTATATTATACAATAGTTATTTGATTTTTAGACCCGCGTTGGGAGAAATCATGGACGAACATTTGTATGACGATGTGGTGCTCTCCATTAGAAAAGTTGCAGGTACCGTCGAGGGCATTGTCACAACCGAAAAATGTTTCATTAGAAAATCGGGTATGAAATACCATGTTGATCTACATGCGGTAGTCGACGCCACGATTTCTGTAAAAGCAGGCCACGATTTAGCCCATACTTTAAAAGATACGTTACGAGCTGAAATTCCAGAACTCGGACATGTTTTAATACACATCGAACCCAATGAATAAAATACGAATTGCCATCAACGGATACGGAAGAATTGGTCGAAATCTTTTTAGACTTTTACTCAATCATCCTCAAATAGAAGTCATCGCCATCAATGATATTGCAGATACCCAAACAATGGCGCATCTGACCAAATATGATAGTATTCACGGTGTGTTACCCAAGCAAGTTTCTAGTACAAATGATGCCTTGTTAATTGATGGGACCTCGTATTTATTTTTTCACGAAAAAGACATAGCTCAACTCAATTGGGGAGCCTTAGAAATTGATGTGGTCATTGAATGTACTGGAAAATTCAAATCGTTTGAAGATCTCAACAAACACATAACTGCAGGCGCAAAAAAAGTTATATTATCGGCGCCTTCTGAAGTAGATAGCATTAAAACCATTGTACTTGGCGTAAACGAACATTTACTTGATGGCACAGAAACCATTGTTTCTAACGCAAGTTGTACGACCAACAATGCTGCACCTATGATGCACATTATTAATAAATTGTGCGGGATTGAGCAAGCTTATATTACCACGGTTCACTCCTACACGACCGACCAAAGTTTGCATGATCAACCCCATAAAGATTTGAGAAGAGCGCGAGGTGCTGCACAATCAATTGTACCTACTACAACGGGAGCTGCAAAGGCTTTGAGTAAAATTTTCCCAGAACTAGAAGGTAAAATTGGAGGTTGTGGAATTCGAGTTCCCGTACCTGATGGTTCGTTGACTGACATTACTTTTAATGTAAAAAAAGCAGTGACCATTGAAGAAATAAACCGTGCCTTTTTACATGCTTCTCAAAACGAATTCAAAGGAATTTTAGATTACACCGAAGATCCGATCGTTTCTGTTGACATTATTGGCAATACCCATTCGTGTCTGTTTGATGCACAACTAACTTCCGTCATTGATAAAATGGTAAAAGTGGTGGGTTGGTATGACAATGAAATCGGCTATTCGTCGCGTTTGATTGACATGGTACTTTTATTACAAAAGATTTAATACTGTAAAATCAATTCTTTGATTAGCTGACGCACTTTAGGTTCGGCAGCATTAGCGGCCTCGAGTACTTCGTTGTGCGTGATACTATCAATACTTGCTTCGTCTCCCATATCGGTGATGACGGAAATACCGAATGTTTCCAATTCCATATGTCGGGCAACGATTACTTCTGGAACGGTTGACATTCCCACACAATCGGCACCAATTGCTTTGACCATTCTGTATTCTGCTAAGGTTTCAAAAGTGGGTCCTTGCAACGCTAAATAAACACCCTCCTGTACCGCAATATCAAACTGGTCAGCAATTTGTTTTGCTTTGGCAATCATGTTGCGACTGTAGGGTTCGCTCATGTTAACGAAACGAGGGCCGAAGCGCGCCTCATTTTGTCCACGTAACGGATGTTCTGGCAAAAAATTTACATGGTCTTTAATCAGAACGATGGTTCCTACTTTATAGGTAGGATTAACCCCTCCTGCAGCATTCGAAACAATTAATTGGGTCACGCCAAGTCTTTTCATCACCCGCACAGGAAAAGTAACTTGTTTCATATCGTACCCTTCATAATAATGAAAACGTCCTTGCATTGCTACCACTTTTTTGGATCCGATGGTGCCAAAAACCAAAGCACCTTTATGGCCCTCTACAGTAGAAATTGGAAAATTAGGAATATCCGCATATTGCAACGTAAATTGAATTTCAATGTCATCTGTAAAACTTCCCAAACCAGAACCCAAAATCACACCATATTCAGGAATGAAATTTGTTTTTTCTAAAATATAATCAACGGTTTCTTGTACTTTCTCCCACATAATATTTTATTTTTTGATCAAAATCTTCTTTTTTGTCTATAAAAAAACTTTGGATGGGTAGATAAAATAATCTTTCATCCTCCCAAATCGCACTCAAACGAACAAAGTCTTTTTCGGTAGTGACGATTACATCTTTAGCAAGACTTTTCTTTTTAATCAATTCTAAATCAGCAGCTGAAAAAAAATGATGATCTGGAAATACCATTTGCTCATCCTTTGGATTGGCCATAAAATCAAAAAAAGGCTGGGGCTTTGCGATGCCCGCAATTAGTAATTTCGATTGGTTGGATAGCTCAGTCACTTGCTTCGAATCGTGCTTATTCATAATAGCATCGTCGTATCCGATATAACTAAAATAAATAGGACAATTGCGTCCTATCTTTTGTTTAATAGATTGTTGTGCAAGTTCGGAAAGATTTTTGGGGCATTTTGTGATAATTATCATGTCGGCACGAGCAGCTCCTTTTCGGGATTCTCTCAAATTTCCGGTAGGTAAAACATAATCATTATAGTACAAATCATCATAACTAGAAAGTAAAATATTCCAACCTGCCTTGACCTTTCTATGCTGAAAAGCATCATCAAGCAAAATGACTTCTGGAGGATTAACTTGGCGAAGCAATTGTTGGATACCGTTGTTTCTATTGGCGTCTACAGCTACTTGAATATTCGGGAATTTAGTAAATAATTGAAAAGGTTCATCTCCTATCTGTTTCGAAGTAGCGCTGGCATCCGCCAAGATAAAACCTGATGACTTGCGCTTGTATCCTCTACTTAAAGTGGCAACGCTATAATTTGGCGAAAGCAATCGGATGAGGTATTCAATTTGAGGTGTTTTTCCGGTTCCGCCCACGCTTAAATTACCAACGACAATTATGGGTATTTTATAGGAGGTGGATTTTAAAAGGTTAGTATCGAACAGTAGATTTCGAATAGAGGTTATCCATCCGTACAGAACAGAAAAAGGAAAAAGTAAATAACGCAAAATAATCATACTACGAAAGTAACATTTTTTTATCTTTGAAAATCAAAATCTGATTTAGATTTGTAAAAAAATATTTATGAAAATTAAAGATATAATTTCGATCCTTGAAGAAATGGCACCGCTTGGCTATGCCGAAGATTTTGATAATGTTGGATTGCTCATTGGAAATCAAGAAACAGCTGTTTCAGGGGTTTTGGTTTGTCATGATGCACTGGAACAAGTGATTGAGGAAGCCATTCAGGAATCGTGTAATTT
>JAGNYR010000013.1:14340-17087 GCA_017984835.1 Flavobacterium sp. | reverse complement strand
GGCGGAATTAGACACAGTGCATTTCTTGGAAAACCAATTAAACGAGTTGCTGTACTTGGTGGGTCTGGGAGTTTTGCCATTTCACACGCAAAAAAGGCGGGCGCGGATATATTTTTGACCGCTGATTTAAAATACCACCAATTTTATGAGTCTGAAAATCAAATGATTATAGCCGATATCGGACATTTCGAAAGTGAAAGATACACAAAAAACTATATTGTTGATTTTCTTAAAGAAAAAATTACTAATTTTGCACCTGCCTTGCCTAAAAGCAAAATCGTTTTATCGAAAGAAAATACAAATCCAGTTAAGTACTTATAAAATATGGCTACTACAAAAGAATTAAGCGTTGAGGAAAAATTAAGAGCGCTATATGATTTACAATTAATTGATTCAAGAATTGACGAAATCAGAAACGTAAGAGGTGAATTGCCTTTGGAAGTAGAAGATTTAGAAGATGAAGTGGCTGGTTTAACAACCCGTTTAGAAAAGTTACAAAATGATTTAGTATCGATTGAAACTAGCATTAAGGATAAAAAGAATGCTATTGAAAATCATCAAGTATCAATAAAAAAATACGCTGAACAACAAAAAGATGTTCGAAATAACAGAGAATTCAATGCCTTGACAAAAGAAGTTGAGTTTCAAGAATTAGAAATTCAGTTAGCTGAAAAACAAATCAAAGAGTTAAAAGCGAACAGTGAACATAAAAAAGAAGTGATTGCAGGTTCTAAAGAACGTTTGGATCAAAAATCAAATCACTTAAAACACAAAAAGACAGAATTGAGTGATATCATGTCAGAGACAGAAAAAGAAGAAACTTTCTTATCTGAAAAATCATCTGAATTTGAGTCTAAAATTGAAGAGCGTTTGTTGGCTGCTTACAAAAGAATCAGAAGTAGTGTTAGAAATGGTTTAGCGGTTGTAAGTATCGAAAGAGGTGCTTCTGCAGGATCTTTCTTCACCATCCCTCCTCAAATACAAGTTGAAATTGCCTCTAGAAAGAAAATCATTACTGATGAGCATTCAGGAAGAATTTTGGTAGACGCAGGTTTAGCTGAAGAAGAAAGAGAAAAAATGGAAAAAATATTTTCTAAAATGTAATAGTTAAAACCACGTTTGAAACGTGGTTTTTTTTTAACTACTAGTGATCCATCAAACCTTGAAAAAAATTCAGTTTTACATACTTACAAAGTCGGTTGGTTTCTACCTCAACGTATTGAGTTATATCCGACCAAACCATGCGTTGACTCTTAGTTATGCTTTATTTAGCCAACCCAGAAAAGGGAAAGGTAAATTGAACATCGACAACCTCCCCAAAACACTTCAAAGTTCTAAATTAGTGAAACAAGAATTTGATTCACATGCGTTTTATAGTTACATCTGGGAAGGATCTGAAGATACTATATTATTGGTTCATGGTTGGGAAAGTAATGCTTCTCGATGGAAAAAACTGATTGCGCACCTAAAAAAAACAGGCAAAACAATCATCGCTATTGATGCGCCCGGACACGGATTGAGCAACTCCAAAGAATTCAATGTGCCAACCTATGCAAAATTCATTGAGCATATGGTATCGCAATACAATCCGACAACAGTAATCGGACACTCAATTGGTGGAAATGCCTTAGCCTATTTTCAAAAGAACTTTGAGCACAACATCACAAAAATGATTTTGATTGGAGCACCCGCCGATTTTGAAATTATTTTGCATAATTATTTCAGAATGTTAAGTCTAAACACATTCCTCCAAAAAGCCTTTAAAAAGAAAATAAAAGAACGATTTAACATAGTCACCTCTGAATTTAGCGCCACTTTGTTTTTGGAATCAACAACCATCGACGGAATAATTGCGCATGATAAAGAAGATGATGTGGTACTTTATTCTGAAGCAATCAAATTATCGAATGCATGGAAAAACGGACAACTCATTAGTACCGAAGGATTTGGTCACAGCATGCATAACGAATCACTCTATAAAACCATCACAGCTTTTATAGAAAAATAGACCTTTCTTTTGTATCCTTAAATTTTTACCTTTGTACAATGGAAGAAAAACTTACTCGACTTAATAAATTTTTATCTGAAACGGGGTATTGCTCTCGAAGAGAAGCCGATAAACTCATTGAACAAGGATTAGTCACTATCAATGGAATTGTTCCTGAAATGGGCACCAAAGTCACTTCAAACGACGAAGTTCGAGTAAACGGAAAACTAATTCGTGAGAAAACTTCAAAAAACATATACTTAGCATTCAACAAACCTCCGGGAATTGAATGCACTACAAATCTAGAGGTTAAACATAATATTGTAGACTACATCAATTATCCCGAACGCATCTTTCCGATTGGAAGACTAGACAAAGCCAGTGAAGGATTGATTTTTATGACCAACGATGGTGATATTGTCAACAAAATATTAAGAGCTCGAAACAACCACGAAAAAGAATACCTGGTAACTGTCAACCGACCTATAACCGATCGTTTTATTGAACGCATGGGTAACGGAATTCCGATATTAGAAACCGTGACCAGAAAGTGTAAAGTTGAACAAATTAGCAAATATGTTTTTCGAATCATATTGACACAAGGACTGAACAGACAAATTAGAAGGATGTGTGAGTATTTGGATTACGAAGTAACGGCACTGAAACGAATTCGAATCATCAATATTTCACTCGACATTCCTTTGGGAAGACACCGTTTATTGACCGAAAATGAAATCAATGAACTCAATACGTTAATTGC
>JAGNYR010000013.1:0-14240 GCA_017984835.1 Flavobacterium sp. | reverse complement strand
AGTATTTGGATTACGAAGTAACGGCACTGAAACGAATTCGAATCATCAATATTTCACTCGACATTCCTTTGGGAAGACACCGTTTATTGACCGAAAATGAAATCAATGAACTCAATACGTTAATTGCCCCATCGAGCAAAACAGAAGAAGCAAGTTTGCCCAAAAGTCCCTTCAGAAGATAGAACAATTACTACATCTTATTGTAACCACAAAAAAATGTAAATCAACGTGTTTACTCTTCTACAAAAACATCCTTTTTTTTTAAAAATGCCAGCCGTTACTGCTTCTTTGATTGATAAAAGTACCTAAACTTAAGGCAAACACTTTCCTACATGGCTTATAACAAGTAATTTAAAAAGTTGTGAAATGACAATTTTTAAAAAAAACTAAGTTATTATTTTTGATTTCAAAATAGTGATTTCTGTAACCGCCAACTAGAAAATGTATGAATAAATCAACTAATTTATACTTAAATGAAATAAACAGGGCTGAAAATAAATTTGGAAAGATCATCTTCGACAAACTAAAAAGCAACGAAATTATTGAATCAAATCAAGATAAGTTCACGCTGCTTCGAGAAAAAATAAAAGAAAAAATAGCCTCTATTCAATCCCTCGAAATTCCACATTCTGAATTGGAACTCATAGACACTTTACATGTTTTACAAAACCATCTTTACATAAGTGGTTGGAAATCCGTTTTTAATCCCCATTCAATAAAAAAAAGTGAAAATAAATGGAACAACGAATTATCCGATTACATTTTATCAAAATACAAAGAAGCGTTGCTGATATTAGAAACAAATTTTCCGAATCATACGCAAATTACTGAATTTAGACTTTTAGCCAAAAAATTGATCTTCAAAAAAATTCTTGAAACAATTGGCATAGGATAAATAAAAAAACACAAGTGTTTCCACTTGTGTTTTTTTTATTATAATTCTATTTCCATGACATAATCATCCATGACATAGGAATTCCCAATATCCAACACCGTTGTAAAAGCTATTGAAAAACCCAATTTCTGATAAAAATGTACGGCCTTATTGTATTTATTCACGTTTAAAACCAAGGCCTTTTGATTGGCCGTTTTCGCGATTTGAGTCATTTCATCTACCAACAGCTTCCCTACTCCATTACCTTGATATTGAGGCAACACATATAGTTTATGGATTTTTGATTTGGATGTGCCTTCAAAATCCAATTCATAAGAAGCATAGCCAATAAATGAATCTTCCTGCTTGATCAATAAAAAAACATGATTTGAATGGTATTGCTTTTCTAACGATGCAATGCTGTACATCATGTTCAGCATGTAATCGATTTGAGCTACTGAAATAATATCCTTGTAGGCTACATACCATATATCCTGAGCTAATTGCCTAATGATTGACAATTGATCTTTGGTAGCAACCGTAATTTCCATTATTTTAACCTTCTTAATTCTCTTGCTAACAAGGTGTTTTTAAGTAGCATTGCGATGGTCATCGGACCTACTCCACCCGGAACAGGCGTGATAAACGAAGCTTTTTTAGACACGTTTTCAAAATCTACATCACCTGTAATTTTATAACCCTTTTCAGAGGATTCGTCAGGAACACGCGTAATACCCACATCGATAATCACTACTCCATCCTTAACCATATCTGCTTTTAGGTAATTTGGAACACCCAAAGCCGTGATGATGATATCCGCTTGAACAGTAATTTCTTCGATGTTTTTAGTATAACTATGGGTTAATGTAACCGTTGAATTTCCGGGAAAACCTTTACGCCCCATCAAAATACTCATTGGTCTACCTACGATATGACTTCTTCCAATAACAACTGTGTGCTTTCCTTTGGTTTCAACTTCATAACGCTCTAATAATTCTAGAATTCCAAAAGGAGTCGCCGGAATAAAAGTGGTCATGTCCAAAGCCATTTTACCGAAGTTTTCTGGGTGAAATCCATCCACGTCCTTACTTGGGTCAATCGCCATTAATATTTTTTGGGTATCTATTTGCTCAGGCAATGGTAATTGTACAATAAATCCGTCAATTGCATCATTTTGGTTGAGCTCTTCGATTTTTTTCAACAATTCGATTTCGGTTGTTGTACTTGGCAATTTGATCAACGATGATTCAAACCCGACAAGTTCGCAGGCTTTTACTTTGCTTCCAACATACGTCAAACTAGCTCCGTCATTTCCAACGATAATAGCAGCTAGATGAGGAACTTTTTCATTGTTCTGTTTCATTTTATCAACCTCAATCGTTATTTCGGATTTGATGTCGTTTGAAACTTTTTTTCCGTCTAAAATTTTCATTTTGTAGTTATTTGTGTTGTGTGTTTTTATAAAAAAATAAGACGCGAATTCGCGTCATTATTTATTATTTCATTCCGCTCATCATTCGCATCATGTTCTTTCCTCCCGGTCCTTGCATCATTTTCATCATTTTGCTCATTTGCTCAAATTGTTTCATCAATTGATTGACCTGTTCCAATTTTGTTCCTGAACCTTTTGCGATTCTAGTTTTACGCTTCATATCAATCAACGAAGGTTTTGATCTCTCTTTAGGGGTCATCGAATGAATAATAGCTTCAATATGTTTGAAAGCATCATCTTCAATTTCAACATCTTTTAGTGCCTTACCGGCGCCAGGTATCATCCCGACAAGGTCTTTCATGCTACCCATCTTTTTAATTTGTTGTATTTGAGCTAAGAAATCATCAAAACCAAATTCGTTTTTAGCGATTTTCTTTTGTAATTTTCTTGCTTCTTCTTCATCGTATTGTTCTTGTGCTCTTTCTACCAAAGAAACAACGTCCCCCATGCCCAAGATACGTTCTGCCATACGAGCTGGATAGAAGACATCAATCGCATCCATTTTTTCACCCGTACCAATAAACTTAATTGGCTTGTTTACTACCGATTTGATAGAAATGGCAGCTCCACCACGTGTGTCACCATCTAGTTTTGTCAAAATGACTCCATCAAAATTCAATCGATCGTTGAATGCTTTAGCTGTATTTACGGCATCTTGTCCGGTCATAGAATCCACTACAAAAAGTGTTTCATGTGGTTTAATAGCCGCGTGAACATTTGCAATTTCATTCATCATTTCTTCATCCACTGCCAAACGACCTGCCGTATCGACAATAACTACGTTGAATCCGTTTGCTTTTGCATAAGCGATTGCGTTTTCTGAAATAGCTACCGGATTTTTACTGTCTGGTTCGGCATACACTTCAACACCAATTTGACCTCCAACCACTTTTAATTGATTGATTGCAGCTGGTCGGTATATATCACAAGCAACCAAAAGGGGTTTCTTGTTCTTTTTTGTTTTCAAATAATTGGCTAACTTCCCAGAGAACGTCGTTTTACCCGAACCTTGAAGTCCCGACATCAAAATAACGGTTGGAGTTCCAGACAAATTAACACCTGCAGCATCACCTCCCATTAATTCGGTCAACTCATCTTTTACGATTTTAACTAATAATTGACCTGGTTGAAGTGTCGTCAATACATCTTGACCGATTGCTTTTTCTTTGACTTTGGTAGTAAAATCTTTTGCGATTTTAAAATTGACGTCGGCATCTAGAAGCGCTCTACGAACCTCTTTTAAAGTATCGGCTACATTAACTTCTGTTATTTTTCCGTGCCCTTTAAGGATATGAAATGCTTTATCTAATTTGTCGCTTAAACTATTGAACATGATTTGTTATTTTAGAGATGCAAATATAGGATTTTTAGAATTTATTTTTTTGATTTTGATTGGGTTTTGATGAAAATTTTATTGTTACGAAATTACCTAGGATTCATATCGTTTTCTCAAGCTCTACAAATAAAAAAAACCACTTAAAAAAGTGGTTTTATATGGATCAAAATTAATTTTTTTCAAAGGTCAGGTAATCCGTTCCGCCATTACCACCACTTACATCAATTAACTCTATTTTGTTATCTGTTCTAGAAACAATGTCCCAATCGTCTGAAAGGTCGGCAAAGTTAGCGGGTGTCGTAAACAAAATATTAAAATCTAAATCGGATAAACTATCATCCGTACTGTTTGAATCAGTAACAGACCAAGTCCCGCTGTAATTGTTACTTGAATTAGTAGCTAACAAAACGTTGTTCGCACCAAAAGTAAAGTTATAACCTGTGTAATTAGCTGTTTTAACGGTTCCCGAATCATTATATAAGGTAATTCGCCAAGTTCCAGAAGTTACCGTGTTTGAAACTTGTGTCTGGTTGCTTGATGATGAATTGTCATCATTACTGCATGTGGAGGCAACATTTAATAAAAAAAGAAGTGCCAAAATTGGAAGGAGTTGTAACTTTTTCATGACTATTTTTTATTTAAAATTTATGTAAATATACTATTTTTTTAATTACATTCTATCCGGAACATTTATTCCTAACAAACTGAAGGCTAGTTTAATTGTAGCCGCTACCTTTTGAGACAATTGAACTCTGAAAACTTTTTTAAGTACGTCTTCTTCACCTAAAATAGATACCGTTTGATAAAAAGAATTGTACTCTTTCACCAATTCATAAGTGTAATTGGCAACCAATGCAGGACTGTGATTTTTCGCTGCGTTTTGAATCACTTCAGGAAAGAGTTCGAGTTGCTTGATGAGCTCTTTTTCTTTTGGATGCAACGTACTATTCACATTTTGAGAAAAATCAAAATCGGCTTTTCTTAAAATAGATTGAATTCGGGCATAGGTATATTGAATGAATGGGCCTGTATTTCCTGCAAAATCAACCGACTCCTCTGGATTGAAAAGGATTTGTTTTTTCGGATCTACTTTTAATATGTAATATTTGAGCGCTCCTAACCCAATGGTCGTGTACAAAGCGTCTTTCTCTTCTTTTGAATAACCTTCGAGTTTACCTAACTCAGAGGCAATAGCTCCGGCCGTTTCCGTCATTTCCTTCATTAAATCATCTGCATCTACTACCGTTCCTTCTCTCGATTTCATTTTTCCAGAAGGCAATTCAACCATACCATATGATAAATGATATAAATTTTCAGCCCACTCAAAACCTAATTTTTTCAAGATCAAAAAGAGTACTTTGAAGTGGTAATCTTGCTCATTTCCAACGGTATAAACCATTCCGCCCACATCTGAAAAATCTTTCACACGTTGGATGGCTGTTCCAATATCTTGTGTCATATACACCGCTGTCCCGTCTGAACGCAATACAATTTTTCGATCCAAACCATCCGAAGTCAAATCGATCCAAACCGATCCGTCGGGGTCTTTTTCAAAAATCCCTTTCTCCAAACCAAACTGAACGACTTCTTTTCCTAAAAGATAGGTATTCGACTCATAATAATACGAGTCAAAATCAACACCTAGATTTTTATATGTCTCGGAAAAACCATCATAAACCCATTGGTTCATGGTTTTCCATAATTCGATGACTTCTGGTTTTCCCGCTTCCCAATCCAAAAGCATTTGTTGTGCTTCTAAGATGATTGGAGCGGCTTTTTTGGCTTCTTCTTCTGTTTTACCCCCCGCAATCAATTCGGCAATTTGTTGTTTGTAGGTTTTATCAAATTCAACATAAAAATTACCCACCAACTTATCTCCTTTTAAACCAGAATTAGCCGGGGTTTGTCCGTTTCCGAACTTCTGCCAAGCCAACATCGATTTACAAATATGAATACCTCGGTCGTTGATGATTTGTGTTTTGTACACTTTTTTACCCGAAGCCTTGATGATTTGAGCTACAGCATATCCCAATAAATTGTTTCGAACATGTCCTAAGTGAAGTGGTTTATTGGTGTTTGGTGATGAATACTCAACCATTACGGCTTTTTCGGCTGGATGGGGAGCAACTATACCAAATTGTTCATTTTGACGAATATTATTAAAAAAATCAAGATAATATGGATCTGCAATGACAATGTTTAAAAACCCAGCAACCACATTATAAGAAGTAACTTGGGGTACATTAGATACCAAATAGTCTCCAATTTTAGTTCCAATTTCAACGGGGTTTCCTTTGATTAATTTTAACAAAGGAAAAATCACCATGGTAATGTCTCCTTCAAAATCTTTCCTTGTAGCTTGAAATTCTACTTTTTCGATGGTTGTATCAAAGTTAGTTTGAACTGCAGCAAAAATAGGTGGCTGTAAAATTTCTTGTAAAGTCATCTTCTTGATATTTATTTTTTAAGTGTGCAAAGATACTATTTAATTATTATTTTTTTATTCTGGAGTACAGAATGAATTTCCAAAAATAAAAAACCCCGAAATTAAAATTCGAGGTTCAATATTGGATGCTTCTTACCATTTAATAATGGCACTAGCCCATGTAAATCCACTACCAAAAGCAGCCAGAACGACGGTATCTCCTTTTTTAATTTTACCTAATTCCCATGCTTCGGTCAAAGCAATTGGAATAGAGGCTGCAGTTGTATTTCCGTATTTTTGAATGTTATTGAATACTTGATCATCTGAAAGCTTGAACTTTTGCTGGATGAACTGCGAAATACGCAAATTCGCTTGGTGCGGAATCAGCATATCGATGTCTGAAACTTGAAGATTATTTGCCTGTAAACCTTCGTTGATCACTTCACTAAAACGAACTACGGCGTTTTTAAATACAAATTGACCATTCATATAGGGTAAATAACTTTCGTCATTAGGATCGTTATCCGCTAAGATATCTGTAACCCATCTTCCGCCCATTCCGGGTGCTTTTACAATTAATTCTTCGGCGTGCTGACCTTCCGAATGAAGATGTGTCGATAATATACCTTGGGTTAAATCTTCTTCTCTACTCAAAACCGCTGCTCCTGCTCCATCTCCAAAAATCACCGAAACACCACGTCCTCTATCTGTCATGTCTAGACCTACCGAATGTACTTCGGAACCAATCACCAAGACGTTTTTATACATTCCCGTTTTGATGTATTGATCCGCAACTGAAAGTCCGTACACAAATCCCGAACATTGGTTTCTAATATCAATCGCCCCCACTGTTCGCAATCCTAAATCGCGTTGTACAAGCACCCCTGGACCTGGGAAATAATAATCTGGACTCAAGGTAGCAAATACAACAAAGTCAATATCTTCGTTGGCCAAGCCGGATCTCTCAATTGCGATTCGGGCCGCTTTTACACCCATTGTTGTCGTTGTATCTTCTCCTCTAATGATGTGTCGACGCTCTTGAATACCGGTTCGCTCCTGAATCCAAGCGTCATTGGTGTCCATTATTTTAGATAAATCGTCGTTGGTAACTATATTTTCGGGAACATAATATCCAAGTCCCGATATTTTTGAATGATACATATATCTTGTTTTGTTTGTTAGCTATACAAATTTATCGAACTTTTTGATAGAATAAGATAAAAAAGGGCATTATTTTGAAAGAAAAACAGCGGTACCTAATTCGATATCTGTTGGATGTTCAAAGTAAATTAGTTGGTCCTTAAGGTTGGATTCAACCAGATAATAATGACCTCTATAATAAACTTTTTTTACCGTCACTTGGATATCCGACACAGGCACTACTTTCAATTGATGTGGATAAATCAATTCCACGCCATGCGAAAATCTTATTTCGTTCACATCGCCAAAAAGAGAGGCAATGTATGTATCTGTCGGGTTTTCATACAGCTTGCTCGGTGATTCATGCGCAATGACTGTCCCCGATTTCATAACGAGTACTTCATCTGCAAAAGACAATACATCCGTACTGTCGTGGGTTGCAATGATGGCGGTGATGTTTTGTTCTTTGAGGTAATTGAATAATTTTCGACGCAAACTGTTCTTTCTAAAATTATCAATATGACTAAACGGTTCGTCTAATAAAAGCAACTCAGGTTCTAAAGCCAAAACACGAGCAATTGCAACTCGCTGCATTTGTCCTCCGCTCAAAAACTTTGCTTTTGTATCTGCAAATTCGCTCATTTCCACAACTTCCAGCAATTCTGCCACACGTGCCCATTTCTTTTCTGGATGGATGTTGGACAAAAACTTACCCACATTTTCTGCTACCGAAATGAACGGCATCAAATCAAAATCTTGAGCCAAATACTTCATGAAATCCATTCCCGGAATCAAATTGTATTTGGGACCTAATACTTCAATCGCATTCCAAAAAATACGCCCATCTTCTAGATCGTACAAACCATAAATAGATTTCAATAAAGTGCTTTTACCACATCCGCTTTCTCCAATTATCGCTAAATGACTACCTCGATCCAATTGAAATTCAATGGATTTTAGTGTCAATTCAGATTGGTACGAAAAGGAAAGCTGGTTTACTTGAAGCATCGGTTAAATAAAAAACAAATTTAAGCCAATAATAAAGACCTACGAAGATTTTTTTTCGAAATATTAGCAAGTAACGCGATTTTATTTTTTCAAATAGAACAAAAAGATTACTTTTGCACCCAATAAAAAAACAAACAAAATGGCTACAAATAGAACATTTACCATGATTAAACCGGATGCGGTTGAAAAAGGACACATCGGCGGAATCTTAAACATGATTACAGAAGGTGGTTTCAAAATCGTTTCTTTGAAATTAACACAATTGACTGTGGCAGATGCACAGAAATTTTATGCAGTTCACTCAGAAAGACCTTTTTATGGTGAATTAGTAGAATTCATGTCTCGCGGACCAATCGTTGCTGCAATTCTTGAAAAAGAAAATGCTGTAGACGATTTTAGAACCTTAATTGGAGCTACAAACCCAGCAGACGCTGCAGAAGGTACAATTCGTAAAAAATACGCTACTTCAATTGGAGAAAATGCTGTTCACGGTTCAGACTCAGATGAAAATGCTGCCATCGAAGGTGCTTTTCACTTTGCAGGTAGAGAACAATTCTAATCCAATAAAACACAATAAAAAAATCCATTTCGTTTGAAATGGATTTTTTTTATCTTAATACCAAGGTTTTCACAACTTCCTTTCGTAATTCTTCATTAAGCATGGCAATGATTTTATCTTTTCCATAACTTAATTCTTCTCGTAAAACCGACGAACTGAGAGAAACATACAGCGTGCTTCCTTTCAGCTCAACTCCCTCGGTATAATGGTTCACGCCATTTCCCATCAACGATTTCCATGCCGTTGCCACTTCAACTTTATCAATGCCAAAAGTCAATTTGTTTTGCTCAATAAACGATTGCAAAACCTCCGATATAGAATTTTCGTTGCTTAATCTTTTTGCCATTATTTTAAAGAAAAAGGGGTTAATCGTTTGTAATGGTATTTCAATTTGGCGTCGTTTTCGATCACCAAAACACTATCTCTTATTTCAATAATCTCTTCACTCCAAGCACTGTAAGGCGTGGTGTATTTTATCTTCCAACGACCATCAGCCGTAGTAATTTCAACATTTTCCTTGATGTCATTCACCAAATATTTACCGTACAATTGCGGGTACACTTTTTTTCGGAAACCTTTCAAATCTTTCAATTCAAAATAATCCACCGATTCGTTTACTTTGTATTCCTTTTTGGAGCCATCGGGCATGTCTACAAAATCAATCTCCCAATATCCATTCATTTTTTTCACATCGGCTGTCTGAATATCTTGCTTGCAAGAAACCAGAAATAACAAACCAAATAACCAAACTACTTTTTTCATCTTTCTTTTCTTTTGGGGTGTGCCCTTGTTGCAGATTGCATTGCTAAATGAACCTACTGTCGTCAGCAACCAGGTCGGGCTGTACACTGTATCTCTTGCTTCGCTGCCGTTACTCAAGAGGATGTCGTTTCCATCCCTCACACACATCGAGTGTTGTCGATAAACAACTTTTTTTTAACGACATAAAATTACACCATTTAATTCAAAAATGACTAATTTTGGGTAAACCTTTTTAGCAAAATTCAATCCTAGCAACATGAAAAAAATCTTTCCTCTTTTTATTTCCTTGCTTCTTTTCAGTTGCGGACCCGAATTAGATTGCTGTGTTCAACCACAAGAACCAATGTATTTTCCCCCAACAGACGGAAGCAATACATGGGAAACAAAATCGGTACAAGAATTGGGATGGAACCCAAACGCAGTGCAACCGCTACTCGATTATTTACAGCTAAAGAATTCCAAATCGTTTATGATTCTAATAAACGGAAAAATAGTCATGGAAAACTATTTTAACAACCATACCCAAAACAGTTTATGGTATTGGGCAAGTGCCGGAAAAACATTGACCACCTCCCTCGTCGGTATTGCACAACAAGAGGGATTGATCAACACAAACAACAAAGTATCATCTTATTTAGGAAACAACTGGACAAGCGCACCGCTCACCAAAGAAAACCTAATCACCTTAAAGCACTTGTTAACCATGACGTCTGGTCTAGACGATACGTTGGGCGACGATGTTACACCGTCCAATCTGGTTTATGTAGCCGATGCTGGCACACGATGGGCTTATCACAATGTATATGTAAAATTACAAGACGTCGTTGAAAACGCAACACCCAATCATACGTGGGCAACCTACTTCAATGAAAAGTTAAGAGACAAAATAGGAATGGCTACAAACGGTGTTTGGTACAACAATCCCGATGGAACCCGTATCTATTTTAGCACGACTCGAAGTATGGCACGATTTGGCCTATTGGCATTAAATAAAGGAAAATGGGATCAAACAACGGTAGTGAATCAAGACTTTTTTAATTTGGCAACCTCCACTTCTCAAAACATCAATGCTGCCTATGGGTATTTGTGGTGGCTCAATGGGAAATCGAGTTACCATTTACCACAATCACAATTTCAATTTAATGGAAGTTTGATTCCGACCGGACCAACAGATATGTATTGCGCATTGGGTAAAAATGATCAAAAAATATATGTGGTGCCTAGTATGAAAATGGTGGTCATTAGAATGGGAGATGCGGCAGACAATGTAAATCTGGCGTTATCTGATTTTGACACGGTACTTTGGCAAAAAATAAATGCGCTCTACCAATAAAACTACTTCGAATTAAAGTATTTGATGAAAGCGTACATGACCAATACAAAAGAAAACAATTGGCAACCCAAGGCAATGTCTTTTGAAAAGCGCTCAATAATTTTTCCAATCCCGATAAAAGCAATTCCTAATAATACTATTTGTACCGGAGTTAATCGTTTAAAAAAAGTAATGAATTTCATAACCATCGATTATTTAAAAAATGAATCCACAAATTCATATTTATTAAACACTTGTAAATCTTCAATTCCTTCTCCTACTCCAATATACTTAACCGGAATTTGAAATTGATCCGAAATACCAATCACAACACCCCCTTTGGCCGTTCCGTCAAGTTTGGTAACTGCTAGGCAAGTCACTTCGGTAGCTGCAGTAAATTGAGTAGCTTGTTCGAAAGCATTTTGACCTGTAGAACCATCAAGAACCAATAACACATCATGTGGCGCATCTGCAACCACTTTTTTCATGACTCTTTTCACTTTAGATAATTCGCTCATCAAACCTACTTTATTGTGCAAACGACCTGCCGTATCAATGATGACAACATCGGCATTTTGAGCCACTGCACTTTGTAATGTATCAAAAGCAACTGATGCGGGATCACTTCCCATTTGTTGCTTAACAATAGGCACACCCACACGGTCGGCCCAAATTTGTAATTGATCGATTGCGGCCGCTCTAAAAGTATCGGCTGCTCCTAACACCACGTTGTAACCTGATTTTTTTAATTGGTAAGCCAACTTTCCAATGGTGGTCGTTTTTCCTACACCATTTACACCCACTACCATAATTACGTAGGGTTTTTTATCAGTAGGAAGCTCAAATGAAGTGGCTTCTCCCGAATTGGTTTCGGATAATAATCCCGCGATTTCATCACGAAGAATTTCATTCAATTCTTCGGTTCCAAGGTATTTATCGTTGGCAACGCGTTCTTCTATTCTTTTGATGATTTTTAAAGTAGTGTTCACACCTACATCAGAAGTAACCAAAATTTCTTCCAAATTATCCAATACCTCATCATCAACTTTGGATTTACCAGCTACCGCTTTGGTAAGCTTCGAAAAAAAAGAAGTTTTTGTTTTTTCTAATCCTTTATCTAATGTTTGCTTTGTTTCTTCATTGAAGCTGTCTTCTCTTTTTTCAGATGAAAATAATTTTTTAAAAAAACTCATGGCGATAATTAGTTGATTAATAAATTTAATTTAGAATTAAATGGTTACAAATATAAAAATAAAAAAGCTACTTTCTAACGAAAGTAGCTTTGATATATAAATTTAATAAGGAATTATTTCTTTGCTAAGAAACTATCCACCTCTTCTGGTGTCATAATGCTTTCAACAAATGTATAAGCTCCTGTTTTAGGAGATTTTACCATTTTGATAGCTTTTGATAATCTTTTTGAAGACGTTTGTAACGATGCTACGGTTTTCTTTGCCATGACTAATAATTATTTAATTTCTTTGTGAACAGTCATTCTCTTTAAGATTGGATTAAATTTTTTAATCTCTAATCTGTCTGGAGTATTTTTTTTGTTTTTGTTAGTGATGTAACGAGAAGTCCCAGGCAAACCTGTTGCTTTGTGTTCTGTACATTCTAAAATTACTTGAATTCTATTACCTTTCTTTGCCATTTTGCTATATAATTATTTTGGAAAAGATTATTTAATAAATCCTTCTGACTGTGCTTTTTTCAAAACAGCAGCGATTCCATTTTTATTAATTGTTTTAATTGTAGATGCAGCTACTCGTAGAGTAATCCATCTATCTTCTTCAGGAAGATAAAAACGTTTTTTAACTAAGTTTACAGAAAATTTTCTCTTAGTTTTGTTCATAGCGTGAGAAACATTATTTCCTACCATCGCTCTTTTACCTGTAAGGTCACAAACTCTTGACATTATGCTTATCTTTTATCGTTATTCAAAATCAGGGTGCAAAGAAACAAAAAATAAATCGTTGTTGCAAAAAAATGTTACACAATTTTTAATATTTCTTTTTGCAGCATTTCAAATGCCTTATTTACAGTTCTATCTATCACTTTTTCACGGGGTTGACCAAAATCAAATTGTTCAACAATACTACCTGTTGGAGTAGCTATGGCAATACAAACGGTTCCAACAGGTGCATCAGCCTCTCCTTTTGTGGGTCCGGCATTGCCTGTGGTTGCAATGGCAAAATCGGTTTGCATCATCTTTTGAACGCGCAGAGCCATTTCGGTAGCTACTTCTTTAGAGACAACAGAATAAGCCGTTATTAGCTCTTGAGAAACACCCAGTACATTGACTTTCGTTTCAGTCGCATACGACACAACACTGCCTTTAAAATAAGCCGAAGCACCCGAAACAGAAGTAATTACCTGCGCGATTTTCCCTCCGGTACAACTTTCGGCTGTTGCCAGTGTTTTATTTTTGCTCACAAGCTGTTTCCCAAGCATCGCCTCGATGGTTTGATCTTCGTCGTAGCCCACAATGATATCCCCAATAATAGTTGATAATGTGGCTACATTTTCCTGTATGGCTTTTTCCAAAACCTCTTTGTCTTTACCACGAGCCGTAAGCCTCAATCGCACCCTTCCAGGAGCGGGCAAATAAGCTAATTTAATAAAATCTGGTAAGTTGTTTTCCCAATCTTCTATGCGCTCTGCAACGAGACTTTCTCCTTGACCGTAAGTCATGATTGTTTTGTGCAGAATGTAGGGACGATCGTATTCTTGAACCAATTTAGGGATGATTTGGTGCTCTACAATGTATTTCATTTCGTAAGGAACACCCGGCAGCGAAATGTAAACGGTTTGCTCTTTTTGCATCCACATTCCAGGTGCTGTACCTACCATGTTAAATAGAATTTGACATGTTGATGGCACCAAGGCTTGGTCTTTGTTGATTTGCGATGCAGGACGTTTCATGACCGATTCGATCAATTGGATTACATGTGCTTCAACTTCTTGATTTCGAATCAAATGATCTTCAAAATACGCACAAAAAGTGTGTTTTGTAATGTCGTCCTTTGTAGGACCAAGACCCCCTGTAATGAGTACTAAATCCGTTTTGTTTTGCAAGGAGGCAAACGTATCTAAAATGTGTTGCTTGTCGTCAGAAATTGAAAGCATTTCTAGGGTTTGAATTCCGATTTTATCTAAAGCTTTGGCAATAAAACCCGAATTGGTATCGACAATTTGCCCAATTAACATTTCGTCGCCAATGGTTACTATGGTTGCAGTCATTTGTTCTTTTATTATTGAAAATTAGAAATCCCAAAAGTTGATAGGTATTCCTAAAGATTATTATTTAGCCCCGACAGAGCGGGTATCCTTGC
>JAGNYR010000048.1 GCA_017984835.1 Flavobacterium sp. | reverse complement strand
ATTATGAAAAATTAGGATATTCTTTCATTGCTTATGTTGGAGTGTTCTTAAATAATACATCACAAACAAAATTTGTATTAGAACGTATTAATGAAATTCCTTTTGTAACAGTTGCGCATGTCACTACGGGTAAATTCAATATTTTCTGTAAAATTAGAGCAAAAGACACCAAACATGCTAAAGATGTTATTTTTATGATTGATGACATTGAAGGTGTTTACAGAACAGAAACAATGATTTCACTTGAGGAAAGCATTAATGACAAGAAAAGATTAATGCATACTATTTTTAAAGATATTTAATATCTTTAAAAAATATATTTTCAAACCTCAAGTATTCTGTGCTTGAGGTTTTTTTTTAAATTAATTAATTTTTTTTCATGTACACACAACCCAAACTCGAACGATTTCAACAGAATGTATTGTCGAAATACCAAATTTACAACAGTATTTTCATGACTTTACCTTTTGATGCTATTGATAATACAGGTGTATTGTTGCCCATTTTCAGTGAGTTATGTGATACTGGATTTAAGCAAGGTAAAACTCCCATTGAAATCATTGATTCATTTTCTGATAAATATTTAGATTCCCAGTCAGAAGAGAAGAAGATTGAATTAATGTTCCGTTTTATTCAATATGTGGAACGTCAGGTTGTGTTGTTTGATGCCATCGAAGATGCAGCTTTTCCAATCATTAATAATTTGGAAGGAAGTGGATCCATCCGACAGATTAAAAATAATTTTTTGACAAAAAATAAAAAAGAAGAGCTCATTGATTTCATCGATCATTTTAAAATCAGAACGGTATTAACGGCACACCCAACCCAATTTTATCCGGGTGCTGTATTAGGAATCATCACCGATTTGACCGAAGCCATTCGAATGAATGATTTGTTGTTGATCAAAAAGTTATTGGCTCAATTAGGAAAAACCCCTTTCATCAAGAAAGAAAAACCAACCCCTTATGACGAAGCCATTAGTTTGATTTGGTACTTAGAGAATGTATTTTATCAAACCTCTGGTGAGTTGGTTCATTATATTCAAAAAAATATATTTAAAGAAAAATCGATTGATCATTCGATCATCAATTTAGGTTTTTGGCCAGGAGGTGATAGAGATGGAAATCCTTTTGTGACAACAGAAATCACTCTTCAAGTTGCAGATAAACTCCGAAATTCGATTTTAAAATGTTATTATCAAGACATTCGAAAATTGAAAAGAAAGTTGACTTTTTCGGTAGTAGATGAAATCGTAGCCGATATTGAAAACAAATTGTATCGTTCTGTTTTTTATTCAAAAGGAAGTATTTACATCACTTTACCAGAATTAAAAGACAAACTGCAATTAATCAAACAACTGTGTATTGAAAAGCATCAATCCTTGTATTTGGATGAAATAAACGAGTTGATTAATAAAATTACCCTGTTTGGATTTCATTTTGCTTCGTTAGATATTCGACAAAACAGTAAAATACACAACAAGGTCATACAGAATATATTTTCTTATTTAGGACAATCAGATGCTCAATTACTGCATTATTTCCAACTTTCGAATGAAGAAAAAATCCATAAAATTGCTTCTTTAAAAGGTGAGATTTCTTCTGAATTATTTGACGACGAAATCACAAGACAAACCATTGAATCGATTTACGCCATGAAGAAAATCCAAGAAAATAATGGAGAACTTGGATCCAATAGGTACATCATTAGTAACAATGAAAGCACACTCAATGTATTAGAAACACTTGCAATGTTTCAATTATGTGATTGGACCAATCCGTCTGTCGACATAGTCCCTTTGTTTGAATCGGTAGATGATTTAGATCAGGCAAACATTATTATGGAAGAATTGTATTCTAATCCAAATTATGCACATCACTTAAATAACAGAGGCAATAAACAAACGGTAATGTTGGGATTTTCGGACGGGACCAAGGATGGAGGTTATTTAACCGCTAACTGGGGAATTTTTAAGGCCAAAGAAGCAATTACAGCTATTTCTAGAAAGTACGGAGTAAAAGTGATTTTCTTTGATGGAAGGGGAGGACCCCCAGCCAGAGGTGGAGGGAAAACACATAAATTTTATGCTTCCTTAGGGTCAAAAATTGAAAATCAAGAAATTCAATTAACGGTGCAAGGTCAGACGATAAGTTCCAATTTTGGAACGTTGGACTCCTGCAGGTATAATTTAGAAAACTTACTGAGTGCTGGGGTAGCCAATCATTTTTTGAGTAATGAAACGAATGATTTGACTTCCAACGATAAACAGATTATGGATGAACTAGCATCGATTAGTTACGCCAAATACGTTGCTTTCAAAATGCATCCTAAATTCATTCCGTATTTGGAACGAATGAGTACATTAAATTATTATTCGAAAACCAATATTGGCAGCCGACCTTCAAAAAGAAGTGAATCAACTGCCTTGGATTTTGCCGATTTGAGAGCGATTCCGTTTGTGGGTTCTTGGAGTCAGATGAAGCAGAATGTGCCTGGTTTTTTTGGAGTTGGAAGTGCCTTAAAGCATTTTGAACAAACCAATCAATGGGAAAAGGTTCAAAATTTGTTTGACAATTCCTTGTTTTTTAGAACTTTATTAGAAAACAGTATGATGGCATTGGCAAAGTCGTTTTTTCCTCTAACATCGTATATGAAAAATGACGAAGAGTTTGGCGAATTTTGGCAGATAATTCATGAGGAATTTTTAGAAACAAAAAGATTGTTGTTAAAGATTGCAAACCATTCAGAATTAATGGAAAATTATCCAGATGGTCGGGCTTCAATTGTGATGCGTGAGAATATTGTGTTACCTTTGTTAACCATCCAACAATATGCGCTGTCCAAAATCAACGAAATGAAAAAAGGCAGTATTCATGACGACAAACTTATGGAAGCTTATGAAAAACTGGTTACACGTTCTTTGTTTGGAAATACGAATGCCAGCAGAAATTCTGCTTAACCCATTAAACCAAAAACCTGATTATGAAAGCAAATCAATTAGAAGTTGGAGAATACAATGTTTGGTACGCACAATATATTTCGACTTTGTCAAATGAAAACCTGATAGAAGAATTTGAAATTTCGTTGCATCGCTTCATCCGATTTGTTCAAGATATTTCAATGGATAAGCATGATTATGCCTATGCCCCTGGAAAATGGACGATCAAAGATATCATCCAGCACATTATAGATTGCGAACGAATATTATCGTACCGAGCTTTATGTATTGCAAGAAATGACAAAACTAATTTTCCAAATTTTGATGAGGATCTGTATGCAACAGAAGCAAAAGGAAATAAAAAATCATTGATGCATTTGTTGACAGAGTTAACTTCCGTAAGGCAAGCTACAATGTTGTTGTTTAAATCTTTTAACGATGAAGAATTGACTCGAATGGGAACTGCATCAGATTCTCCTATTTCGGTTCGTGCTTTAGGTTTTATTATTATTGGCCATCAAAACCACCATCAAAAGGTCTTTTTAGAAAGATATTAATAATCAAAAAGGGAACTCAATTGAGTTCCCTTTTTTTATTCTTCTTCGTCATCAAAATCATCAGAGGGTTCCTCTTCGTCTTCTGAATCTTCGACATCTTTGTCTTTTAATAAATCGTCGTCGTCGTCGTCATCGTCTTCTTCCTCTAGATCCAATCCTTTTACGGGTGTAATCGGTTCAATCACTGCATCTAAATCAACATCTTCGTCATATTTTTCCATTCTGTTAGCTAATTTAGTGCTCACTTTTACCAAGTAAATGGTATCTTCAGTTCTCACTTCTACGGCTTCAACTAATTCGTCTTTAGCATTTTTAAAACGTATGATATCGGTGTCATCATACCCGTCAGGAAATTTTTCAACCAATAAGTTTAAAATATCCCCAGTTAATTTAGCATAATCAACAATAATTCTTTTCATAAAGGTATTCTATTATAAATCTAACAAGTAAGCAAATATTAGCGGAGCTACGATTGTTGCATCCGATTCAATGATGAATTTTGGAGTATGAATATCCAATTTTCCCCACGTTATTTTCTCATTTGGAACGGCTCCAGAATAGGATCCATAACTAGTTGTCGAATCTGAAATTTGACAGAAATAACTCCAAAATGGTACATCATGCATTTCCATATCTTGGTACAACATAGGTACTACACAGATTGGGAAATCTCCTGCGATACCCCCACCAATTTGGAAAAAACCAATTCCTTTTCCTTCACAATTTTTTGTGTACCAATCAGCTAACCACATCATGTATTCAATTCCACTTTTTGTAGTGGTTGGTTTGAATTGTCCTTTGATGCAATAAGAAGCAAAAATGTTACCCATTGTACTGTCTTCCCATCCTGGAACGACAATAGGTAAGTTTTTTTCTGCAGCTGCAATCATCCATGAATCTTTAGGGTCGATTTCGTAATATTGTTTCAATACACCTGAGTTCAACATTTGATACATGAATTCATGCGGAAAATAACGCTCTCCTTTTGAATCAGCGTTGTTCCAAATATCAAATAAATGAGACTGTAGCCTTCTGAATGCTTCTTCTTCTGGAATACAAGTATCGGTAACTCTGTTGTAATGATTTTCTAGTAAATCCCATTCCTCTTGCGGACTCAAATCTCTGTAGTTAGGGACTCTTTTGTATGAATTGTGCGCCACTAAGTTCATGATGTCTTCTTCAAGATTGGCACCTGTACAAGAAATAATGTGCACTTTATCTTGGCGAATCATTTCTGCTAATGATTTACCTAATTCTGCCGTACTCATAGCACCGGCAAGAGTAATCATCATCTTTCCGTTGTCTAATAAATGCTCTTCGTACCCTTTTGCTGCATCGACTAATGCCGCCGAATTGAAGTGAAGATAGTGATTTTCAATAAATTGTCTAATTGGCCCGTTACTCATCTTATATAGGATTGATAGTTTTAATTTGTTGTCCAAAGGAAAACCTTTTTTCTTAACCAACAAACTGTTTTTTAATTTTTTTTATTTTTTGGTGTATCCCAGTATTTTAAGGACATCATCAGCTGTTTGTTGCTCAGAAAAGACTTCTGTAGCAATGATTCCATTTTCATCTCGATCAATCAAAATGTGCTTTGGTTCTGGAATTAAACAGTGGTGTAATCCACCAAATCCACCAATTGTTTCTTGGTAGGCACCGGTGTTAAAAAATCCAATATAAAGTGGTTTTTCTTTTGAATATTTAGGCAAATAGATTGCGTTCATGTTTTGCTCCGAATTGTAATAATCGTCACTGTCACATGTTAAACCACCCAGTAAGACTCTTTCATAGGTGTCATTCCAACGGTTGATGGCCAACATGATGAAACGTTTGTTAATAGCCCACGTATCTGGTAAGGTCGTAATGAAAGATGAATCGATCATGTTCCATTTTTCTCTGTCGTTTTGTTGTTTTTGATACAAGACTTGATATATGGCACCTCCGCTTTCTCCAACGGTAAACGATCCAAATTCTGTAAAGATATTCGGAACTTCAACATCTGCCTCATCACATGCAATTTTGATTTGGTTGATGATTTCATCAATCATGTATTGGTAATCGTATTCAAATGCCAATGAGTTCTTGATAGGAAATCCTCCACCAATGTTCAAGCCGTCAAGTGTTGGGCATTCTTTTTTAAGAGCAATGTATACTTTGATACATTTTACCAATTCATTCCAGTAATACGCGGTATCATTGATTCCTGTATTGATGAAAAAGTGAAGCATTTTGAGCTCCAACTTATTGTTTTCTTGGATTTGTTTTTTGTAAAACTGAACAATGTTTTTGTATCCAATTCCTAATCGAGAAGTGTAAAACTCAAATTTAGGTTCTTCTTCTGCAGCAATTCGAATCCCGATTTTAAATTTTCCTTTGATTTCTGATTGAAGTAAATCCAATTCTTCATAGTTATCAATGATCGGAATGGTGTTTTTATGACCGTTATTAATTAATCGTGCAATATTTGTAATGTATAGATCTCTTTTGAAACCGTTACAAATAATATGTGTATTCTTATTGATCTTCCCGTTTTCTAATAAATTCTCAACAATGTTGATGTCAAATGCAGAAGAGGTTTCAATATGAATGTTGTTTTTAAAAGCTTCATTCATGATGTACTCAAAATGGGAGCTTTTTGTGCAATAACAATAGTAATATTTACCTTCGTATTTGTTTTTTTCCATCGCATTTCTAAACCAGTTTTTAGCTCGTTTGATGTTGCTAGAAATTTGAGGTAAATAAGTGAACTTCAAAGGAGTTCCGTATTCTTCTACCAATTTCATTAAATCGATGTTATGAAATTGCAAAGCATTTTCTTTGTTTAAAGTAAATTCTTCTTGAGGGAAATAATACGTTTGATTTATTAAGTCGAAATATTTAGTGTTCATTTGTTTGATGATTTGCTTGTTAATTTAAGAAAAGGAGAAAATAAATTAAACAAGTATTCAAACTCTGATGTTGGCATATATAATTGGTAAATTAATTGTGCCAAGGGTTATTTTTTGAAAAATGATTTTTGAAAAACATTCAAATTGGATGAATAATTTATCAAACAATGAGACAAAGCTATTTCTTTCTGACAGAAATAGATCGGAAGAGAATGTGTTTGTGCTGTTTTTTATCATTGCGACAAATTTAAAAAAATTAAATTACTGAAAAACAAAATTTGTTATAAAAAAAATCACGAATTGTAATCGATAAAACTCAGTTTAATTAATTCATTATCAGCAATTTGGTTGATTTTGTAATTCCCAATTCCGTCAAGAAGAGCAAACTGAATCGTTCCAAATTCATTTTTCTTATCGTGAATAAGCAATTCCATTATGCTGTTTTGACTTGCGGTGTCAATCGTTGTTTTGTTGTAAATACGCTGGAATGCATTCTTTATTTCTAAATATTCTACCTCGGTTAGCAAACCTTTTTCTTTCGAAATAAAGGCTTCCAGCACCATCCCAATTGCTATGGCTTCACCGTGCAAAAGTGGCTTTTCGGTATTTAAAAAACAACTCTCAATTCCATGTCCCAACGTGTGTCCAAAATTCAATGCTTTTCGCATGTTTTTTTCAGTCGGATCTTGGGAAACAATTTCATTTTTTATCTCTATGGATCGGTGAATTAACGCATCAAACGCTCCAAAATTAAGAGCAGATATATCATGAAACTTTTGCCAATAGTCTTTGTCATAAATTAATCCGTGTTTGAGCATTTCGGCTAGACCCGAAATCATTTCTCTGTTGGAAAGTGTCTGCAAATAATCGGTATCAATCAATAATAAAACAGGTTCGTTAAAAGTACCGATTTGATTTTTAAGAACACCCAAATCAACACCATTTTTACCTCCGATACTGGCATCCACCATTCCTAAGAGTGTGGTTGGAATATTGATAAAATCAATTCCTCTCTTGAATGTAGAGGCTACGAAAGCTCCCAAGTCTGTAATAACTCCGCCACCTAAATTGATGAATACACTTTTTCGATCGGCACCTAAATCGGATAAAATAGACCAAATCTCGGCACAAGTTTGTATGTTTTTATTGCTTTCGCCCGACTCAATTTCGATGATTTCAATTGGAAGTTCGGTAGCTAAATTGGATAATAGTTTGGGTAAACAATTTTCATTGGTATTTTCATCTGTCAAGATAAAAATACTTGAGTACTTGTTTTTTGAGAGTAAGTCATTCAATTGAATATATCCATTTTCGTTAAAATAAATGGTATATTTATGAGCAGAAATTGAAAGCATTATTAATTTGAATTACTTTGTTAATACAAGCTTTATAGCTATAGCAAAGGTAATTAAATAATAAAAGAAACAATCGATTTCAGGTTAAGTTTATGTTTAATAGGAATCTATTTTTATCGCATGAGAAAATTAATACTAATCCGACATGCAAAATCCAGTTGGGAATTGCCTTGTAAAGATATCGAGCGACCTTTGCAGGCAAAAGGTGTTTTGCGTGCCCTTAAAGTAGCCACCCATACAAAAACGTATCTTCCTGAAAGTTATGCGGTATTTTCGAGTCCAGCCGTTCGAGCTTTTGAAACTGCAAAACTGTTTTTGTCAGCATGGGGGATTCCTTTTTCAATTTGTACCGTTGTTCCTGCATTATATACTTTTGATGGTCTTCAACTTGAAGAAATTGTTAAATCTTGTGCAAATGATCAAAAAAACGTAATTCTTTTTGGACATAATGATGCCATTACAGAATTTGTTAATAAATTTGGGGATGTAAATATTCTGAACGTCCCAACAGCTGGATTTGTTGAGATTGTTTTTGAAAGTAATGACTGGAAATCCATCAAAAAAGGCAAAACAACAGCCGTGGTTTTTCCAAAACAGGTATAAGGTATGACAACAGATAATAAATATAGGTACATAGATAGAGAAAAAAGCTGGTTGGCTTTTAATGCGCGCGTGCTTCAAGAAGCTGCAGATAATACCGTTCCATTGTTGGACCGATTGCGTTTTTTAGGAATTTTCTCAAACAACCTGGATGAATTTTTTAGGGTGCGTTTTGCAGCCATCCGAAGGTTGAGTCTTTCCGGTGTTTCGGGCGAGAAAATTCTAGGAGGTACGCCCTCTCACAAGCTGATCAAAGAAATAACAGAAATTGTGATCCACCAGCAAGATGAGAGTTTGAAAATCTTGAAGATTATTGAGGACAAACTGAAGACTGAAAATATATTTATGGTGGATGAAAATGAGCTTTCTGCCGATCACCAGCAATTTGTACATGATTATTTTATTCAATATGTAAGTCCGGCTCTGGTAACCATTATCCTAAATGATTTATCTGAATTTCCATTACTGAAAGATACTTCGGGTTATTTGGCCATTAAAATGGTCATGCACTCTGAAGAGAAATCGAAAATATTAGGTTTGGTAAAACCTAAAAAAGAAATCAGATATGCGGTAATTGAAATTCCGAACACCCTGAATCGATTCGTTGTTTTGCCTTCGCAAGGGGATAAACAATATGTGATCTTTTTGGATGATGTCATCCGATTTAACTTGGAAAACATCTTTAATATTTTTGATTACGAAAGTATTTCGGCGCACATGATCAAGATTACGCGCGATGCCCAGTTGGATATCGATTCGGATTTGAGTAAAAGTATGTTGGAAAAAATTGCCACTTCTGTAAAAGACAGGCGCATTGGTGAGCCGGTTCGTTTTGTTTACGATCAAAATATTGGAAAAGACACGCTGAAATTCATATTAGAACACATGGGGATTGACTCCTCAGACGGAATCATTCCGGGGGGTAAATACCACAACAGACGTGATTATATGAATTTCCCGAATTTAGGGCGATTCGATTTATTATACCATCAAAAAACGCCTTTGCCAGTTCCAGGCTTGTCATTGGAGGGAAGTATTCTAGCAAGTATCGCCAAGAAAGACTATCTTATTTCTGCGCCGTACCAATCCTTTGCCTATTTGATCAAGTTTTTAAGAGAAGCAGCCTTGGATCCAAAAGTGACGTCCATCAAAATCACACTGTATCGATTGGCCAAAAATTCGCAAATCATTAGTTCATTGATTAACGCAGCCAAAAACGGAAAAAAAGTAGTGGTTCAAATCGAGCTTCAAGCGCGTTTTGACGAAGCAAGTAATATTTCCTATGCAGAACAAATGCAAACCGAAGGAATTCATCTTATTTTTGGTATCAAAGGATTGAAAGTGCACAGTAAAATTTGTGTCATCGACCGAATTGAAAATGGGCGATTGAAACGATACGGATTTGTATCTACTGGAAATTTCAATGAATCGACGGCAAAAATTTATACGGATGTAACTTTACTGACATCCAATCAGCCTATTTTAAAAGATATTTCAAAAATATTTGAGTTTTTTGATGTGAATTATCGATTGCATCGCTACAAACATTTGATTGTTTCTCCGCATTATTCGCGTTCCCGTTTTTATAAACTGATCGACCGAGAAATCCATAACGCCCATGCGGGTCGTCCGGCCTACATGAAGCTTAAAATGAATAGTTTGGCCGATTTTTCAATGATTGATAAGCTCTATGATGCAAGTAATGCAGGGGTTAAGATTCAATTGCAGGTTAGAGGGATTTGCTCATTAATTCCTGGGGTAAAAGGAATGTCGGAAAATATTGAAGCGATCAGTATTGTGGATAATTTTCTAGAGCATTCGCGTATTTTTATTTTTGGGAATGATAACAACCCAGATGTATACATTTCGTCTGCCGATTTCTTAACCCGAAATTTAGATGCTCGAGTTGAAGTAAGTTGCCCAATTTATGATGAAGACATCAAACAACATCTCATTGATAATTTTGAATGTGGTTGGAAAGGGAATGTGAAAGCTCGATATCATTCAGAAAAATTGGATAACAAATACAAAGTTAGAAAAGAAAACGAACCTGTTTTTAGAGCCCAACTCGAAACCTATAATTATTACAGGAATCAAATTGAAGTAGAAAACGTACAAACAGTTAGTTAGTTATTCAATTTAAGTTTAGGGTCAATAAAAAATAGTTAATACACATAAATTCAATCACAAACATGATTACCATAAAAAAATATGCTGCAATTGATATTGGTTCTAATGCCATGCGTTTGCTCATAAGTAATATTGTTGAACAAGACGGTAAAGAAACACAATTTAATAAATCGGCATTGATTCGTGTGCCGATTCGTTTGGGTCAAGATGCTTTTACGGTTGGGGAAATTTCGGAAGAAAACATCGACCGAATGACCGATGCAATGAAAGCGTTCAAGTTATTGATGAAAGTGTATAAAGTTGAAAAGTACAAAGCCTGTGCAACTTCTGCCATGCGAGAAGCCTACAATGGCAAAGAGGTTGTGGACATAATTAACGAAAAAGCGGATATCTCGATTGATATCATTGACGGAAAAGTGGAAGCAGCGATCATTGCCTCTTCGGATCTTCATGGGTACTTATCAAAAGACAAAAACTATTTGTATGTTGATGTTGGTGGAGGTAGTACGGAATTTTCGGTGTTCTCAAATGGTAAAATGGTCAGTTCTAAATCGTTTAAAAATGGAACAGTTCGTTTGTTGAATAATATGGTGAACGAGGTCGTTTGGCAAGAAATTGAAAAATGGATTACTACGAATACAAGTGAATTTGATGACATCACGTTGATAGGTTCGGGTGGTAACATCAATAAATTATTCAAATTATCTGAGAAGCGACAAGACAAACCATTATCCTACATGTATTTGCATTCGCAATTTGAATACCTCAATTCATTGACCTATGAACAAAGAATTGCAGAACTAGGGTTGAATACCGATCGTGCCGATGTAATCATTCCGGCTTTAAGTATTTATTTGAAAGCTATGAAATGGTCGGGTGCTCGAAATATTTTTGTTCCCAAAATTGGTCTTTCGGATGGTATCATTAAGGCCATGTATTTTGATAAAATATAGTATATTTGCTTGAATATTAATTATTTATATAAAAAATAATCTCATGAAAAAAATAGTTATTGCCCTACTACTTATCTCACTTGTTGCTTGTAAACAACAGGATACCTTGGCTACATATTTTAATTCTGAAGCTACAGATGTCCAAGTGGGCGGTGTAAAAATCATTCCAATTACCACTCCAAAAGGAACGTTTAATGTATGGACAAAACGCATCGGTAACAACCCTAAAATTAAATTATTATTGTTAACAGGTGGTCCAGGACTTTCTCATGAGTACATGGAATGCATGGAGAGTTTTTTACCTAAAGAAGGAATTGAGTTTATTTATTATGACCAATTAGGTACCGGTTTTTCTGACAATCCGAATGATACGACTATGTGGGATTTACCGCGTTATGTAGAAGAAGTAGAGCAAGTGCGTAAAGCCTTGCATCTGGATAAAGATAATTTTTATGTTTTGGGGCATTCATGGGGAGGAATTCTTGGAATGCAATATGCTTTAAAATACCAAAACAACATGAAAGGATTGATTATTTCCAACATGATGGCAAGCTGTCCAGAATATGTAAACTATTCTAAGATTTTGGAAAAACAATTGAATCCAACGGTATTAAAAGAGATTAAACAAATTGAAAGTAAAAAGGATTATACAAATCCACGCTATATGGAGTTGTTGATGGGTAATTTTTACAACGAACATATTTTAAGAATGCCAATCAACAAATGGCCAGAGCCTGTAACTCGTTGTATGAAAACATCGAATTCTTCGCTCTATATTACTATGCAAGGTCCTAGTGAGCTGGGTCTGTCTGGAAAATTGACACATTGGGATGTTTCAAAACAGTTGCCATCGATCACGATTCCAACTCTGGTAATTGGCGCAAAATATGATACCATGAATCCAGAGTACATGAAATGGATGGCATCTCAATGTAAAAACGGTTCGTATTTATATTGCGATAAAGGAAGTCATATGTGTATGTACGATGACCAGCAAACGTATATGAATGGTTTGGTGCGTTTCTTGAAAAAATAGACTTACAGTTCTAAATCAAACATTTTTTTCAATAATTCAAGATTCGGATTGATTTCGTTCAATCGGTTGTACTTGTCTTGTGGGGTAAATGCAATCTTGCTTTTGATGGTTTCGTTTACCTTCACTTCAATTTGAATGTCATGGTTATGCAAATGACCTCTAAGGTATCCTAATAATTCAGGTTTTTCTCTTTCAAAATCAATTTTTGAACCTTCATTGGGTAATTCATAAACAATGGTAAAGCCATCTAGTTTTGGGTCGCCAATGCGAAGTAACGATTCCATGATCATGTGACCCTTGTCGTTCAGTCGTTGTGCGTATTTGTACCAAAATTCGAGCATTTCTGTTTCTGTAAACGGCTCTGTCGGATTGTGAACTTCAACTTTTACAATGTCTTTTTGAGCATTCGCTAAGTCTCTTTTTGCTTTGATACTTGCCAAAGAAAGGGTCGATACTTTTTGAGATTGGTGATGGGTTGTAGTAGGTTCTTCAACTTGTGTGTTTTCAATTTCAGCGGGAGAACTTGTTGGTTGAGTTTCTACAGAGGTCTCGGTTGTATTGATTTCAATTTCTTTAGAAACAGCAGGCGTTATCTGTGTTGGAGCCACTTCGGTTTTTACCACTTCGGCAATTGAATAATCGGATTTACGGAAAAAAGTGGGTGGAATTATGAAATTAGCTTTTTTTTTTCTCCATCAAAATTGATAGAGCAAAG
>JAGNYR010000047.1:4922-13384 GCA_017984835.1 Flavobacterium sp. | reverse complement strand
AAAAACCTATATTTTCGGCGGATTTAATGCTTTGAATCATGCCGAAGAAAAAATAGTTCAACATTTATTGGCATTGAATATCGCCAACATATATTGGGACATCGACGAAGTTTTTTTGAACGATCCGCAACATGATGCGGGGCTTTTTGTGCGACGTTTTAAAACCACATGGCCCTATTATAAAACCAATCCTTTTGAATGGATTGCAACCGATTTTGCACAACAAAAGAACATCCAAGTAATTGGAACTTCAAAATCCATTGGCCAAGCAAAAATTATAGGTGATTTGATTCAGCAGCAAACGGATACCCATCCAAGCGAAGGATTAAAAAACGTTGCCGTTGTGCTTGGAGACGAGAATTTATTACTGCCTGTATTGTATTCATTACCCAATTCGGTCGATGCCTTAAATATCACGATGGGTTATTCGAGTAAAAACAACCCAGCGCAAATATTAATTTCCAAGCTTTTTAAAACCCATACCAATGCGTTGCACAGGAATGCCAAAAATTATGTGTTTTATTACAAAGACGTATTAGACGTTTTGACCCATCCTTTGATTGAACCTTATTCTAACACGGCAAAATTGGTTCAAACCATCAATAAGAATAATTTCACGTTCATTACCCACAAAAAACTGGTTGAATTACAACCACATCCAAACGCATTGTTTGACTTATTGTTTCAGAAATGGGATACGAATGTCTTAGATATTTTGGCTTTCATCTCTGAATTGTTATTACAGATTAAGTTCAATTTAGATAAAAAAAATGAAGAAGAAAAAGTCGCCAATGCGTTTGTCTATTCTATTTATAAGGTAATAAACAAGTTGATCACTTATTTTTCAAATAACACGGGCGTAGATTCTATCGATGCATTGTATGCTATTTACAAACAGATCATTGATGTAGCTGAGGTTTCCTTTGAGGGAGAACCCTTGAATGGCTTGCAGATCATGGGTGTTTTGGAAAGTAGGGTATTGGATTTTGAAACGGTGATTATTTCATCCGTAAATGAAGGAAAATTTCCTGCGGGTAAATCAACAAATTCTTTCATTCCGTATGATGTAAAACGCGAATTAGGGCTGCCTACTTTTAAAGAAAAAGATGCCATTTACACGTACCATTTTTATCATTTATTGCAACGTGCCCAACAGGTTTATCTCATTTACAATACGCAAAGTGATAGTTTTGATGCAGGAGAAAAAAGCCGATTCATCACACAATTAGAAGTTGAAAAACAACCAAACCATCACCTAACATTTTCTCATTTCAATCCCAACATCCCGACAGTAGCTTACGAAAAAATGGCTGTGGCCAAATCAGATTTTGTAATGAATCGATTGCAAGAAATTGCAACTGCTGGATTTTCGCCTTCCTCTTTGACGGCCTATATCAGAAATCCGATGCAGTTTTATTTTCAAAGGATATTGAAAGTAAAAGAAATTGATGAAGTCGAAGAAGACATTGCAGTCAATACCCTGGGGACCATCATTCATGCAGCTTTGGAAGAGTTGTACAAACCCTTTTTAAATAAATTCCTTACGGTTGAAGATGTCAACAGTTGTTTTTCTAAAATTGATCAGGAGGTTACCAATCAATTTAAAGAAGTGTACAAAGAAGGTGAAATAAAAAAAGGGCGTAATTTATTAGCCTTTGAAGTCGCCAAAAGAAATGTGACTAATTTTTTAAAAATGGAATTAGAGGCATTGCAAAACAATGAATCCATCAAAATAATTGCTTTAGAAAAAACTTTTGAACGCCTATTGGAACACCCTAGTTTGCCTTTCCCAGTATTGATAAAAGGGAATGTAGACCGAATCGAAATTCGAAATGGCAAAATCCGAATCATTGATTATAAAACAGGAAAAGTTGAAAAGAAAAATGTGGTGTTAAGTTCTTGGGACGGATTGATAGACGACATTAAAAACGATAAAATCATTCAGGTTTTAGCCTATGCTTATATGTTTGAAAAAGAAGCAAAAGGACTACCTATTGAAGCTGGGATACTCTCTTTTAAAAATTTGAAAGAAGGATTTTTGCCTTTCTCATTTAAAAACGGAAAAGAAGTCAACGAAACCATAGATCCTACTATTTTGCAAGATTATGTAGCGCAGATTGTTTTGCTTCTGAATGAAATATATGACCAAGAGATTCCTTTTGAAGAAAAAGAAATCAAGAAGTAATCGATTTAAAAAAGCGCAATAATTCCAGTTGAATTTCCTCTTGATTTTCTAGATGTGACATATGTCCATCTGGAAAATGCAGCAATTGCACTTCGGTTTGATTTATTTGTTCTTTGGTTTCTTCGTAATTTAATACGGGATCTTTTTCTCCTAACACAATTAATTTTGGATAGGTCGTAGTATGTAATAATCGCTGTCGGTCTTCGCGTATTTTCATTCCTTCCAACGAAGCGACAATCCCTTGAAGAGGTGTTTTAAGAGCTTCTTTTTTTACTTCATCTACCACTTTTGAAAGACGGGTTCTGTTTTCTTCGCTGAATAAATTAGAGATAGATAACGAAATAAAATTCTGAAACGATTGTTTCACTGCTTTGATGGCTCGATCTCGGTTCATTTTTCGTTCTTCGCTATCAGCTTTGGAAGTTGAATTCAATAAGACCCATCCTTTCACGCAATTGGGGTATAATTCAGCAAAAGCCAATGCAACATAACCACCCATCGAATGGCCTACAAAAATTGCTTTTCGAATGCGAAGTTTGCTCAACACTTCATGTACCACATCGGCATTATCTTCCATTGTGTGCACATATCCCATGCAGCCAGTTTTACCATGACCTAATAAATCAATCGTAATGATGCGAAATTTTTTACTCCACTCTGGAATAAAAGCATTCCACATTTTCTGATTTTCTAAAAAACCGTGCAATAAAACAACGGCAGTTCCTTTGCCTTGATCGGTGAAGTTAACTTGGGTGTTTTTAAAAAAAATCGTTGTACTCATGCTTGTTTAAAGAAAAACAAAGGTAAGGTTTAAAAAGAAGGGAGTCAAGTTCTAGTACTACTTTCCGAAACGTCAAATTAGGGAGTCATAAAAAAAGGCTCACATTACTGCAAGCCTTCTTTGCTGTTTTTTCTTTTATTATGCGTTCATTATTGATTCAATTTCCTCAACTTCAATTGGAATATTGCGCATCAAATTGAATGGTGCACCTTTATCTTGGATCACGACATTATCTTCCAATCGGATACCAAACCCTTCTGCCGGGATGTAAATTCCTGGTTCAACAGTAAAGACCATATTGGCTTGCATTGGCTCGTGAAGCAATCCGTAATCATGTGTGTCAAGTCCCATGTGGTGGGAAGTTCCATGCATAAAATATTTTTTGTACGCAGGCCAGTCTGGGTTTTCATTCTGTACATCTGCTTTGTCTATCAAACCTAATGTTAACAGTTCTGAGGTCATCACTTTTCCAACTTCTACATGGTATTGTTTCCATAAAGTACCTGGAGTTAACATTTTGGTAGCTTCATTTTTTACATGTAAAACCGCATTGTACACCGCTTTTTGTCGGTCTGTGAATCGTCCAGAAACCGGCACCATACGTGTCATATCACTCGAGTAGTTTGCATATTCGGCAGCTACATCCAAAAGGATTAAGTCGCCTGCATGGCATTGTTGATTGTTTTCTATATAATGCAACACATTGGCATTGTTTCCAGAGGCAATAATGGGCGTGTAGGCAAACCCTTTGGATCTATTTCTTATAAATTCGTGCGCAAATTCGGCTTCAATTTCATATTCCATTACATTTGGTTTCACAAATTGTAAGATTCTTCTAAAACCTTTTTCAGTGATGTCACAGGCTTTCTGAATCAAATCAATTTCTTCACCTTCTTTTACCGAACGCAAACGTTGCAGAATCGGATTTGATTTTTCAACTTTATGTCCAGGATAGGTTTCTTTCCACCATTTTACAAAACGAGCTTCCCGAGTCTCCGTTTCAATAACGGCTCTGTAGTGTTCGTTTGTATTGATATACATTTTGTCGGCATAAGCCATAATTTCTTTCAACGTTTTGTGGAAATCTTGCAGCCAAATCACAGATTTGATTCCAGATACTTCAAAGGCGCGCTCTTTTGTTAGCTTTTCGCCTTCCCAAACAGCGATGTGTTCGTTGGTTTCTTTTAAAAACAAAATCTCTTTTAGATGTGGGTAGGGCGCATCAGGAAATACCAATAAGATGCTTTCTTCTTGATCAATTCCACTTAAATAAAAGATGTCTCGATGTTGTGCAAAAGGCAAAGTGCTGTCTGCAGAAACAGGATAAATGTCATTTGAATTAAAAACAGCCACACTATTTGGCTTCATTTGAGCGGTAAATTTTGCTCTGTTTTTGATAAATAAATTACGATCGATTTGGTGGTATTTCATAAGGCTACAAATTATTATTTTGGTAGTGAATGATTTTGAATCTACTTTTTTTCTGCAGTTGAATCCAAAATGATTTGCTGAATCAAAAATAGAAAGAATTACGTCAAAACATCATAAATCAATTATAAAATTTGAAAAAACAAAAAAAAGACTAATTTTATGAAAAATAAAACCATGAAAAAATACGCCCTATTCGTAAGTATACTGATCAGTTTCGTTGCTCAATCACAAGATAAAAAAGCCTATCAATTGTTTGATGCAAATGGAAAAAAGACCACCTACAAAAAATTAATTGCAAAAGCTGCTGAAACAGAGGTTGTGCTTTTTGGGGAATACCATAACAATGCTATTTCGCATTGGCTCGAATTGGAAGTAACCATGGATGTTGCGCAAAAAAAGAACATTGTACTGGGCGCTGAGATGCTTGAGGCAGACAATCAAAAGCAAGTAGACCAATATTTGAAAGGCGAAATCAACCAGAAACAGTTGGATTCTACCGCACGACTTTGGAAAAATTACGCTACAGATTATAAGCCTTTGGTTGATTTTGCCAAAGAAAAAAACGCGCCATTTGTTGCCACAAATATTCCGCGTCGCTATGCGTCAATGGTTTCCAAAAAAGGGTTTGATGTTTTGACGACACTTACAGAAGAAGAAAAATCATGGATAGCGCCCTTGCCAATGCCATACGATGCAAGTTTGCCAGGATATACAAACATGCTCAAAATGATGGGGGAACATACCAGTGAAAACATGCCCAAAGCGCAAGCAACTAAAGATGCTACCATGGCACATTTTATTGTAAAAAATCTTCAGTCAAATGCCGTTTTTATTCACTACAACGGAACGTTTCATTCGGATAATTTTGACGGGATTAATTGGTACTTAAAACAATACAAGCCTTCTGTTAAAATTGTAACCATTGCAACGATAGAGCAGGCAGATGTGTCAAAACTAGAAAAGGAAAATTTAAAAAAGGCCGATTTTATTTTGGTTATTGACGAAAACGTGACCAAAACGTATTGATCTTGTTTATCCTTTTTGAGTAAAATTTAGCGTTTTAATACCTTGATAATCAACAAGTGTTAAACTCACTTTAAATTGATTATAAATTAGAACGAAAAGGTTGTAGTTATTGTCAAATAAGTGTATTTTTGTTTGATTTTTTTAAACAAATTATTTAATCTTATGGCAAAATCTGCATTTTTAAAGTCGTCTATTGCAAAAAAATATTGGATGGCTCTTACAGGTTTATTTTTATGCTTGTTTCTTTCGGGACATTTAGCAGGTAATCTTCAGTTAATTTTTAGCGATGCAAAGCATTTTAATGAGTATGCATTGTTTATGACCAGTAACCCTGCCGTAAAAATTTTATCTTACTTAACGTACATTTCAATCTTATTCCATGCAGTAGATGGAATATTGTTAACCATCCAAAACAAAAAAGCACGACCTGTAGGTTATGCTAAAACGGATGGATCTTCAAGTTCAGTTTCTTCTAGGAACATGGCGGTTTTAGGGACCATCATTTTGGTTTTTATTGTAACTCACATGGTCAATTTTTGGGCAGTGATGCACTTTGATAAAAACATCCCATTAATGACAAAAACGATTGAAGTTCAAGGAAACAAACAAGTTTTTTATGTAGGAACTCAAGCCGGACAATATTTCCCAATTGAGCAAATTGCTAAAGAAGATGAAAAAGTGGAACAAGGAGCAATGCCGAAACAATTTGTCATCAAAAACAGAACAGAACTTTACTACAACCAAGTAGATGTTAAAGTGGCCGATTTGTACAAAGACTTACACAAAATCACAATTGATTTTTTCAAACATCCAAAAACAGGATTACTAGCTACTATTTTATATGTACTTGCTATGTTTACTTTAGCATTTCACTTGTTACACGGTTTCCAAAGTGCTTTCCAATCTTTGGGATTGAATAATCCAAAATACACTCCTGGGATTAAAAAATTCGGAGCTGCTTTCGCGATTATTGTGCCACTCTTGTTTGCTATTATTCCCGTTTACATTCACTTTTTCTTAAAATAATCAACATCAGAAGATATTATGAAGTTAGATTCTAAAATACCAGAAGGTCACATTTCACAGAAATGGACTGATTACAAAGACCATTTAAAATTAGTTGCACCTAACAACAGACCAAAAATTGATATTATTGTTGTTGGAACAGGTTTAGCAGGTTCGTCTGCTGCAGCTTCGCTTGCAGAAATGGGTTACAATGTAAAAGCATTTTGTTTCCAAGATTCACCTCGTCGTGCGCACTCTATTGCAGCACAAGGAGGAATCAACGCAGCAAAAAATTATCAAAACGACGGGGATAGTATTTACCGTTTGTTTTACGATACCATTAAAGGAGGAGATTACAGAGCTCGTGAAGCAAACGTACACCGTTTAGCTGAAGTATCTGGAAATATTATTGACCAATGTGTGGCACAAGGAGTTCCTTTTGCAAGAGATTATGGCGGAATGCTTGACAACCGTTCTTTTGGAGGAACACAAGTACAACGTACGTTTTATGCTGCAGGTCAAACCGGACAACAATTGTTATTAGGAGCTTACTCTGCATTATCTCGTCAAACAGGTTTAGGACGTGTTAAAATGTATAGCCGTCACGAAATGTTAGATTTAGTGAAAGTGGATGGCAAAGCACGTGGAATCATCGCTCGTAACTTGGTTACAGGAGAAATTGAAAGACATTCAGCTCACGCAGTTGTTATTGCTTCAGGAGGTTATGGAAACGTATATTTCCTTTCAACAAACGCAATGGGAAGTAACGTAACAGCTGGATGGAAAGTTCACAAGCAAGGAGCTTTGTTTGCAAATCCTTGTTTTGTTCAAATTCACCCAACCTGTATTCCTGTTCACGGAACCAACCAAGCTAAGTTAACTTTGATGTCTGAGTCGTTAAGAAACTCTGGACGTATCTGGGTTCCTAAGAAAAAAGAAGATGCAGAAGCAATTCGTGCAGGTAAATTAAAACCTACTCAATTATCTGAAGAAGAAAGAGATTATTTCTTGGAAAGAAAATATCCTGCATTTGGAAACTTAGTACCTCGTGATGTGGCTTCAAGAGCTGCGAAAGAAGTATGTGATGAAGGAAAAGGAATTGAAGCTAACGATACCAACGAAGGAGTTTATTTGGACTTCTCTTCTGAGATTCAAAGCAAAGGAAAACAAGCGGCTTTCGCCAAAGGAAATCATCATCCTACAGCTGAAGAAATCACAGCTTTAGGGAAAGAATGGTTGAAAGAAAAGTACGGTAACTTGTTTACCATGTACCAAAAAATCACCGATGAAAACCCATATGAAACACCAATGAAAATTTACCCTGCGGTACATTACACAATGGGTGGTGTATGGGTAGATTATAACTTACAATCTACTATTCCAGGTTGTTTCGTTGCTGGAGAAGCAAATTTCTCTGATCACGGAGCCAATCGTCTAGGAGCTTCTGCTTTGATGCAAGGATTAGCAGATGGATATTTTGTATTGCCTTATACTATTTCAAACTATTTGGCAGACGATATTCGTACAGGTAAAATCTCTACAGATTTACCAGAATTTGCAGAAGCAGAAAACAGAGTGAAAGACACCATCAACCAATTCTTAAACAATAAAGGTTCCAAATCGGTGGATCATTTCCACAAACGTTTGGGATTGATCATGTGGAACAAAGTAGGTATGGGTAGAAACGAAGCTGGTTTGAAACAAGCAATTGAAGAAATTGCCGCTTTGAAAGCTGAATTCTACAAAGAAGTAAATGTACCAGGTAGTGCCGATGAATTGAATCCACAATTAGAAAAAGCACTTCGTGTGGCTGATTTTATTGATTTAGGTCAATTGATGGCCATGGACGCTTTACAACGAAATGAATCTTGTGGTGGTCACTTCCGTGAAGAATACCAAGATGCAGAAGGAGAAACATTGCGTGATGATGAAAACTTCTCATTTGTGGGTGCTTGGGAATACAAAGGTGATGACATCACTCAAGCTGAGCTTCATAAAGAAGAATTGAAATACGAGTTTATTAAAATTGCAGCT
>JAGNYR010000047.1:0-4822 GCA_017984835.1 Flavobacterium sp. | reverse complement strand
TCTAAAGCAAAAGGACAATTAGAAACTTACAAATTAAACGAAGTTTCTACAGCGAGTTCATTTTTGGAAATGTTAGACCAATTGAACGAGCAATTAATCAATGAAGGAACGGAGCCTATCGCATTTGATCACGACTGTCGTGAAGGAATCTGCGGGATGTGTTCGTTATTCATTAACGGACGTGCTCACGGACCCGATTCTGGAGTAACTACTTGTCAATTACACATGCGTATGTTCAAAGATGGAGACACTATCTTTGTTGAGCCATGGAGAAGTAGAGCGTTCCCGGTAATCAAAGATTTAGTGGTAGACAGAAGCGCTTTCGATAGAATCCAACAAGCAGGAGGATTCGTTTCGGTTAACACTTCAGGAAACACCATCGACGCAAACGCAACTCCTGTCGCAAAAGACGATGCTGACAAAGCATTTGAAGCTGCAGCTTGTATTGGTTGTGGAGCATGCGTAGCAACTTGTAAAAATGGATCCGCCATGCTATTTGTTGGAGCAAAAGTGTCTCAGTACGCTTTGTTACCTCAAGGAAAAGTAGAAGCAACGAATCGTGTATTGAACATGGTGCGCCAAATGGACGAAGAAGGATTTGGTAACTGTACCAATACAGGAGCTTGCGAAATCGAATGTCCAAAAGGAATTTCATTAGAGAACATCGCTCGTATGAACAGAGAATATCTTGTAGCGAGCGTGAAGTAAATCAAACTCGTTTCATAGCACAAAAACGCATTCCATAATTGGGATGCGTTTTTTTTTGGGCATGTCCTTGTTGCAGCTGCTCATTTTTCAATGCTCTTTTTCCGTAAGCAACAAGGTCGGGCTTTTCGTTTCAAGTCCTCGCAATCCAAGATTGCTCTGGGCTTTTTACTGCAATCCCTCATGCAGAAAGTGATACAAGTTGAAAAACCACCTATTGCTATGGGACTCACAAGAAAGTACCCTGTTGCTGTAGTGAATCATAAGTTGTTTTATTACATTTGTTCTATTGAATCGAATTTGCAAAAGGCACAAACCTTTTCTAAATTCCTATAAATAAATCCATTTCATACGCTATACCCATGAACAAAGTACTATTCATTACGCTATTCACTTCCTTTGCTGCTTTTTCACAAATTACCGAAAAACAAATTGATGAAGTCGCAGAAAACACACTCAAAGCTTTTAATGTGCCAGGAGTTGCCGTTGCCGTTGTAAAAGACGGAAAAATCATACACAGTAAAGGGTATGGTGTAAAATCCATTCTTACAAATAACAAAGTAGATGGCAATACACTTTTTGGCGTTGCCTCCAACAGCAAGGCCTTTACTACAGCAGCCATTGCCATGCTTGTTGATGAAGGAAAAATGAAATGGGATGACAAAGTTGTGAAGTACTTACCTCAATTTAAAATGTACAACGACTATGTTACCAATGAATTTACCATTCGTGATTTGGTGACACATAGAAGCGGATTGGGACTTGGCGCAGGCGATTTAATGATTTGGCCCGATGGGAGCAATTTTAAACCAAAAGATATTGTTGAGAACCTCCAATTTTTAAAACCGGTTTCCGCCTTCAGAACCAAATACGATTACGATAATTTATTGTATATCGTTGCTGGTGAAGTCATTGAAAAAGTAAGTGGTTTGTCTTGGTGTGATTTTATCGAAAACAAAATCATGCAGCCATTAGAGATGAAAAATAGTGCGGCATCTTTCGTACGATTAAAAGATACAACAAACATTATTGATCCGCACGTGCCAACAGACGGAAAACTAAAAGTGATTTCTAGATATAAAAATCAAACATTTGACGCGGCGGCCGGAATCTATTCGAGCGTGAACGACATGAGCAAATGGATGATCACACAATTACAACAAGGAAAATATGGCCCTGAAAAACAATTCAAATTATTTTCAGAAGCACAACACAATGAAATGTGGCAATTGCAAACAATTATTCCAGCCAGAACAAGAGAACCCTATTATACCCATTTTTCGGGATATGGTTTGGGTTGGTTTTTAAGTGATGTAAAAGGATACAAGCAGGTCACACATACCGGCGGATTAGAGGGGATTGTTACCCAAGTAACACTTATCCCCGAATTAAATTTAGGCATTGTAGTGCTAACCAATCAACAATCGGGTGCCGCATTCAATGCCATTACCAACACGATAAAAGATGCTTATTTAAAAATTGAGTACAAAGATTATGTTGCTTTGTACAGCCAAAGAGAAAAAGACAACATCGCACAAGCAGATAAAGTAACTACCGAAGTTTGGGCAAAAATTACAGAGAATCAAAAAAACAAAGTAAAAGTAGATGTCAAAAATTACACGGGCACATACAAAGACAATTGGTTCGGAAACATAACCATTACTGAGAAAAAAGGAAAGATGTATTTTCAGTCGGAACGCTCCCCTCAATTGGCTGGCGAAATATTCTTCTATAAAGACGATACTTTTGCAGTGAAATGGTTCAACCGTAGTTTCAATGCCGATGCGTTAATCACTTTTTCAGAAAACAATACCCGAATTAAAATGGGCGCAATTTCTGAACTGACTGATTTTAGTTACGACTTTCAAGATTTGGATTTCTATAAAAAGTAACAATTCAATTCCTCTCGATAGAATTGGGAGCAAATACTAGATCGTCATCTAAGTTTAGATTATCAATAATACGTAATTCTTTTTCTTTTATGTTCCACAACCATCAAGTAGAAAAACCCAAAAAAAGAAGTCAGCTTCGTCAAATTTTAGGGAAGGAATATTTTATTTTGAAACGAAAATGGAAATGGTTCAAAGACAGAAATAGATATGCTAAAGTTGATACAAACGTCCATTTTGAACATTCCTTGATCAAGCATCATTCTTTATTGTTAAGGCCACTGAAAGACGTTGACATGGTTCTTCAACACAACAAAATTAAAAACCTAGAAATTGCAATTGGACACATCACAAATGTAGTGATACGACCTGGTGAGATTTTTTCTATCTGGCAAATGGTGGGCCGGCCTACAAGTTCAAAAGGGTATTTGGATGGTTTGGTTTTGCATAATGGAAAAATTGACAGCGGAACAGGTGGAGGCTTGTGTCAGTTAGGCAATTTGTTGTATTGGATGGTGTTGCATACGCCGTTGACAATTAATGAACGCTGGCGCCATGGTTATGATGTGTTTCCCGATGTCAATAGAAAGATTCCCTTTGCTTGTGGCGCTACTTTATCTTATAATTATATTGATTTGCAAATTCAAAACACGACCAACCATACGTTTCAAATAATACTGCATTTAGATCCTAAAAATTTGAATGGGGAGATTTTATCAGATGCATTATTAAACACCAAATATGAGATTTTTGAAACCGACCATAGAATTGTACAGCAATGGTGGGGCGGTTACACTCGGCATAACAAAATCTGGAAGAAAATTACGCATACACAATCAAATGAAGAAGTACAAGAATTAGTTTCTGAAAACAATGCGATCATGATGTACAATCCTTTTTTAAGTGAGACTACTATTTCCTAATCGAATATTGTCAATAAATTTCAATAAATAAAAAAGAACACTATTCGTATTTTAGTACCTTTGTTAAAATTGAAAAAATGATCACTCTCGACCCAAAACAGCTTTCGCCGGTTCAAATTCAAGCCTATTTGCAAGGGGCTGTTGCGCCAAGACCCATTGCTTTTGCGAGTACCTTGGACGTTAATGGAGTTCCAAATTTATCTCCATTTAGTTTTTTTAATATTTTTAGTGCCAATCCACCGGTATTGGTTTTTTCGCCTGCAAGACGTGTACGCGACAATACGATCAAACACACCCTAATCAACTGTGAAGCCACCCGTGAAGTAGTCATCAATTTGGTGAATTACGAAATGGTTCAACAAATGTCATTGGCAAGTACAGAATATCCGCAAGGAGTAAACGAATTTCAAAAATCGGGGTTAACACCTTTGCCCTCGCACAATGTAAAACCTTACCGCGTAGCCGAAAGCCCTGTTCAATTAGAATGTAAAGTAACAGACATCCTAGCTTTGGGCCAAGAAGGAGGCGCTGGCAATCTGATTATTTGTGAAGTGGTAAAATTTCACATCAATGAGGCAGTAATGGACGCAAAAGGGCTCATCGATCCTGAGAAAATTGACCTGGTAGCACGTTTGGGTGGTAATTGGTATTCTCGTGCTAAAGAAGGGCTTTTTGAAGTTGAAAAACCTTTAGCTACATTAGGAATTGGGGTCGATGCTATTCCGCAATTTGTGAAAGACAGTGTTGTTTTTGACGGAAATGATTTAGGTAAATTAGGAAATATAGAAGCATTGCCTACAGAAGAAGAAATTACTATATTTGTAAAGCAAAGTTTTGAAGTCAAAAGTGTTTTAAGTGCCGATGATGAGCTAAAAAAACACCAATTAGCAAAAGAATATTTAAATAAAAATGAAGTACTTACCGCATGGAAAGTGCTTTTATCCCAAAAATAAAAAGTAAAGTTATGGAAGTTTCAGGAAAGATTAAAGTGATTAATGCAGAACAACAAGTAAGTGCATCCTTCAAAAAAAGAGAATTAGTAGTTACGACTGATGAGCAATATCCTCAACATATTATGATTGAGTTTACGCAAGATAAATGTGATCTACTGAACAGTTATGCGCCAAACGAAAGCGTAAAAGTATCTATTAATTTAAGAGGTAGAGAATGGGTGAATCCACAAGGAGAAACCAAATACTTTAATTCGATTCAAGGATGGAGAATTGAGCGTCTTGCAGCTGAAGGTGCAGCTCCTTCACAAGCAGCTCCTGCAATGCCTGCTGCCGAATCGTTTCCACCGGCAAC
>JAGNYR010000046.1 GCA_017984835.1 Flavobacterium sp. | reverse complement strand
ACAGCAAAAATATTGAATTGAAATCAATTAAATCATAAAGTAATGTAAAAAAAAACACCCAATAAAGGGTGTTTTAGATCTTGTTTCAAAAATATTAGTTTTTGATCAGTTTCTGAGAATAATTAAGATTATCTCCTTGAACTTTTACAATGTACATTCCAGATTGAAAAGCACTTAAGTTAATTGTTGTAACATCCGTCCCATTTTGAACTGTTTCTTCCAAAATTACACGTCCATTTAAATCAATCACTTTGATATCGATCTTACCAACGAATCCATTTACTTTCACATTGAAAATAGAGTGGGTTGGATTTGGGTAAATATAAATATCATTTGTATTGAATGTATCTGTTCCCATTGAACAACCTGCATAGGGAGTAAAATCTTCCACTTGATCATCAGGATCTTGATTACTTCCAGAAGAAGCATTCAAACCTACTCCACGTCTTCTGAATACTTCCGTAATCAAACATTTGTTTGCACCACCTGTAGAAGCTAAATCAGCTGCAATCAAAGCATCTCTACCATCAACAATTGTTGGTTGGCAAGGCTGTGCTTTCAAACCATCTAATACCAATTTCATTACTTTATTGTTTCCACCAGTACCGGTATATTTGTTGTCATCATAACCATATGTTTCGATGTATTTCCAAGCTAAATCCCACAAAACAGTTGCCCAGAAATCACCCGTCACATAACGGTAACTAGTATCTGCTATATCATCTGGAATTGGTGAATTGGAATCAGCGAAAGTTAATGGGTTCACTGTCATGTCTGTTGTATATGGATACGAACGTAAACCACCACCTGTAGTTTCTTGATTCATTACAAAAGTAGCAAGACCTTTAGGAGTAGTACCTACATCACCTGGTTTGATTTGCATCATCATGGCAAACCAATCAGACCAACCTTCTCCCATTTGATCGTAATTATTTAGGCAGCTAGAATTCAATCTTCCACCAGCCAAACGTGTCGAAATTCCATGTCCAAATTCATGACCAATAACTCCATTATCTAAATCACCGTCTGTATTAACAAATAAATCAAGTGCTGTAGGCGATTGTATCTTAGCATTAACAACAATCCCGGCTTTCAATTTTGCAATAATTGCCTCACCTGTATTCAATGAAACACTGATTGCTGGAATCGAAATCGTAGAGGTTGCTGCACCCGACATTCCTAGATATGTATTGGGAGCAGTAGTGTCATTGTTTACAATAATAACTCCAACGGCATTAGCTGCTTGCGCAAACTGTACTTTTTCAATAAATGAACAAGGAGTTCCTCCATTAGCAACCGAAGTTGATCTTCTAATCACAACTATTTTACCACTGATCGCAGCAGCATTAACCGCAGCAGTACAAGCATCTGCATTGTCTGTTTGTCCCACATCTGGTGTGCCATCATCAAATAACACAAGATCCGTTTCAATAGCATTAGGAGCCACAGGAACATTCACGTGACCCGGATTGAACAAATTATCTCCCGCATATTTTAATCCAGCAATATCACTTGGAGAAGTAACATTCAATAATTGCGTTACTTTTCTATAGCTCCATAAATACATTTGCATTCTTGGGCTGTTAGAACCATTGGAAAGACCTGCATCGGTAGGTGTAGAAAAATTAGCATTATTTGCAGAAGGAGTTGGAGTAATGTCCGATCCATCTTGCGCATCCGCCCATACAAAATCATTTGCGCCAGCAGCAGAAACATAATTTGTTTTTTGGAAATTTCCATTTGCTTCGTTAAAACCTGCAAAGTACCACACGTCATGCATGATATTCGTCATGTAAAACAAGTTGGTAGCAGCTGCATCAATATACGTTTTTGCTGCAACCGATGTTCCTGGGTACGTATAATCAAAATTTAAGGTAGTACCTCCATTAGGAGCATAACCTGTCGCTGTAGAAGCAGTAGTTGCCGAGTAAGTCGTAGGGTTAGATCCAGCATAATCAGCACGAGCCCATGAATTATTACCTCTGGTATAGGTGTATTTTATGGATGCTGTATTCCCTGCTAATGTATTGGTATCATGCCAACCTTTGGGAGAAGCCGTAGCATTTTCAGGGTTCGATATTAATTGTCTTGCGGTGTGGTTTGGACTTTCGAAATTGAAAGGAACCACTCGGTAAGCACCCCCTTGCGTTTCTAATAAACTACTTGATTTATCAAAAACGTTTGAAGTAAAATTAAAATGAGAATCAAAATGAACATCAGTTGGCAAACAAGATCTAGAAGTAGAAAAATCACATGATAAAACCATGTCATTTTGCTCCAATACAGCTCCAGTTTGAGCATCTATTCGCACCGACCATAAATGATCGTGCTTTGGTGTATCGATTGTGAAATCCCAAGCTAATTTTAATGATTTATCTGATTTATTTTGATAAACCAAAACCGCCTGTACATCTGCAACGCTATTTGTAGAATTACTAATCAACATATGCTTATCATCTGTTGAACTGATGATAGAAAAAGGAGTGGTATTCACCAATCCAAAATGAGCATAGGCTTTAGTCAAAGCTTGAATTGCTGAAAGCGCTGGCGTGCTTGCATTTACTCTATTTGATATAGCCGATTCAAAACGATTGGCAAAATAAATCACCTCATTGTTTTTAACCGAAAAAGTAGAAACAGCTCTAAACAACTCAACGCCATGAAAACGTTGAATTACGTAGTAATAATTTACTGATTCATCTGCAGAAGTTCCCGTACTTTGAATATCCCAATCGGCGATATCATTAGTAGACAAACCTAACTTTTGTTTGTTAGCTTCTAAATAATTTTTTATTAATACACGTTCGCTTTGAGAAAAACCAATCACAGAAACGAACAACATAAAAAATAGTACTATTTTTTTCATAATGTTTTATTTTTTTTCAAATATAATAAAAATAAAACAAAAAAAAACCACTCTTTTTCAAGAGTGGTTTAATATATAATTTTGAATTAAAACTATTGTTTCCAGAAAGGAGTTTTAGAGTTAATTACAAATACATCTGCAGCAACCATAGCTGGCACATTTGCTGAGTTAGCAATGTACTCAGAAGTTGGGTAGATCAATCTGTAAGGCTTACGAGATTGAGTAGCAACTGTTGGTAGTGGCGTTAATGGATATCCTGTACGTGTGTAGTCAATGTATGACTCAATAGCGTGAAGACCCATGTTAGCAACCCATTTTTGATACATAATTGCATGTAACTTTTGAGCAGTTGTAGTTGAAGCTGTTAAACCAAAATTAGGTTTTGTATTGATTGTAGCAATATAAGAACCTGGTGTAGCAACTCTTAAGTACATATTGTCTAAGATACCTTCGTCAAAGAAGTATTGCTCATTAGAGAATAAAGCTGGGTAACGAACAGCAGCTTCTGCTTGTAAGAAACAAGCTTCAGAATACGTCATTACAAAACTATCAATTGCACTGTACTCACCAATTGTTTGGTTAGGAGCCATAGCATAAGGATTGAAGTTTCCAATCAAACCTAAACGACATGGCAAACCTGGGTATGTTCCAGGAGCTCCAACTGTTACAAATGAAGCACCTTGAGTAACCGCTCTTCTAATTGGTTGACTAGCTCCAGCAGTAAACAAACGTCCTGAACGTGGATCTGTTACGTTAGGGTAGTTAACACCTGAACCTGCAATAATTTCTTGAGAACCTGCAGCAGGATAGTTCGTAGTAGCGTATGATTGTAATGCTTTGTAAGCATGTCCAGTCATGGTGATGAAGTTTCTGTTTCCACGTGCATTACCAGCAACATCAATAGCAAAATTATTAAATGCAGGGTTAGCAGAAGCATCTGTAGATGAGTTGTAACCAGGATTGATTGCAACGTTATCAGATAAGAATGGACCAGCAGCGATATCAGCTAATTTAGAATCTCTGAAAGTTGCAACAGCACCTGTAGTTTCAGACAATCTCAACATCATACGTAATTGAATCGTGTTAGCGAATTCAATCCATCTGTCTGTATCACCTTGTAACATCACATCAACACCAGCCATATCTTCAGCAACCGCTGGATCAGCATTGTTGATCAATTCTCTAGCGTCTTCTAAGTTAGCCACAAGATCTTGGTAGATCGCGTAATCATCATCATAAGAAGGAGTAGTGTTATCATTACCTGCCCATGCTTCAGAATAAGGAGCATCTCCATATAAATCCACGATGTATTGCATGTAGTGTGCTTTACAAATTTTTGCAGCAGCTACGTAATAATCGTATCTTCCATCTGGATTTGGATATTTGATGATTGCATCAAAATTTTTCAAGTTACGGTATAAACCATCCCAAATACCACTGTAAAAAGCATTTGACATATTTAATTGCAATTCGTTATCGAATCCATTTCCGTATGATTGTACGTTACGTGTCCATGAATTCATGAATACGTTACCCAATTGGTTCATTGTAGTTACTTGTACTCTAAAAGTAGTAACTTCCGCTCCAGCTAATAATTGTCTTGGAGTAACTTGATCAAACTCTAAGTTATTAGTAGTTTCATTGATATCTAAGTAATCGTTACAAGAGAACAATGAGAATGCCAATATTGGCACTATAAATTTTATATTTTTCATAAACATTATAAATTAGAATGTTAAATTAATACTAGCTCCAAATGTTCTAGTAGTTGGATATTGACCAATGTTAGTATACCCTTGTGCATTTCCAGAAGTAAATGAAGCTTCAGGATCTAAATAACCTCTGTTTTCATTACCATTTTTAGCTTTCAATAAAGAACCGTCAGCTAAGAATACGAAAGGATTACGAGCGTTAACACCAATTCTGAAAGACTCTAAACCTGCTTTTTCAATGAACTTTTTAGGTAAAGAATAGCTTAAAGAGATCTCTCTAATTTTTAATGCAGCAGCATCAACAACGTTAGCCTCACCTGTAGTTCTGTATGTAGTAGTGAAGTAGTTCAATACACCTGCAGAACTAGCTCCTAAAGCTGGAGTAGTATTGGTAACATAAGTATTCGTAACTGGATCTAAGATCACAGAGTTTGGAACTACAATACCTTGATTTCTATCGAAACCAGCAGTTTGCATATCACCACCTGTAAACAACATCAATCTTCTCATTTCAGAATAAGTTGAAGCACCAGTTCTGTAATCAGCAACTACTGTTAATTTTAAACCTTTGTAATCAAAAGAGTTTGTTAAACCAACAATATAATCTGGAGTACCTTTTCCTAATTTTTCAAAAGTAGACGTTTTTTGTGGAGTTCCATTAGCATTCACAATAATGTGACCTTCAGCATCTCTTACAAAAGCAGTACCTTTAATCAACGGGAATTGCTCACCAACTTCAGCAAAAATACCAACTTCAGAATTAGAAGCTAAGTTTACACTTGTAGCACCTTCAGCTAAAGAGATTACTTTCGTTTTGAAAGTTGTATAGTTAGCTCTTAAATCCCATTTGAAATCAGTTGTTTTCACTGGTACAAAACCTAAATCAATTTCATATCCTTTGTTTGATAAATCACCGATATTTGTTAATAATGACGCATTTCCTGAAGCAGAAGATGAAGTAGCATTAGTAATCAAATCTTTTGTATTAGCAGTATAGTAAGAAGCTTCAACAGTTACTCTATCATTAAAGAAACCTAATTGAGCACCTACTTCAAATGTATTTACGAACTCTGGACGGATGTTTGGATCTGTTGGAGTTGAGTTATATTGGTAAGCAGACAAATCTCCATAAGGGAATCCAGATGGGATTCTAGCTAAACTTTGAGTATCATAAGGAGAAACTGCAGAAGTATTACCTACAGAAGTATATGATGCATTGATTTTAGCATAGTTAAATTTATCAGATTTCAATCCTTCAAAAGCTTTTGTTGGGATGAATGAAACCCCTACAGATGGATAGAAATAAGAATTTTTTACTGCAGAATACTCCTCAGCACGAGCTGTAGCATTCAAGAATAAATAATCTTTATAGTTTAAATCCGCATTTCCAAACAATGCAACTCTTCTAGAATTTACCAATCTATTATCTAATGTAGATGGATTAGAAGGATTCAATACGTTTGAAATATGGTAGAAACCAGCCACATCCAAATTGTTACCTCCCTGAGAAGTAATTCTGAATGAATTATCTTGGATGTTATTTCCTAAGTTGAATTTTAAATTCCAATCTTTGTTCAAATCATAATCAAAATTTACGATGAAATCTGAATAGATATTTCTAGAAGAAGATTGGTTTGCAAAATAGTAAGAACCTACTGCAGTTCTACCCAATGCATCAGCAGCTAAAACCACATCACCATAGTAATTGTAAGGACCGAAATCGTACTCATAAGCTACATCAGTGAAAGCATCTCCATGAGATTGACCGTCTGCAGATTGAAGTCTAACATTCGCGTTGTAGTTTACACTCACGTGTTTGTTGAACTCATATCCTAATGATAAAATACCATTAAACACATTAGAAGTATTATCTCTTCGAACTGATTTAGACTCCCAGTATGGGTTTTCAGCATATACCGTCCAGTGACCTAAGTTACCAGAGTTTGCGAAACGACTTACTGGAACGTTAATTGCAGTTTGAATCAAATTCTCGAATAAATCTGGACTTGTTTGAGAAGTAGCTTGTGTAATGTAGTTCACATTACCATCAATTCTAAATTTACCAAATTGTTTTCCTGCTTTAAACAAGAAAGAAGTTCTTTTCAATTGATCGTCTTGAACAACGAAATCAGTTGATTGTCTGTTAACAGATAAGAATGCATATGAATCAGATCCACCTACATTGAAGTTGAACCCGTTTTGAGTCAACGTACCTGTTTTGAAGAATTGTTTGATATTATCTTTAATAGGTGCCCATTCTGACATTAAGAAATTTCCGTCAGCTTGTGGCAATCCAACTGGAACCATTGCTGGCATACCAGCTCCTACGAAAGCAGGACCCCATGAACCATTTTCCCATGGCACAAAACCTGAACCTACTGGTAAGTTTGGACCTTCAAATCCTGGATCTGTAGCCCAACCTTGACCATATTCCATTTGTCTTTCTGGTACATAGTTGATAGATTCAAAATCAATTGATGAATTTACACCAAATGTGAATTTCTCATTTTTTGTACCTTTTTTAGTTGTAACAACGATAACTCCATTCACCCCTTGAGCTCCATAAAGAGCAGCTCCTTGAGCTCCTTTGATAACGTTTACGTTTTCAATAACGTCTGGAGGTAATTGTTGTAACACGTTAGCAGATGAAATTACATTATCAATAACTACTAAAGCTTCGTTACTACCTGTAATAGTTCTGTTACCTCTCAATACAATTTTCACTGTAGGAGAAACACCATTACTTACTGTAGAAATCTGTAAACCTGATACTTTACCAGATAAAGATTGTACCGCATTCGGGTTGTTTGCTTGTGTTAACTCAGCAGCACCAATTTGCTTTTGTGCTGAAGTAACTTGGTCTTTTGTTCTTTTGATACCCATAGCACCAACAAAAACTTCTTTCAAAACGTTTTCGCCAGCAGCTAACTTAACACTAATTGTGTTAGAAGCACCAACTTTAACCTCTTGAGTTGCTAATCCAAGAAAAGAGAATACTAAAGTTTCTCCTTGCTTAGCTTTGACAGAATATTTTCCGTCCATATCAGTTTGTGCGCTACGTGTTGTTCCTTTAACAACAACATTCGCTCCAGGGATAGGTCCAACATTGTCAGACACAACACCACTTACAGTTTTCTCTTGTGCAAACGAAAACTGCATTGTTAACGCTACTAAAAGCGTAAAAATCCATTTGAACTTCGATCTCATATTAATTTTATTTGAGTTAGTTATTCCGCAAACTTCTTAATAATTTCTTAATTAACCAAATATTAACAAGAAATATTACACTTAACAAATGTTAAATTTTAATTTAATGCATAATTCGAAGTGTCGTTTCAAACTCATTCCCCATCTAAATAATTGGAATTCAGCAATCATTTTGTAATTTTATCCCAAATTAAAAATATGCTTTCTTTACAATATTCCAATTTTAATTTAGAATGCGGCACCGATGAAGCCGGCAGGGGTTGCCTAGCTGGTCCTGTAACGGCCGCTGCTGTGATATTGCCCAAAGATTTTGAACTAGCTCTTTTAAATGATTCCAAACAACTCTCTGAAAAAAGAAGAGAACAATTAAAACCGATCATTGAAGAAAAGGCAATTTGTTTTGCCGTGACTCATATAGATGCCAACATCATTGACGAAACCAATATTTTAAATGCTTCCATCAAAGCAATGCAAGAAAGCATTTTGAAATTAAATCCGATACCTATATATATTATAGTAGACGGAAATAGTTCTTTGCAAGCGAACAACAATGAAAAAAGCTTGGCAATCAAAAGGTTTTCACCCCTAAATAAAAACACCTTTCACGACATTCCATTTACCTCTATTATTAAAGGTGATGGGAAATATTTAAATATTGCCGCCGCATCGGTACTAGCCAAAACCTACCGTGATGAGTACATGAATAAAATACATGAAGAATTTCCGATGTATAATTGGAAAAAAAACAAAGGCTACCCTACTAAAGAACATAGGGATGCCATAAAAAAATATGGAATCACAAAATACCACCGAACCAGTTTCAATCTGATTCCGGATCAATTAAAGTTAAACCTGTAACTTACCTTATATAAAGGTAGATTGAAAAAGAGCTGAAAAGTGTTTCGCTATTTTGGCTTTTACCTCTTGTTCATCTACAAAATCAACTCCCAACTCAACATTCAAAGAAGTAACTGCCTTTCCGCGGATTCCACACGGAATGATGTTGTCAAAATACCCTAAATCAACATTTACATTGAGTGCAAATCCATGCATGGTTACCCATCGCGAAGCACGAACACCCATTGCACAGATCTTTCGTGCAAACGGCGTACCTACTCCTAGCCAAACACCAGTCTCCCCTTCACTTCGGGTACCTATAATTTGATACTCGGCCAAGGTTAGTATGATGGCTTCTTCTAAAAATCGCAAGTATTTATGAATGTCGGTAAAAAAATTCTCGAGATCCAAAATAGGATACCCAACGATTTGTCCGGGTCCATGATAGGTAATATCTCCCCCACGATTGATTTTATAAAACGTGGCTCCTTTAGCTTCCAACTGTTTCTCCGAAAGTAACAAATTGCTCAAATCGCCACTTTTCCCTAAGGTATATACATGCGGATGCTCAACGTACAAAAAATAGTTAGGCGTTTCCTTCGGACATTCAAGGTTTCGATTCTGAATTTTTAAATCAACGATTTGCTTGAACAATTCCTCTTGGTACAACCAAGTTTCCTTGTAATCTTTTTTTCCTAAATCTTGAAATTGAATCGTTGTATTCATCATATGTTTTTTCGAACCACAAAGTTACAAGTATTTTATCAATCAGAAGCAAGGGGTTTTATATAAATTAAGCAAAAGGCATTAGGCATTAGGCAATAGGCGATAGGTAAAAATAATTTATCCGTAAAACAACAATTATTTGAAAATAGCACAGAGCTCATTATTGAAAGCAAATAAAAATACATTCGAAACCATTTACTCTAAACCTTTTGTTTATTAACTGTAAAAACGACCCAAAATCATCTAAAGTAACATTTACTAATTATCAAAATATCATTATATTTGCAAGCTTAAATACAAAAATATGCAACTTTCCGAACAAGAGATCATTAGAAGAGAAAAGCTTGTCGCTTTACGCGAACTAGGTATCAACCCTTATCCTGCGAATTTATTTCCAGTAAATTCAACTTCTAAACAGGTCAAGGAGCAATTTGAAGAAGGAAAAAAAGTAACGCTTGCCGGACGTGTCATGAGTACCCGTATTCAAGGTAAAGCCTCTTTTGCAGAATTACAAGATAGCGAAGGTAGAATTCAGATATACGTCAACCGTGATGAAATCTGCCCTACCGATGACAAAACGCTGTACAACGAAGTATTTAAAAAACTCATCGACTTGGGTGATTTTATCGGTATTGAAGGGGAACTTTTCAATACTCAAGTAGGTGAAAAAACAGTAAAAGTTCACCAACTGACTTTATTAAGCAAAACACTACGCCCATTACCTCTTCCAAAAGAAGATGCTGACGGAAAAATTCACGATGCCTTTTCGGATCCTGAATTACGTTACCGAATGCGTTATGTCGATTTAGTAGTCAACCCCAATGTCAAAGAAGTATTTGTAAAAAGAACCAAACTTTTTACAGCCATGCGTAACTTTTTCAACGCAGCTGGCTATATGGAAGTAGAAACTCCGGTATTGCAATCAATTCCTGGAGGTGCTGCAGCCCGTCCCTTTATTACACACCATAACAGCCTTGACATTCCATTATACATGCGAATTGCGAACGAATTATATCTGAAGCGATTGATTGTTGGAGGTTTTGACGGAGTGTACGAATTTTCAAAAAACTTCCGTAACGAAGGAATGGACAGAACCCATAATCCGGAGTTTACGGCTATGGAAATATATGTAGCTTACAAAGACTACAATTGGATGATGGAATTCACCGAAAACTTACTAGAACATTGCGCAATAGGCGTTAATGGGACTAGCGAAGTTGTTTTTGGAGACCACACCATCAATTTCAAAGCTCCTTACGCTCGCGTAACCATGACCGATGCCATCAAACAATTTACCGGTTTTGATATTTCTGGTAAAACTGAAGCAGAATTATTTGCTGCAGCAAAAGGAATGGGAATTGACGTGGACGACACCATGGGTAAAGGAAAATTAATTGATGAGATTTTTGGCGCTAAATGCGAAGGTAATTTCATTCAACCTACTTTTATAACCGACTACCCGAAAGAAATGTCGCCGCTTTGCAAGCAACACAGAGACAATCCAGAATTGACCGAACGTTTTGAATTGATGGTGTGCGGAAAAGAAGTTGCCAATGCCTATTCAGAACTTAATGATCCTATTGACCAAAGAGAACGATTTGAAGACCAAATGCGTTTGGCTGAAAAAGGTGATGACGAAGCCAATGGTGTGATTGATGAAGATTTCTTAAGAGCTTTAGAATATGGAATGCCGCCAACGTCCGGACTTGGAATTGGAATGGACCGATTGATGATGTTTTTAACGAACAATGCATCGATTCAAGAAGTATTGTTTTTTCCACAAATGCGCCCAGAGAAAAAACAAATAGAACTAACTGAAGATGAAAAAGCAATCATCGAACTTTTGAAAGCAAATGAAGGAATCACCATAGGTGAATTAAAAGAAAAAACCGGAATGAGTGGGAAAAAATGGGATGCAGCAAGCAAAGGCATCGCCAAACAAGGCTTGATGAAAGTTAATCCGGAAACAAAAATTGTTGAGTACTTAGGAAAATAATATAAAATTATGAGAAAATTTGTCCTTTTAGCGCTTTTGGTTGCATCAACCAGTTTTTCACAAACATTTCGCTGGAGCGAAACCAATACAACGGTTGAAAATGAAGCCGATTACAAGATCGAGAATTACTTCTACGGGCGTTTGTTTAAATTAAAAACAAAATACAACCAAGACACATTCAACAAAGATGTGATTGTCGATATTGTTGACCCAAAAGATGATTTCGAAAGCGAAGTAATCAATGCTTCTCTGGAACAGCCTGCTATGGGATTAACCATGAAAACGTTGATTGATTTATTTCAATTGAGCGAAAAAAACTTTGTGTATTTTGTAACAGAATTTGACAGAAGCACCAAAATGAATGAATTGTTTTGGATGACCGCCAACATCGATACAGGAACCAAAACAAAACATAAATTCATCACTTCATTTCCAGGAAAAAATGGGGTAAACCCAGGTGATTACTACGTTGCTCAATCACCAAACAAAGAATATTATGTTGCGCTTAAAGTACCGTCATACGATAAAAAAGTAAACCAAAAAATCACTTTTACGTTGATTGACAAAACTTTCAAAGTGGTCAAAGAAAAAGAATATGAATTTCCGTTTACTTCCAAACAATCTGGAAACCAACAACTTTTTGTATCCAATGAAGGAGTCGTTTTTATGGTGAAAGAAATTGAATTACCAAAAGTAAAAGCCTACAAATCGCTATACGTATGGAACCCCACTACAGATGCAGTAGTAGAAGAAAGCTTGAAATTGGAAAACGATCTACAAATCCACCAAGTGAAAGGCCAATTTTACGCCAATGACTTCTACATTCAAGGGCTTTATACCGATAAAAACTCGAGAGATTTTCAATTCAACGTATCTTATTCCGGATCAGATGGTGTGAACAGCTTGGGGGTTGTTTGTGCTAAATTTGACAACAAAGGAACTCGTAATTACCTAACATTGAACAGCACTGGAAAAATCAATGATTTAAACATCAAAGATTTCGTAGTATCAGGCGATAAAACTTGGGCATTAATGGATCATATGTTTGTGTTAAGCAAAAGACGTCCGTTGGCGCAAACCAACATGAAAATCATCAATGACAATACATATTCTAACGACGGCATTGAAGTTGGATTAATCGACAACGCAACCGGAAAATTAGAGTGGCTACACAGCACCAAAATAGGCAACCCTTCAACATTAAACGACAACGGAGATCTTATTTCATTTATGTACACCGTTACAAATGAGGGACTTTCTTTAATTTATAACCAACACAAAAGTATTTACGAAAGTAAATTACCAATCCTTCAAAATTATACCAAAACTGGAAAATTGGTGAGTACGTTACCCCTACCTAATGTGCTCCCTGAGAAATATTCCCTTGACAATTCTACCTTTGTAAAAGTTGAAAACAACAAATACATGGTACGATGCAAAATAGGCAACTCGGCAAAATATGGTTATTTAACATTATAAAAAATGGGAGCTTAAGCTCCCATTTTTTATAATGTTAATCCAACGGTAAGAGTTCAAAATGATTATTGGTAAAATGGATATTAAACCTATTCATCCAGTTACTGTCAAATGAACGCATAACTTAAAACAACTTATCATGAAAAAGATTCTAGTAGCAGCCTTATTACTCGTTGGACTATCCACGTTTGCTCAAGGCAAAGGCAAAGCCCAAGAGGAAAAAATGAGCACCGAACAAAAAGTAGCCCAAAAAGTGGAGCGCATTACATCGGAACTAAATTTATCCGAAAAGCAAGTTGCCGAAATTAAAATAATGGTGGAAAAAGAAATGGCTCAAAAAGAAGCCAACAAAGCCAAACTGAAAGCACTTCGCGAAGAATTAAAACCAACAAAAGAAGAACGCGAAGCTGTAAAAGCAGAAATGAAGCGCATTCTAACGCCTGAACAATTTGACAAATTACAAGCGATACAAAAAACCAAGAATAAAGAGAAAAAAGCAGCGCGTAAAGAAAAACAACAATAATATAAGTTAACGTGATAATTATTTGGAATCCAATTTATTTTTGTTATTTTTGATTTCTATTTCCACTTAAACTAACAATCATGAAAAA
>JAGNYR010000045.1 GCA_017984835.1 Flavobacterium sp. | reverse complement strand
AAATTGGAGCCGTTGCTTCTTTGAGAGACGTCGTATTGGTTCAAAGATTACCTAAAACACGATCTGGAAAAATATTGCGAAAATTGTTACGAAGCATCGCTGATGGTGAAAATTTTCAAATACCGTCTACCATTGATGATGAAGCCATCATCGATGAAATCAAAAATGATTATATAAAACAAAAAATTGGTGCCTATAAATAAAGTATATCTATACTAATTTAGCAAGAAAAATCTTTTTCGTACAATTAGAATATTTATATTTACAACATCAAAAGACATTAAAACAATAATTACAATGAGTTACTATAAAATACACGATTTAGAAAATTATTTCAAAATGTATAAAAAATCGGTAAGAGAACCGAGAAAATTTTGGGATAAAATCGCTGATGAAAACTTCACCTGGTATCAAAAATGGGACAAGGTATTTGAATTTGACATGCAAGAAGCAAAATTTCAATGGTTTCAAAATGCCAAATTAAACATTACCAAAAATTGTATCGATAGACACTTAGCTAAAAGAGGAGATAAAACTGCCATCATCTTTGAACCAAATGATCCGAAAGAAGAAGCACAACATATTTCTTACAATGAATTGTACGCTCGTGTTGCAAAATTTGCAAACGTATTGAGAGAACAGGGAATTAAAAAAGGAGATCGTGTTTGTATTTACCTTCCTATGATTCCAGAATTAGCAGTATCTGTATTAGCATGTGCTCGAATTGGAGCAGTTCATTCCGTTGTTTTTGCAGGGTTCTCATCTTCTGCTGTAGCAGCAAGAATTAACGACTGCGAATGTAAAATGGTCATTACTTCGGATGGAAGTTATAGAGGAAACAAAGCGATTGATTTAAAAGGAATTGTGGATGAAGCACTTGAAAAAACACCTTGTGTTGAGAAAGTATTAGTTGCCAAAAGAACCCATACAGATGTTTACATGAAAGAAGGACGTGACTTATGGTTGCAACCTTTATTAGATGCTGCTATTCCAAATAATGTTGCAGAAATTATGGATGCAGAAGATCCTTTATTTATTTTATATACTTCTGGATCAACGGGTAAACCAAAAGGTATGTTACATACAACAGCTGGATACATGGTTTATACGGCTTATACGTTTAAAAATGTTTTCAATTATGAAGAAAATGATGTGTATTGGTGTACAGCAGATATCGGTTGGATTACAGGTCATTCCTATATTTTATACGGACCGTTATTGAATGGTGCTACTACAGTTATCTTTGAAGGCGTACCTTCATACCCTGACTATAGCCGTTTTTGGGAAGTGATTGAAAAACACAAAGTAAATCAATTTTATACAGCACCAACCGCCATCAGAGCCTTAGCAAAAGAAAGTTTGGATTACGTTCAAAAATTCCCATTGAGTTCTTTAAAAGTTATTGGATCCGTTGGGGAACCAATTAATGAGGAAGCTTGGCACTGGTACAATGACCACGTTGGAGGAAAACGTTGTCCATTGGTAGATACTTGGTGGCAAACAGAAACAGGAGGGATCATGATTTCTCCAATTCCATTTGTAACTCCAACAAAACCAACTTACGCCTCTTTACCATTACCTGGAATTCAACCTGTTTTAATGGATGAATTACGTAATGAAATTGAAGGCAACCAAGTCACTGGTAGTTTATGTATTAAATTCCCTTGGCCATCTATGGCTCGAACCATTTGGGGCGATCACCAACGATACAAAGAAACCTATTTTACTGCTTTTCCTGGCAAATATTTTACAGGGGACGGAGCCTTGAGAGATGAAGTAGGTTATTATAGAATTACAGGTAGAGTAGATGACGTGATCATTGTTTCTGGACACAATCTAGGAACCGCTCCTATAGAAGATGCGATCAACGAACACCCAGCTGTAGCTGAAAGTGCAATTGTTGGTTTCCCGCATGACATCAAAGGAAATGCATTGTATGGATTTGTCATCTTGAAAGAGGTAGGAGAGAGCAGAAATCAAGAAAATCTAGCAAAAGAAATCAATCAAATGATATCTGACCAAATTGGTCCGATTGCAAAACTTGATAAAATTCAGTTTGTAAGCGGTCTTCCAAAAACCAGATCAGGAAAAATCATGAGAAGAATCCTGAGAAAAATTGCAGAAGGTGATTTCTCAAACTTCGGAGATATTTCAACTTTATTGAATCCAGAAATTGTGGATGAGATCAAAAATGGTAAAATATAGTTTTTTTATTTTTTTTTTAAATTGAATGACTGCTCTAGAAATAGAGCAGTTTTTTTTTATATTCAACTACTTATTTTTATTGATCATTTCAAAAATTTGATCTGAGGTAATAGTTGGATTCGCTCCTTTTTTTGAGGCTACGAGTGCTCCCACAGCACAGGCATATTCCAGGGCATCATTACAATCATCTTGATACAAAACCTTAGAAAGTAATGCCGCTAAAAAACTATCGCCAGCACCAATGGTATCTGCCACTTCAACATTGAATCCTTCGTGAGTATAAAAAGTGTTGTCTTTGTATAATACAGCCCCTTTATCGCCCTTGGTAATACAAATTGTTTCTGTATCTGTTAGCTGCGATAAAAATTGGATATTTTCTTCAATGTCTTTGGATTTTGAACCCAATTCCGAAGCCACTTCTAGTAGTTCATCATCATTTAATTTGATAAAATCCGATAAATTCATCAAATCTAAAAGTAAAGAAATCGAGTAGAAGGGAGGCCTAATGTTGACATCAAAAACCGTGTATTTTGCATGTGGTAACAATTCAAACAAAGTCGATTTAGAAACCTGATCTCGACAAGCTAACGAACCAAAAACCAAAGCATCTGCTGCTTTTACAGCATTGATATTTGAATCGTTAACAACAATTCCATCCCAAGCAGATGGATATACAATATCATAAGTAGCACTCCCTTTTGCATCCAAATGAACAAGTACTTCTCCTGTAGGAAGCTGTTTGTCAATTTGAATGAGCGATGTTTCAACCTTTCTATCTGTAATCATATCAATCAAGGATTGTCCCAATTGATCATTACCAATTTTCGAAATAATGCTGGATTGAATTCCTACTGATTGTAACCTAATGGCAACATTCATAGGAGCACCGCCCGCTATTGATTCTGTAGGAAGTACATCCCAAAGAACTTCACCAAAACATACTATTTGCTGTGTCATTGCTATTCTTTTGTAGATAAACTTTCAGATAATTCTTCAAGTGATTTTCCTTTTGTCTCAGGCATTTTAAAATAAACCCATAACAACTGAAACACCATCATGATGCAGAAAAATGAGAATACCGTTGTCGTACCTACTTCCTTGAATAAAAATGGAATGAACGAAGGAATGAGTGCTGCCAATACCCAGTGAACCGAAGTGCCAAATGAAGTACCTGCTGCTCTTAATTTATTTGGGAATAACTCGGAAATAAACACCCAAATTACGGCACCTTGTCCTACCGCATGGGAAGCAATAAATAGAAAGAAGAAAATGGGAACCAACATGCCTTTCCACTCATACATAAAAGCAATAGATACCAATCCCAAAGAAATGATGTATCCAACAGATCCGATATACATTAGCGTTTTTCTTCCGTATTTGTCAATCAAAGATATGCCGACAATTGTGAAAATCAAATTGATAACCCCAATTCCAATACTACTTAAAAAGGAAGCCGATTTTTCTAATCCCGCCAATTCAAAGATTCGAGGTGCATAATATAAAAAAGCATTGATCCCGGAAACCTGATTGAAAAAAGCAATAAAAAAGGCAAGTAAAAGAGGTTTTCTATATTTTTTCATGAAAATATTTTCACCTACAATATTTTGGGATTGTTCGGTTGAAATCGCCTTGATTTCTTCATCTACAATAGCTGGATCCGAATTGATTTGATTTAAAATAGCACGTGCACCCTCTGAATCATTTTTGTATTGCATCAACCATCTTGGGCTTTCAGGTACACCCCACACCAATAAGGTGTATATAAATGCTGGCAGAGCTTGAATTCCCAACATCCATCTCCAAGCATTTTCGCCCATATCTTTTAGATAATAATTAGAAACAAAAGCAATTAAAATACCGAATACAATGTTGAATTGATACAAAGCTACTAACTGACCTCTTTTGTGTGCCGGCGCAATTTCAGATACATAGGCTGGTGCTACAATGGTTGATACACCAATTCCAATTCCACCCATAAATCTGAAAAGAGCAAAACTGTATGCATCGTTTGTGAATGCACAGCCAATAGCTGATAGGAAAAACAAAACGCCTATTAAGATTAAGGTTTTTTTACGTCCTAATTTGTTAGTTGGAATGGCTCCCGTAAGAGATCCTAAAACCGTTCCCCATAGGGCAGAAGCCATCACTACCAATCCGTGAAATAAATCAGACGAATTCCAAAGTTGTTGCAATTGTTTATCGGCACCCGAAATAACTACGGTATCAAATCCAAATAAAAATCCTGCCAGGGCTACAACGATCGACCAGTATAAAAGTTTGTTGTTTTTCATATGTTTATTTATTATTCCAAACACTTTCTAAAGTGTTGATTTTTAAGTTAGTAATTTTTGTGTTATTCAATTTAGTGATTTTGAAATTTGAGTATTCATCCGTTGGGAAAAATAAATTGGTCATTGAATACATTCCATCATTAATCAAAATTTCAACAGAAGATGCATCAATAATTAAATTCATGTTATTGATCTTATTTGGTAAATGTAATTGCTGCATTTTAGTTGCGAATGTTTCACTAAAATCTACCTTACCCGATTTCAATCGATTTGTTTTCAATACACTATTTTCAAATGAAATCACAAATTCTTCTCCAATTTTATTCGAAAAAGTTAATTGAAATTGTTGGTTTTCTGTCTCGTCCAAATCAAATGTAATTTGAGATTTTTGGACCTGATAGGCCAAATTAAAATCGTAGGCAATACTAGATTTTTCAAAAAAGGGTTTTGAAATCGAACTCAATTCAGAAACAATGGATTGATTGAGTACATACGAACCATTCGTAGAGGTAAGCTTCATTTCTCTAGGTATAGTCATGGCGCTTCGCCAAACATTAGTAGGCACTTTTACCGCATATTGCCAATTACTCATCCAACCTAATAAAATGTGTCGGTCATTTGGCAGATTAGAAAAAGTAACCGCTGCATAAAAATCTGTTCCATAATCCAACCACAAAGGCTCTTGCGATTTTACAAATGTTTTTCCGTCGAATTCTCCAACAAAATAGCGTCCGCCTGAGCCTCCATTAGGTGCTTTATCACCATGATTGACAATCAAAACCCATTTGCTAGATCCTGTTTTATCATCCTTCATTTGAAATAAATCTGGGCATTCCCAAACTCCTAAATCTTCTTTCTCTTCGGGTTTAAATTGACTTTCAAATTGCCAATTTTTTAAATTAGTAGAGGAATACAATTTGATTCGGTCTCCAGTTGCCAAGGTCATGATCCATTTAGAAGATTCCTTGTGCCAAAAGACTTTTGGATCCCTAAAATCTTGTTCCCCTGAATGCTTTAATACCGGATTTTGTTCGTACTTCGTCCATGTAGTTCCTTCATCTAAACTGTAAGCAATACCTTGACTTTGGGGTTTTTTATCACCATGCTGCCAAATTTCATCGTTGTGATATGTATAAATGGCAACCATTGCATTTTTTCCAAAACCAGCCGTGTTTTCTGTATCGATTACTGCGCTACCTGAAAAAATCCAACCCAATTGGTCTGGATACAAAGCAATTGGTAAATGTTTCCAATGTAATAAATCGGTACTAACGGCATGTCCCCAATGCATGGGGCCCCAAACGGTAGCTTCAGGATAATATTGATAAAACAAATGGTATTTTCCATTCAAATAAATCAATCCATTTGGGTCGTTCATCCAATGAGCAGCAGGGGTAAAGTGAAATTGTGGACGGTAGGGTTCCTTGTAAAATGATTGTCCAAAACCATTCAAATGTATACAGATAGAAACGAATAAAAATAACCTAATGAATCTCATACTTGTTTGTACTTTATTTTTCATTTTTTAAATGTAAAAAAAAATAACTAAAAACAAATTCAATGTATTGATAATGCTGCTTAATGATACCGAAAAGGATTTCGGAAGTATTATTTGATTCCTAATTTTTGCTTTAATCGTAAGAAAATGATACTTAAAATATAGGCATCGTTGGAAGTTGATTGACTTTCAGAGGTAGGAATTTTATAATGTGCCGCAATTTGATCGATTGAAAAGTTTTTATCGTCAATGTCGACAAACTTTTTGTGCATGATTTCAATATCAAGTGCTTCATTTTTTATATTGCCACATCCCATTTTTTCTAAAGCAACATTGATCATGTCGATATCAAAGTTAATGCGATGTCCGACCAAAGTGGCATTTTCAATGAATTGTAGAAATGATTCTAATGCAATCGGTTCCACCATTTTTGGTAAATCAGGATAGGATGGAGGTTCTAGCATATCGTTTTTATGAAAAAAATGATATTGTGGAATAGCCGCTTCAAAAGTAGAACCAATACAAATTTGATTGTTTTCTACCGTGATAGCGCCCATGGCTAGAATGACATCTTTATTAGAATCCAGACCTGTTGTATCCAGATTAAGCACCACAAATTTCTTTGATTTTTGATCAAACTTTTTCAGGTAATTTTTCCAAAACTCTGGATATTCCTTTGCTCTGTTTTTTAACCAGTCAATCATGTTTATGAAAATTGAGTTAATTGAAATTTATCCTTGATCAATTCTTCTAATTCGCGCATGGGTGCCAATGCGTTTTTAAGTTTCTCCTTGTCTAATTTATTCAATTCCTCCAAATTGATAAATTGACCTGAGTTGTCATTTTTCAAACCTTCCTTGGTTTTGAATTTTGATAGTATCAAAAATGCGTCGGCACAATTCAAGTAGATCTCAGAATATTTAGGATCAATGATTGCAAGTTGTTTAAAACGTGAATGGGTGTTGTTTATACCCCGAATATTCATACTTAATGCCAATATTCTTGCCGCATCAATCAATGGCAACAAAGCTCTGTTTTTTATATCAAAAGTCCCTTTATTATCCCCAGTTTCCTCAATATTAAATTTTTTAAAGAAATTTAAAGGAAGTGGTTTTTTGAGTGCCACATTTCCTAAAAAGTCAAAAAACAAGGTTTTGGTATTGATCTTATCATACACAGAAGACAAAAGCGATTCTTCTATTTTTTGATCACCTACAACAAAATCAAAATCAAAGAAAATACTGTTGATGTCTTTGGTGTATTCACCTGGAGTATTCATCCAACTATAGAATTGTTTTTTCCACTCAGTCAACGACTTACAGTTAGAAATAGTACTTGAAACAGAGCCGTCTTTAGGTAGTTCAAAACCAATACTTTCTAGGATAGCAGTAGCTTTTTTCGACAATCGAAGAAAGTAATCTTTGATGTCGATGTATTTATCTTCTGACACGTCTTCAAATACTAAAAAACTATGCTGAGCTGTATACAGTAGTTGTTCTTTTCTTCCTTGACTACCTAACGCAAAGTAAGCGAAACGAGTAGGGGGCGACCCTAAATCTAAAATAGACAACTCGACCGATCTTTTTATAATAGCGAGTGTAATTTCACCCGATACACTGAAAACATTAGGCAAAGGGATGTTTTTAGAAATAGAACTCTGGATGATTTCAGATAATTTTTTACGAACCAAACTTAAGTCTTTTGGAGACTGGGATTTTTTGATCTGTTTGATTAAAACGCCCGGATTATTCGCTTGAGCTACAACCAAATCGTGTTCTGAAATCACGCCTTTGATTGAAGACTTATCGGTACCATCATTGGTAACACACAAATGCGTTACATCATTCTTAAGCATCACGAGTTGCGCTTCCTCCATACTGATGTTTTCGGTAACCGTAACCACAGGGGTAGACATGATCTTATCGATCGCAGCAAATATTTCAAAACGTCCGGTCGCTACTTTGGATCTAAAATCGGTATCGGTGACCATACCAATCGGAAACCCATTTTCAACAACCACCACACTGTTTACTAAATGATCGGTCATCAGCTGCGAAACTTCTTTGATTCTAGAATTGCTTTCAACTTTTAACGGATTCTTATTGTAATCTAAGTTTTGAAAGTATAAAGTATCTTGTTGGTTTTCTTTCAGATTGATGTTTTCAGACATTTTAGACTGATTTTCATTGAGATAAGTCGTTTTAGTGTTCGACACAAAACTCTCAAGTAAGAAATCTAAAATCTCATTGTTACTTCCCATCAAAGGCTTAAAAACATCAATCGGAATTGCTAGCACGAGCGATTCCTCACGCGCTTTTGCATTCATTTGATAATTGTTTTTTGCAAAGAAGGGACGTAGCCCAAAAACATCGCCTTCATGACATTTTCCGATGATGTTTTCTTCCGCATCTGAAATAAAGGTCAAATGTATCAATCCGGTTTGAACTACATAAAAACAATTATGCAACGGATCATTAATCTTGAATAACAATTGGTTTTTTTCAACATTAATAATTTTACTCGCATTAGAAATTGTGATTAAATCATTATTCGATAAAAAATTAAACGGCTGGTAATTTTTTAGAAAATCTGCAATATGCTGTGAAATAACACTTTTCATAATATACTTAAATAATGATACATAAAAAAAACAATGATTACAAATATAGGCAAGAATAGGATATTTTATAACTTTTTAAGATAAAATACTTTGCTATTTCAAAATATTCTATTTTACATAATATAAATTATAGTGCATTTATATAAATTTAATCTTCATTCATTATTTTGATTCTGTACAGCTTTCCAATAAGTAAATTCAGTTTGATGGTGTAATCCTCAATCAACCAGGAACGGTAATTTTTGGTTACATTTCCGAGGCAAATGCAATACGTTCGGATTCGGTATTCAATATCATCAACCAATTCTTTGGCCAAGCGTTTTGCTTCAATTAATTCCACCGAATTATCCACACACATATTGGCATGCTGGTTCAGAGATTTTTCGATAATCGATTTTGCTTTTAAATTATTTTTGACGGTATATTTAAATTCTTCCTGAACGTCCATGAAAATGGTTTCCGATTTAGAAAATTTCAATCGAACATCATCTGGCATGATGTATTTGAAATTACTTTCAATTTCTGCATCTTCACGCAAACTTTCTAGATAGTATTCAGGTGATTTGAAAATATGTTGCCAATCAACGGGATTATTCCACAATCCGAATCGCAAAGCATTGTTTCCTAAATCAATGACTAAAAACTCTTCTTTATTGGGTAATCGTCGAGAACCACGACCAATCATTTGAAAATACAATGTTAATGACTTTGTGGCTCTATTCAATATAATCGTTTCAACAGTTGGCTCGTCAAATCCGGTCGTAAGAATGCCTACAGAAGTCAAAATTGCATCATCCGTTTTCTTAAACCATTGAAGAATTTCTTTTCTATCCTCTGCAGAAGTCGTATTGTCTAAGTGGCGAATGTTGTAATGGGCATTTTTAAAACTTTCATACACTTGTATCGAAGTGCTGATACCGTTATTGAATATCAAAGTTTTTTTACCCAATGATTTTTCAGTGTAGGCATGCAATAATTTCTCTTGCATCACCATATTACTATACAAATCATCGGATGATTTAACCGTATAATCTCCATTTATCCCTACTTTCAAGGACGTCAATCCAACATTATAACTGTACGTTACTGCATTGGCCAAAAATTTATTATCAATTAGATTCTGAATGGTATCGCCAACAATTAATTCGTTGTAGTTTTGATACATTGGCAACTTCACATTGGAACTCAAAGGTGTTGCGGTAACTCCCAGTATAAAAGTATTTTTGAAGGCGCTGAATAATTTTCTAAATGAGTTGAAATGCGCTTCATCAATGATGACCAAACCGATGTTTTCAATTTCTAGCTTTTCATCATTCAATCTGTTTTTTAACGTTTCAATCATTGCAACAAAACAAGAATACTCATGTTGATCTGGAAGTTCTTTGATGGAGCTGTTGATGATTTTATTTTTTACATCAAACGAAGAAAGCATTTTGGAAGTTTGCTTACATAATTCAATTCGATGCGTTAAAACGACTACTTTTTTATTAAATCGTTCTAAATACCTTCTTGTTATTTCAGAAAAAATAACAGTCTTCCCCCCTCCTGTTGGTAATTGGTAAAGTAAATGGTAATCACTAGAAGCATTGTCTAACTTTTCAAAAATTCGATCAATGTCGCTTTTTTGATAGTCATACAGCACTTTTTTATCCTCTTCATTACTAATTAACTGTTTTGTAGGCATCTATTTTTCTCGATTTTTGCAAAAATAGACTAAAAAAGAGTTCGGATCACACTTTTATCCAATTATTAATAAAAATATCGTTCGGCCACCGACTGGAATTGATAGGAATTAGGCCATTTTTGAGTCAGCGTTTCATTTAAAATCAGCGCTGCCCTATTCTTGAACTCGTCGATGATCCCCTTTTCGACACAAAAAGCAATGGCTTGCTCGAATGAATTCAGCATGCTTTTGTAGAAACTTTCCTGGTTGATTGTTTTTTCTTCGGTATAACTTTGTGCGATTTCTAAGGTATACAACATAATATCGGCGACAATAAAAGGATCTACACCCAAGTTGATATAATGTTTGATGATTTTTTGAGAAGTAGAACGGCGCAGTTTTGGTTTTCGAGATGATAATGGATAAAACTCGTTGGAGATTTTAAGTTTGGCCTCTTTTAATAGATTTTTTTCATTGGGACGAAAAACAAAATCAAAATAAGTTTTGACATCTGAGAATTTGTCATAAAGTTCCAAAAATTGGAGTTCTAATTGATCTTTAGTCAATTCAGAAACATATTTTTTTAAATCTCTTTTGCTCATTTTTTCAGGTTAGGTTACAAATGTAATTTAGTTTTATTAATTTATACTATTCTAAAAGTATTAATACTTATTTTTGCAACAAAAACAGAATCATGCTTCGAATTTTTAAACTAGTAGCCCTCTTAGAAGGTATTTCCTATTTATTGATTTTATCAAATATGTTGTTCTTAAAACCACATGATTTGATCCTTTACAAACAATTATTGTTTCCAATTGGTATGTCACATGGAATACTTTTCATTGCCTATATCTACTTAACTTTTGCAAATTATGCGTCCCAAAAATGGGATTGGAAAGCACTTATTGAAATACTTTTAGGATCTTTAATCCCTTTTGGCACTTTTTACATCGAAAGAAAATACTTGAAAAATGGTAAATAAACTTGAAAAAATATTTGGCTGGTGTTATGATTTTCTAATCAAAATAAATTTTAGTGAAGATCTAGCTTCCTATTTTAGTCTTGTCTTTAATGGCTTGTTATTGTATGGAATTGCTTATCTTATCTACATCGGATTTAGATTGGTTTTGGTTACTATTTTAGCGCTAATCGCAAAAAAGACCAAAACTAATTTTGATGATTTGTTGGTCTCCAATAAAACCGCAAAATACATTTCTCACTTGATGCCTTTTTTGTTTATTTATAAATCGGTGCCCATCATCTTAGAAGATTTTGTCTATTGGGAGAGTATGTTTGGAAAATTAGTGGGTGTTTACATCATCCTATTAATCATATGGATACTGAGAAGTATTTTAAAGGCGTTGAGAGATTACATCAAAAGCAAGCCAAAATTCAAAGACAAGCCAATTGACAGTTACGTACAAGTAATCCTGATTTTAATGTGGATTTTTGGAAGTATTTTTATCATTTCAAAATTATTTGATGTAAAACCAAGTACGTTGTATGGGACTTTGGGAGCGGTATCAGCCGTGATTATCTTGATATTTAGAGATACCATACTTGGATTTGTAGCAAGTGTCCAAGTTTCATTAAACGACATGGTCCGAATTGGGGATTGGGTTACTTTTGACAAATTTGGTGCCGATGGTCACATTATTGAAATCAACCTTGCAACTGTTAAAGTGCGTAATTTTGACAATACCACAACGACGATTCCTACCTATAGCTTGATTTCTGATTCGTTTAGAAATTGGCGTGGCATGCATGAAACAAATGGTCGTCGCATCAAGCGTCACCTACTAATTGACCCAAAAAGTATTCGTTTTTTAACCGAATCTGATCTAAATGCATTGAATCGAATTCAATTGTTATCGCCTTATATTTCAAACATACAAGCTGATATTAATTTATTTAATTCCAAACACAATATCGACAAATCCATTGCGATCAACGGTAGAAACCTTACCAATTTTGGATTGTTCAGAAAGTACATTACAAACTATCTAAAACAACATCCGGGCATCAATAAGGATATGGTTTTGGTATGCCGACAATTACAAGCTACTAGCCAAGGAGCTATCCCGCTCGAGATTTATGCTTTTTCAAATGACAAGCGTTTCGAACAATATGAATACATCATGTCGGATATATTTGATCATGTGTATGCGTCGATTAAATACTTTGACCTTACCTTTTTTGAATAAAAAAATAGCCTATCAAATGATAGGCTATTTTTTTAGGTGCTTATTTTTTATTTGAATAAACGATAGATTACTGCACTGTAAATAGGTACAAACTTCGATACGTAATTGTTCTAAATCATCGTATTGAAGGTATTTTGACCAATTTTCTTCTGTCAATACTTGATGGATTATCTTGATGGTTTTAGCCGTTTCATTGGCGTTTCTCAAACAATATTTTTCCTCCCACAAGTTTGATTTTTTATGATGGAAAGCCGCCTTTTTATGTTCGTAATCTATATGAATAAAAAAGAGTTTTGAAATTTCATCATTCTCAAAAAAATTAGCCCAATCGGCATATCCAACCGAATATATTTGATTTTTTAACGGTTGGTTTCCTTCTAACCTCCATCTACAATCGGAAGCCCTACCCCAGTGGTTCGCGATTCTATACACGCCCTTATCTGTATAAATGTAGCTACTCCCCGACCTACTTTTATAATCCACTTTAATGTCTTTTATGACATCGAAGTCGACTCTTTTAAAAATACAAAACGTATTCTTGTGAAAGTTATATTTGTTGTATGCTTTTCCCATAAAAAAAGGTCCAAAATGTACTATTTTAGACCTGAAACTTGTTGATTAATCTTCGTGTTCTTCGTCAGAAACAGGAGTACTTATAGCTGCATCTGTTCTTATTTCCGTGTGTCTTATTTCTCCTCCAGTAGTTCCTGTTTGAGTTGCAAAGAAAACCGTTCCGATGCTAATTATCAAAACTACATAGGTTACAAATTTTGAGATGGGATGTTTTTTAAAGTCCAAATAAGCTCCAAGAATAGACAATGCTCCCAAAGCGTACAATAAAATCGCCAGCTTTTCAGCCATCTCTTCGTGCTCGTGGATGATTTGATGAGTTACACTTGGTAGTTTTTCTGCAATTTCTTCAGCACCCTCACCCGTTGCCATACTGATGGCACCAAATATAGCACTCAAAATAAATAATCCGTATGCAACATTTTGAACTGCTTTATTTTTAAAAATCAAACTAATTAGTAAGATTCCCAGTCCGAAAATGCTTCCAATGATTGGAAAATGGTTAACAACCATATGTAAATGTGCTTCATTCATAATTTCTATTTTTTATTTGATTAATTAATACTATCCTGCTAAAGAAACACCAATCAGTGAACCTATTCCATAGGTTACAGCTGCAGCTGCCAATCCGAAAAAAACTTGTCGTAAACCCGAAAACCAGACACTTTTCCCCGTAAACAAGGTAATGGAAGCTCCAATACAGAACAAACCTACGACACTACTTGCTACAC
>JAGNYR010000044.1:7535-13795 GCA_017984835.1 Flavobacterium sp. | reverse complement strand
TAGGTTACAGCTGCAGCTGCCAATCCGAAAAAAACTTGTCGTAAACCCGAAAACCAGACACTTTTCCCCGTAAACAAGGTAATGGAAGCTCCAATACAGAACAAACCTACGACACTACTTGCTACACTGACATAAATTGCCTGAAATCCTGTTAAAAAAATAAACGGATATAAGGGAATGATTGCTCCCAATGCAAACAATATGAATGAAGTAATGGCCGCTTCCCAAGCAGATCCTTCTAGTTCTTCTTTGTTGATGCCTAGTTCTTCTGAAATTAAGGTTTCAATTGCCGATTCCGGAGTTTCGAAAGCTTTTTCGGCTAATTTTTTAGCTTCTTCGACCGACATTCCCTTTGCTTGATACAGTAAAACAAGTTCCTTTTTTTCTTCCTCTGGAGAAGCTTCTAATTCGGCCGTTTCAAGGGCAATTTGATTTTCGTACAATTCTTTCGAACTTTGAACAGAAAGCCACTCCCCCAACGCCATCGATATGGCTCCCGCTAACAATCCGGCAGATCCTGTCAATAAAATAGCATTGTTGGATACCGCAGCACCTGCAACACCCATGACCAAACTCATATTGGAAACCAATCCATCGTTTGCACCTAAAACAGCTGCACGCAATGCATTTCCTCCCACAGATTTATGTCTACTTTCAAACTTTGATAAAAATCCACCTGAAACATTCAAAGCCGAATTCGAATTTACCGCTTCAATAATCTTCAAATGGTTGTGCTCAAAACCGCTTACTTTCTCTCCTGCTTCAATTTTATTCTTAACACTATTTATTGCAAATTGCTTTTCAATATTCGATAAGTTACTGATGATGGAGCTATAGCCGAAAATCTTTCCCATACGCAATTGTATTTTTGCTCTTGTGGATGGGTTAGGCATAGAAAAATTAGTCTCCTCTTTGTTGATTTCATCCAACATATGTTGGGCATGACCGTTTTCGATTTCGGCTAGTGCAAGAAGCACTTTTTGCAAATTATCATCGGTTTGTATGTTTGCAATACTCGTATACAAAAAAGCCGTATCAACCTCTGTCTGCAATTGTTCCTTTAATTTACTAACGTCCATATATTTTAGTTTAATAAATCAAAAACACCTAACGTCAATAATTTTGAATCGGAAGTAATTTCTTTATTTGGAATTATTTCTGAAAAATTTTCATTTGTTTGACCCAATTGAACCACAACTTTTTTGAAAATATACAAACCTTTGGATTTTGATTGTAATAAAAGTACATAATTTTTATGATCTTTTGTACTAATTGCCTCTTTTTTTATTGCCCACCCCTTTTTGGAATCGGTTACGATGGAAGCTTCAACAAACATACCCGTCAACAATCGTTGTTTGATGGCATCCGACAAATGACCGTGAACATTGATCGTTCGATCATTCCCTTCAATAGATTTTCCAACTAAATGCACAGATGCCTCCATCTTTTCACTTGAGGCTTCGGTAGCTGAAAAATCTATTTTTTGACCTTCTTTTACTTTCAAAATATCTTTTTCAAATACATTCAATTCTAAATGCAAATGACTTGTTTCAACTATTTCTAATATTACATCTGAAGGTGCTGCATACATACCCACATTAGCATTCATTACAACTATATCTCCAGAAATTGGAGAATAAAGAGTAATTACCGACGTGAAAACACCTTTTTCAACTCTTCGTGGATCGATATGAAGAAGCGCTAATTTAGACCGCAAACTTTGATAAATGGCTTTGTTTCTTTTGTATTCACTTTCGGCTTTTAAATAATTTTTTTGAGAAGTAATTTTTTCATTATACAGGGTTAATTGCCTATCATATTCCGATTTTAAATAGGTCATTTGTTCAACAGCCTCCAAATATTCTTTTTGGATGTCAATAAACTCCGTGCTTTCCAATTGCAGTAAAGCCTGACCTTTGGTTACTTTGTCCCCTACTAATAGTTTTGTTGATTTAACATAACCTCCAACAAATGTTGTGATTTTTGCTCTATTCTGAGGTGGTACATCAATTTTCCCCGTGGTATTAATAACCACATCAAAATTTTCTTCTTGAAGTTGTCCCAACTCCATATTCATCGCTTGAAATTGGGCTTCCGTCACAGTGATTTCGTTTGTATTACTGTTTTCTGAAGCAACAATTTTAGCATCCTTACAAGAGATTAATACGATAAAAAGGGTTGATATATAGATTATTTTTTTCATGATTTTAATAATTTAAATAAATGATTTCGTTTTGAACTTTATTGTATTGTAAAACTGCTTCTAAATAATCCACTTGTATGGAAGTTGCATTTTCTAAACTTGTAATGTATTGGAAAAAATCAATTTCTCCTTGTTTATAGCTCATTTGAGCAACTTTGATGATCTCTTTGGCTAATTTTTCACCGTACAAATTATAATATTGGATGGCTTCATTGTATTTACTAAGTTCTTCCTTTTTTTGAAGTAGGAACGTTTCGATCTTTTTTTGCTCCGATTGCATTTGCTGTTCCCAGCTTTGTTTTTCTAATTGCGCCATTTTTATCTTGGCCTTGGTATTTGAATAAAAAATCGGAACAGATACTCCTACTTGAAATCCATACAAAGATTGAGATAACCCGTTATTTCTACCTTGGAAATACTCAAAATTAAGATCCGGCAGATACGCTTTTTTATGTAAAGAAATATTTTGAGTATGAGTCGAAGTAATGGTGTTAAAATAATTATCATACAATGACTTAGAATTAATCTCGTCTACTAAAATTGGTTGTATTGTAGTTTCTAAAACTAACACAACTTCTTTAGATTGAATCAACGTTTTTAATTGTTCATATAAACGGTTTTTATCTTTGATTATCTGAGTCAATTTGGTGTTTATTTGTCTGTATTTACTCAAAGCGGTGATTTTTTCAAGGTAATTTGTTTCACCCAACTCAAATCTTCTGTCGCTTGCCTTCGAAAAATTTTGGTACAAACTGTCAAGATAATGGAATAATTTTTCTTGATTTTGAAAATAAACGATTTGATGATATACTTGAGCAATTTCTAATTTTAATTTGTTTTTAGCAATTTCCAAAGCTGCAACCTCCGATTCATATTGTGCCGTAAATAATTTTTTCTGCGCGCCGTAAACAGTCGGAAAGGCGAATTTTTGTTGTACACCCATAACTTTTAAGGGTGTATTGTTGAGCGCAAGATTATTTTGGTCATAACTGTAATATAAAGTTGTTTTATCGATAGCATAAGCCGTTTTTATGGCAGCTTTATACTTTTCTACTTGTATTTGTTTGGCTTTAATGTCGTTGTTGTTTTGCAACCCCATTTCCATCAATCCAAGTAACTGACTAGAAGATGGACTTGTTTGAGCCATAGTAACAGATGATAATAATAAAAAAATAATGGAATAGGTACCCGAATTCATATGCTTTTTAAATTTTGGTTTTTTGAAATCCTTACTATCAAATACTTTATACAATATAGGTAATACAATCATGGTTAACAAAGTAGCCGTAAATAAACCTCCAATAACCACGGTTGCTAAAGGTCTTTGTACCTCGGCTCCTGATGATGAAGAAATGGCCATTGGTAAAAACCCAAGGGCAGCAGCCGAAGCTGTTAACAATACAGGACGCAAACGATCGGTAGTTCCTTTCAAGATTAGCTCGTCTCCCATTTTCATACCTTCGTGTTTTAATTCTTTAAAATGTTCAATTAATACAATTCCGTTTAATACTGCAATTCCAAAGAGTGCAATGAAACCTACACCTGCCGATATACTGAAGGGCAAATCTCGTATCCACAGGAACAAGATACCTCCAACTGCAGATAATGGGATTGCCGAATAGACCATCAAAGCTTCTTTTACCGATCCAAAAGCAAAATACAATAAGATAAATATCAAAAATAAAGCGATCGGAACAGCAATCAACAATCGAGCTTTTGCACTTTGTAAATTTTCGAACTGACCACCATACGTAATGGTGTAACCCGGAGGTAGGATCATTTTTTGATTAACAATTTTTTGAATATCATCAACCACACTTTGTAAATCTCTGTTTCTAACATTGATCCCCACCACAATTCTTCTTCTTGTATTGTCTCTTGATATTTTGGCTGGGCCCGTCGTATACTCTATTTGAGCCAATTCAGAAAGCGGCACTTGTTCTCCTGAGGGAGTAGGAACAAATAAGTTTTTCAAGTCGTTGATGTCTTTTCGATTGGATTTATCTAATCGGATGACCAAATCAAATCGTTTTTCACCTTCAAACACACTTCCTGTAGTTTTACCTGCAAAACCAAGGGTAATCATATCGTTCAAATCAGTGATATTCAATCCGTATCTAGCAATTTTTGAACGATTATATGTTACACTCATTTGTGGTAATCCTTCTGTTTTTTCGATGATAATATCGGATGCCCCTTCGACTTTGTTAATCAAGGATTTTAATTGGATCGCTTTTTTTGCCAAAACATCTAAGTCATCCCCAAAAATTTTGACCGCAACATCCGAACGTGTCCCAGAAATTAATTCATTAAAACGCATTTCGATTGGTTGCGTAAATTCGATTTCCATGTTTGGGATCTGACTTTCTACCGACTCTTTTATTTTATCGGCTAATTCATCTTTTGACGTAGCAGACACCCATTCTGATTTGGGTTTTAACTTGACAATAATATCCGACTCTTCCATACTCATGGGGTCGGTTGGTACTTCGGCAGCACCAATTCTACTTACCACTTGCTCTACTTCTGGGAAGTTTTTTAGAATATTCTTTTCGATTTTTGTAGTCGTTTCTATTGTTTTGGTCAAGGAAGTTCCGGTCTTTAATACAGGTTGGATAACGAAATCACCTTCGTCCAACGTAGGAATAAATTCGCCACCCATGGTCGTGAATAATACAACAGCACCTATCAATAAACCCATTGCGCCATACATCACCTTTTTAGTGTTTTGCAATGCCCAAGTAATCAAAGGTAAGTACCAACTGTTTAATTTATTAATGATTCGATTTGAAATTGAATTCGGATTTTCGGTGGTTGGTTTTAAGAAAAGAGAAGAAACAACTGGCACATACGTAAAGCAAAATAGCATCGCTCCTACCAGGGCAAAACTAAAAGTCATTGCCATAGGTTTGAACATTTTACCCTCAACTCCTTGCAAGGTTAAAATAGGAATGAATACAATTAGAATAATCAACTGTCCGAATACAGCAGAATTCATCATTTTTGAAGCACTCTTGTAGGTAATTTCATCGATTTGAATTTGGCGATCCTCCTTGGACAAATGTTCTAAATGTCTGGATTTATGTGCAATTTGAAAAGCAATGAATTCAACAATAATAACTGCACCGTCAATAATAATTCCGAAATCAATGGCGCCCAAACTCATCAAATTGGCATCAATTCCGAATAGATTCATAAAAGAAATAGCAAACAACAAACACAATGGTATGACCGAAGCTACAACCAACCCAGAACGCCAATTTCCTATGAGTAAAACCACTACAAAAATCACAATTAGACATCCTAAAATGAGGTTTTCGGCTACCGTAAATGTAGTTTTAGCGACCAATTCACTGCGTTCCAAAAAAGGATTGATGAATACCCCTTCTGGGAGTGTTTTTTGTATTTCTGCAACACGATTTTTAACTGCTTCTAATACTTGCTTCGAATTGCCGCCTTTCAACATCATGACTTGCCCTAATACTTTCTCACCTTCACCGTTTCCAGTAATGGCTCCAAAGCGATTGGCACTTCCAAAACCAACTGTTGCCACATCTTTTACATAAATAGGCATCCCGTTGGCATTCGAAATCACAATATTTTCAATATCAGAAAGAGATTTGACTTTTCCTTCACCTCTAATAAAATAACTTTGATTCACTTTCTCAATATAGGCACCACCAGCAATGCTGTTATTGGTTTCGAGTGCAGAAAATATTGCACTTGCCGTGATGTTCATTCCTTTCAATTTGGATGAATTGATGGCTACTTCATACTGTTTTAAATAACCACCCCACGTATTAATTTCGACCACTCCCTTAATTCCGGAAAGCTGACGTTTTACCACCCAATCTTGCAAGGTTCGCAATTCGGTTACTGAATACTGATTTTTATAGGCTGGTTGAACGTCAATAACATATTGGTAGATTTCACCGAGCCCAGTAGTAATTGGACCCATCTCAGGAGTTCCGAATCCAGAAGGAATTTTTTCTGAAGCCGATTTGATTTTTTCAGCAATCAGTTGTCGAGGTAAATAAGTACCTAAATCATCTTCAAA
>JAGNYR010000044.1:3529-7435 GCA_017984835.1 Flavobacterium sp. | reverse complement strand
AAATTTTCAGGATAATCAGTAATTATCGAAATATTTTTGGAGGCAATTTTAGTTTGAAAACGCAAAAGAACATCTTGAACTACAGCGTTCCATTGAATGCTTGAAATGTCAACCGATTTTTTTTGATTTTCAAACCGTGCTAAAATCAACAATTGGTCAATGATGTTATTGATTCGATTCACTTCATCGATACAATAATTTATTTTCTCTACGTATTCTTCCTGATTTCTGGGCTTTCGAATGAGTACTTCTAACGTTCCTTTGATAATTGAAATAGGAGTTCTAAGTTCGTGTGAAGCATACGAAGTAAATTGTTTTTCACGTTCTATGGCGTTTTCAATACGATCTAATAATTGATTAATCGTAAGTGAAACCACATACAATTCATCTTTATTTTGGGGCAACACAATTCGATCAGAAAGATTGTCTTTGGTTATTTTACTTGAAGTATCAATAATTGCATTGATAGGCTTTATACTTCGACCCGCAATCAATCGAGCAATGATAAACAACACCAACAATATTATAGGATAAGATATTGCCAATATTTTAAACAAATTATGAATCACTAAGGAAGAATCCTCCAATGACATAGCGACTAAAACATACCCAATTTTTTGGTTCTTATTCAGAATTGGAACCTGTACTTGACGAATTGAAATAGCATTCAGCTTTGTATCAAAAAGAATGTTATCGCTAATATTAGGGTCGAAATGTAGCTTGTGCGTTTTTAAATTGGGAGATTTTTCAATGATGTTATGGTTTGTATCCATGAATTCAACAAAAACCGGATTCACATCAAGTGTATTGTGTTCCCTTTCCTCCCATTCATTTTTATGCATCAAAGCGAAGGAGTTTTCTGCTACTTTAATTTCAGATATGTGTTTATCTACTTCTGCAACAATATCTTGATCAACGTGATTGTATACACTTATTTTGACCATTGAAAAAATAAGAAAAAACACACCAAACACTAAAAAAGCGGTGGTGAAGATATAATAGGATGCAATTCGATTTTTATAAGATAGAGCCATGATACGTTTAATAATCGTTTGCTATATACCCAATCCCTCGAATGGTTTTAAGTCGTTCATCATCTTTTGAAAGTTGCAACTTTTTACGAATCGCATTCATAAAAACATCAATCACTCCTGTGTCATAATCAAAATGTATGTCCCAAACATCTTCGATAATTTGATTGCGAGAGCAAACAATTCCTTTATTAGATATCAAATAATGAAGTAGTTTGTATTCTTTTTGGGTTAGCTGAACCAACTCTTCATTTGAATACACTTCATATTTATCACAAATAATTTTAATCGAACCTAATGTCAAAATCTGATTGGATTTAGCAGAACGAAAATGAATTTTGATGCGTTCCAATAGCTCTTCAAAACTAAAAGGTTTTTTGATGTAATCATTTGCACCCGCTTTCAAACCCTCGATCGTTTCTTGAACCGTGTCTTTTGCCGTTAAAAACAAAATAGGGACATGACTTCCCGAATTTCGGATGTTGATACAAACATCAATCCCTTGCATTTTGGGCAACATCCAGTCCAGCAATATTAAATCGGGAGTTTGACTGAGAGCCAACTCCAAGCCTTTCAAACCATTATTTGCTACCAAAACCTGATAGTTTTCTTCTTCTAATCCTTGTTTTAAAAAGTTGGAAATTCCAATTTCGTCCTCGATGATTAAAATCTTCATTATTACATAATTAATTTAATGCCAAGTGTCACTATTCCAGCATGCATACCATCGCTTCTTTTGTAATAGTTGTATCTGAAATCAATATTTTTTAATCCCAAGGTCAGAATTTTCGCTTCTGTGAAAATATCCAAATATGAAACTCCTAAACCAAATTGATTGCTTTTGAAGGTTGATAAATCATAATCAGATGAATAAAATTCTTCAGTAGACAAATGCTTTTCAAAAGGCGCAAAATAATTTGATTGCTGTTGCGTATAATATCGATACATCGGTAAAACTGAATATTTTTCAGAAATTTTGATAGGTACTTCTAAATTGGCTGTATGAGCAGAAATTCCCCAGTCATCCGTATAATATCTGTAGTAAGTCCTAAGTTTTAGAAATTCATTAATATATAAATTGAAACGAGCGCCAATCGGCAACTTAAAACGAGTACCGGGCAAACGTTCAATATCATCTGCCAAACGATAAACCCCTTTATTTCGGTTTGTTTCGTAGTTTTGAATGTATTGAGGATCCCCAATATAATAATTAGCCTTATCAGCAAAATAAATTCGTTGATACGGTGTGGAGAGCAATCCTTCTTGACTCAATAAATCAAAAAACAAGGATATTTGAGCACGTTTGGTTAAGATTTGAGAAAAACTAAACGAAGCCGAGTACGAATTTCTATTGACTTTAGTAATGGACGTAAATTTATTAGGATTGTAAGCTGTTGAAACCACTCCATTTTGGTCATATATTGTGACACCTGCAAAATATCCGTTGGATTGAAATTGGATTCCGTACTTATCATATTCATGCAACTCGGTTGGATATATCGGGCGCCACTGATCAAGATAAGCATTCACTTTGATTCCGATTTCCGTATTCTTTTTGTTAAATAACTTCGCTATACCACCGCCAAATCCAACAGAAGTATAATCGTATTCATTTGAAACTGATACATCTGAATTCCAAATGAAATTCCTTGAATCCGAGCTGTGCGAATAATTAGCCGTTAACGAAACCAATTGGTCTTGTGCTGAAGCACCCGAAGACGCTTGCCATGGAGTACCTGTTGGAGAACCGGCGGCTACATTACGATCATCATCATCGTCACCACCACCACCCGACGCACCCGAGGCATTGAACGGATTGATGTTACTTGAAGAAGCGGAAGTGTAAGATGAAATTCCGGTATCAATCGTTAGCACATCATCTTCATTGAGAGGAATATTAACTACTAAATTAGAAACAATATCGGTCAATTTCTCAGATCCAATTCCACCAGATACTGCAGAATGTTGGCCGTCTTGTTTGTAATAACTTAGCAACATGTCGATTTCCGTTGATTCCAGAACTCTTTTCTTGTAAATAACTGCTGAATCCTGAACCTGCTGACTTTGAGCAACAAGACTGAATGCAATAAATACTGTTGTGATGAATTTTTTCATAATTATTTATTAGTTACAACCGCAACCCCCACCTGTTTTACCTCCGTTTGCTCCCGCTGCAGCTTCTCGATATACTTGAAAAGTAACTTCGTATCTTTCAGTTGGTTTGGCACTCAACTTCATGTCGGGGTCATTGATCAACTCCTTTTCATATTCTTTTACAGCCACACAAGAAGAAGCCATTCCTGCCAACAACATTAATGCTAAAATTTTAATTTTCATTTGTATATTTTTTTAAGTCAATCGATTTTGAACTAAATATTTTTCCTGAATCATCTACCATGATACAACCAACTCCAGGCAATTGATTGACTAAGTTTATTCCCACTTCAATTCCCATGACAAAAATACCCGTAGCCAAAGCATCTGCAAGTTCTGTTGTTTTTGCAAAAACTGTGACACTCGAAACGCCTTGTGCTGGATAACCCGTTCGTGTATCAATAATATGCGAGTATTTCGTTCCATTAAAGATGACAAATTTCTCATAACTTCCCGATGTTTCAACGGCAATATCTTCTAATGGAAAAGTCGCAAATACCTTGGTTTTGTTCAAAGGGTTTTTGATAGCGATGCGCCATTGTTCTCCATTCGGTTGACGTCCCCAAGTACTAATATCACCAGAAACATTGATGATACCCGAAACCACTCCTTTAGAAACGAGCAATTCTTTAACTTTGTCTGCAATATACCCCTGGCCTATTCCTCCAAAGCCTAATTTCATTCCTTTAAGTTTTAAAAATACCGTATGATTATTTTTATC
>JAGNYR010000044.1:0-3429 GCA_017984835.1 Flavobacterium sp. | reverse complement strand
TTTGGCTTCCTCAAAATTGCTTTTCCAATTTTGTGAAAACATAGTAATTGGAACTAAAAAACTAATGATAAAAATTATTTTTTTCATAATGTAGCGGTTTAAGTACAAATTTATAGTTTAATAACGCCAAACCGGCATTTAATGTATATTTATTTTCGAAATTAAGGCAATCTTAATAATTGTATGTAATTTTGTAACTTAAACATAACATCAATCAGCATGCAATTTTTCAAAAACAAGTCGCCCTTTTATTATTTGACCTTGCTTTACATACTAGCTTCGTTCATCTTACGGTTAACGTTGTTATTCCACCCACTTACACAAAGTAGCTTTTCATTCGGTGAGTCCATCCAGATCTTTCTAATAGGTATGGTTTCTGACTTATTGGTGTTTATCATTGGAAGTGCTTTTCTATGGCTGTATTTGTTGTTTTTATCCAACTCAAAATTCGATAAACCTTGGGGCTACATCATCTTTGGAGGTCTCCTGACTTTGTTTTTATACATCACCCTTTTCAACACAATTCTCAACGAATATGGTGGCTCATTACCCGAAATAGTACAAGGATTTGTAGGATTGAAATTACTGCTCTTTGGATTGCTGTTGTTTCTGCCTCAATATAGAAAGAACATTCGACCTGCATTGTTTTCATTCACCATTTTCTTATTTGTTTTGATCATCATTCAAAATGCGGTTAGTGAATTTTTCTTTTGGAATGAATTTGGATTAAAATACAACTTCATTGCAGTAGATTACTTGGTTTATACCAATACCGTGATTGGAAACATCATGGAATCGTATCCTGTCGTTCCTTTGTTTTCGGTAATCGGAATCATTACGGGTTCTATTACCTATTTCATTGTGAAAAAATCAAAGGGTTTTTTAGATCACTTACCTAATTTCATAGAAAAACTAAAGAATGTTGCTCTTTATATCGTTCTGTTTATCATTTCATTCGTTGCAATTCCGGCCATTTCAAAATTGGAGAATTCTCCAAATGTTTTCAAAAATGAATTGCAAGCAAATGGAATTTATAAATTCTACTTGGCCTTTATGAACAGTGTTTTGGATTACGATAAATTTTACAAAACATTACCAATTGACGAGGCTTTTGCCTTACTTCAAAAAGACATCAAAGGCATAACGGCTGACAACAGCATACACCCCATTGCATTTGAAGGAACTGAAATCAAAAAAAATGTGGTCTTAATTACCATCGAAAGTTACAGTGCTGATTTTATGAAAGCATATGGTAATGAAAAAAACATCACGCCATTTTTGGATTCGTTAGCTACCAAAAGTTTGATGTTTACCAATTTGTACGCTGTAGGAAACAGAACCGTAAGAGGTCTTGAAGCTGTCACATTATGTTTACCTCCCACTCCGGGTGAAAGTGTCGTAAAAAGAGAAGATAATAAAAATAAATTTTCGACGGGATCTGTGTTTTTAAACAAAGGGTATCAAGTCAAATACCTGTATGGTGGTGATGCCTATTTTGACAACATGCAAAGCTTTTTTGGAGGAAATAATTATGACATCGTCGATAAAAAGACATTCAAACCAAACGAAATATCCTTTTCTAATATTTGGGGCGTTTGCGATGAAGATATGTATAAAAAGGCAATTAACGTAATGAATGAAGAATCGAAAGGAAACAAACCTTTCTTTAACCACATCATGACTGTAAGCAACCACAGACCTTTCACCTACCCTGAAAACAAAATACAGATTGATGAAGCCAAATCACGTGAAGGTGGGGTAAAATATACCGATTATGCAATTAAAAAATTCTTTGAAATGGCCAAAAAACAAGACTGGTATAAAAATACCGTTTTTGTGATTGTGGCAGATCATTGTGCCTCAAGTTCAGGCAAAACAGAACTCCCAATGGACAAATACAGAATTCCCGGAATGATTTTTTCTGAAGGATTTATCCAACCTCAAAAATTCTCAACGCTTATGTCTCAAATTGACGTAATGCCAACCTTAATGGGATTGTTGAAATTTGATTACACAAGTAAGTTTTTTGGACAAGATGTATTCAGCACAAGCTATCAACCACGTGCTTTGATTGCAACGTATCAAGATTTAGGACTGATCAAAGACAATGTATTAACCATTATTTCTCCGAACAGAAAGGTAAAACAATTTGATTTAGAACTACAAGTAAATCCAAAATTATCCAACGAATTCCAAATCCTATACAGTGAAAATCCGATTAAGAAACCCCGAACGGATTTGATCAATGCAACCATATCTTACTACCAAACGGCTTCGTATATATTGAAGAACAAAAAGGGAGATAAATAATATAGGAAAGGGTTGTTAAAGCAACCCTTTGTATTTTCTAATGAACCATTCCGAAGCAAGTGCAACTGCAATAAGTATGAGCAACCAAATGGTTTCGATTAATGGTTGTTTCGAAAGGGTGTTTTTCTCGATCGAAACATATTCTTTCGAATCGACTAAGGTTTTTATCAATTGATCCACTTGATTTGGAAAATACACTTGTGCGTTACTCTGAGCCGCTAATTGCTTCATTTTTGTTAAATTGGCACTTGAAAATTGTTTTTCGACATCAAAATCAAGGATTTCAAACGAACTTGAATAGGTAGCCTTCGAATTCATTTCCTTAACCGAAAAAGCATAACTACCTGCTTCTAATCCTTCTAGATTTACTTTAAAACTATTGGTACTTTTTAATAAATCGTAGGTTTTTTTCTTTTTGGTTTTGCTATTTACAACGTCTATTGTAAGATTAGCTTTCTCGTCAAACTCGTAATTTTTATTAAAATATTGAGCCGTAATTTCAATTACGTCTCCTAAATTGAAAAAGCGTTCATGGGTTACTATCAATGATTTCTTTTGATCATTTGAACTCAAAAATTGAATTATTTTATCCAAAAATAAATCAAACTTTTCAAAGGAATTTGATTCTAAATAACTTTTAGACCTCCATCTCCAAATAGAACTTCCAAAGAAATAGGCCTCTCTTCTCCCCTGGTTTTCATAAAATGATAGCAAGGGCATGTTGCTTTTTATGGATCGGATATTTGATTGCAACAAAGTAGAAGTGGAAACTTTTGAAGTTATTTTCCCATACGGGTTTTCTAAAGGTGGAAATTTTTCAAATCCAATATTATCAATTGCAAATAAATTGAATTCGGGCACAAAATCAGCTAAATAATCCTCTTTTTGTGAAGCCATATTGAATTCAAATCGATCTTGATTGTGATTCAAAAAATTAAAATCAGTGGCAGTACCTGTTATTGTCCAGGTGTTTAAACCTTTTTTACTATTTAGCTCAAACACCTTTTTAAAAGCGCTATTTGGCTGGTAATAAATCAAAACATTAAATTTTTCTAAATCATTAACATTCAAAGGATTTATAACAGTTACCTTACGTTGTGAATTAGATTCAATACTTCG
>JAGNYR010000086.1 GCA_017984835.1 Flavobacterium sp. | reverse complement strand
GTTCTTTTGTATCCCGTGGTAAGAAAAATGGGTTGGTTCAAGATTTTTTATGTGAGTTTTGTGGTTAGTTGCGTCACTTTATGGATTCCTGTTGCAACCAATGATGCTATTGAAATATTGTTTTTGCATCGGTTTCTTGTTTTAACGGTATTACTACTTCCTTTTGAAATTGTAGATGTAAATAAAGACCCCTTGCAATTAAAAACCATCCCGCAATTGGTGGGCATTGAAAACACAAAACGTGGAGGCTATTTGTTTCTAATGGCCTCCTGTTTCGTCGTATTTTTTTATCTTCCTGAAATGAATAACTTCGTTTACAAACTGGTTACAATTTTGATGTTAGGTGCTATTTATTTTGCTACCGAAAATAGGTCCAAGTATTACACTCTTTTTTGGATAGAGAGCATTCCAATTGTTTGGTGGTTGCTTATTTAACTAAAAGAATGATTTTTGTAGTTGATTTTTATTTTATTAAATTAGCTAAAAAATACTTCCTGTTATGAATTCTAATTTTACCCGAAGAAATTTTCTTAAAACAACTTCAGTAGCTGGATTTGGCGCATTGATTCTGCCAAATTCATTATTTTCCTACAATACTAATTTTGCAAACGATAAAAAAGTTCGCCTCGGATTTATTGCGATGGGATATAGAGGGCAAGCCCATTTGGAAGAAATGTTAAAACGAACAGATGTTGAGGTAGTGGCTTTTGCCGATCCTGATCCGAGAATGATGGCATTGGGCCAAAAATTGATGGCTAAAAATAACCTTCCACCAGCAAAAGAGTTTGGAAAGGGCGACTATGATTACAGAAACCTTTTGAAGGATCCAACGATTGATGCTGTGATCATTTCATCACCATGGGAATGGCATAAAATACAAGGTGTAGAAGCCATGTATGCTAAAAAAATTGTCGGAATGGAAGTTTGTGGTGCTATGACGTTAGAAGATTGTTGGGATTATGTAAAAGCATATGAGGAGACAAAAGTCCCCATAATGATGCTCGAAAATGTATGTTATAGACGCGATGTAATGGCCGTATTGAATATGGTTCGAAAAGGTATGTTTGGAGAATTAATTCATGGTCAAGGTGGATACGAGCATGATTTACGAGGTGTATTATTTAATGACGGTCAAACTGCTTACAATTCAGGTGTAGAATTTGGAGACAAAGGGTTTAGTGAAGCCAAATGGCGAACCAATCATTATGTAAATAGAAATGGTGAATTATATCCAACTCACGGATTAGGCCCGGTAGCAGTTATGTTTGATATCAATAGAGGAAATAGATTGTTGCGACTTTCCTCATTTTCTTCAAAATCGAGAGGATTAACAAAGTATATTGAAGAACATCCTAAAGGAGGAAAGGACCACCCCAATGCAAAAGTGAAATTTCAACAAGGTGATGTTGTTACTACTCAAATTCAATGCGCCAATGGAGAAACGATATTATTAACGCACGATACCTCATTGCAACGTCCATATAATTTAGGGTTTAGGGTGCAAGGTACTGACGGTTTGTGGCAGGATTTTGGTTGGGGCGATAACAACCAAGGATTTATCTATTTTGAAAAATTGATGAAACATTCTCATCGCTGGGATAATACTGAAAAATGGTTGCAAGAGCATGACCATCCTTTGTGGCAGCGCTATTCTAAAGATGCCGAAAATTCAGGGCATGGCGGAATGGATTTCTTCGTGGATAATACCTTCATTGAATGCATCAAACGCAATATCGAATTTCCATTAGATGTTTACGATTTAGCAACCTGGTATTCAATTACACCGTTAAGCGAAAAATCCATCAAAAAAAACGGCCAGGTTGTAGACATTCCTGATTTTACAAAAGGAGCTTGGCAAACAAGAAAACCAGTTTTTGGGTTTGATGGAGCGTTCTAGTTTGCCAAAAACACTGCTAATTATGGCAGGAGGATTGGGTAGTCGATATAAAGGTCTTAAGCAAGTCGATGGAATCACTGAAAATGGAGCAACTGTTTTGGAATTCTCTATGTATGATGCTCTGTCAGTAGGATTTTCCAAAATAGTGATGGTTATTAACGAGCACATACCAGTATCCTATCTGAATAAATTAGAAAAATGGGCCCACGATAAAAAGTTTGAATTACATTTCGTATATCAAACACTAGACAAGTTTGTTCCAATTGATTGTCTTCATAAAGTAAATGAGCGACAAAAGCCTTGGGGAACTGCCCATGCTGTTTTGTGTGCTAAAGAGTTTATTCACGAGCCTTTTGTAGTGATCAATGCAGATGATTATTATGGTAAGAATGCTTTTAATGAAATGGCAAATTTTATAGACGAAGGCGGTATTCAACAACGGCAATTTGCAATGGTTGCTTACTCAGTTTTGGCTACTTTAAGTGAAAATGGAGCTGTCTCAAGGGGGATTTGTTCGGTGACTGAGGAGGGAACTCTGCATCATGTCATTGAACGAACCAATATAGCTCAAGAAGGTGTCTCTATTTTCTATTTAGAACATCAGAACAAGGTAGAAATTAATCCAAAAACTCTTGTTTCAATGAATTTTTGGGGCTTTCATCCTGTCATTTTTCAAGCTTTAGAAAAATCATTTCATGAATTCTTAAGTTCAAATCCAAATACTACATCAGAGATTTATATTCCAACACAAGTGCAACATTTTATAGATGCTCAAAATAACACTGTAAAAGTTCTGTTTACAACGGATAAATGGTACGGAATGACTTATCCGGAAGATAAAAGACAATTGGTAGATTTTATATCAGAGTGTATCGCAAATAATATATATCCGGATGAATTATGGAAGTAATGGATGATTTAATAGCTAAGGTACATTGTTTTTTACCAGACGCAAAAGTTATTGCTATTGAGCCCATATCGGATGGATTGATTCATGCTACTTATCGAGTGATAACCAAGCTGGAGCTTCATCAGCACAATTTTATTCTTCAAAAAATAAATACGGTTATCTTTCAAAATACCAGCGCAATTCATTCGAATATGAATGTAGTTAGTAACTATTTAGAAGCTCAAAATTATCCGCATCCAGTGATCAAATTATGTAAAACGATCGATGGAAATCATGAATTGAATTGTGATGAAACTACTTGGCGTTTGATGAATGAAATTGAGCATAGTTATGCGATTGGTGTGGTTCAAAATTCGGATCAAGCACATGCTGTTGGTGCATTTTTTGGTACATTTCACACTTTTTTGAGTCAAATACAAACGAATCAAATCCAACCCGTTTTACCACACTTTTTAGATGTCCAGAGTAGGGTGGATGCTTTTCAAATAGTGCTTTCAAAAGCTGATGTTGAAAGAAAAAGAAATGCTGCAGAGCAAGTAAATTGGATGTTAGAACATCAAGAGTTACCATTAAAGTGGATTTATTTACACGCGCAAGGAAAATTGCCAATTCGACTCATTCATGCTGATCCTAAAATAAGTAACGTGCTATTTGATGCCACCACAAATCAGCCAAAGGCTATAATTGACTGGGATACTCTCATGCTGGGGTCTATTTTGTATGATTATGGTGATATGATTCGATCGTATACCAACACAAAGGCAGAAGATGATCCAGATCCAGAGGGTGTTTTTAACACTTCCGTTTACCATGCATTGACTGCTGGTTTTTTGTCAGAAACGCATGCTTTTTTATCCGATGTTGAAATAGAAAACATGTCATATGCACCTCAAGTAATTGTTTACATTCAAGCCATGCGATTTTTAACAGATTATTTGAATGGAGACACCTATTATCATTGTAGTTATCCTTTGCAAAATTTAAATCGAGCAAAAAATCAAATCAATTTATTGCAAAATATTTTGAAACTTAAATAATAGATTCAGTCCAATGTTATCTTTATGGCAATATGAAAAGCGGAATGTAATTGTATTTACAACAGCCCAGCTCGTTTCAACAAAGCTTCAGGTTTTGGTTCTTGTCCTCTAAAAAGTTTGTACAATGTCATTGGATGTTCGGTTCCGCCTTTTGAAAGAATGTGCTCTTTGAATTTGGTTGCAACTTCTTGATTGAAAATGCCTTTTTCTTGAAAATAAGCAAACGCATCTGCATCCAAGAC
>JAGNYR010000043.1 GCA_017984835.1 Flavobacterium sp. | reverse complement strand
CCAATTTCCGGGCAACGTTCCCCGAATGAACATCCAATGGGCAGGATAATTTGGAAGAGGGTATCGATTTCCAAATGCCTAAATCGACTCCTTTTTGGTCTTGTCTGCAATTCCATCTCAGCCACATATTCAATCGTTTTGCCGCCGAATTGTTCAATGGATCGGAAATGTGTTTTTGGGTTCGGTAGGAATGGGGTATTTCAAAAAAAAGCGACTTAAATTTAGAAATACTTTCTTGCATGGATTGGTCTGTTTGGTTTTGAGCAAACACTGCTTCTAACCCTTGATGGTTTTGATAAATGTTTTGTAGGGCTATAATAAACGTCTTGCAATCTTCCCCGTTAAAGGTGCGGTGAACAAATTGCTGCAGGGTATCTAGGTCCTTTTTGGTGTGTGACATCACAAAATCGAAAGGGGTATTGCCCATTAATTCCATTAATTTTTTTGCATTCGAAATGATCATTTTTCGATTGCCCCAAGCGATGGTAGCGCTCAAAAAACCGGCAATTTCAATATCTTCTTTTAGGGAATATCGATGTGGAATTTGGATGGGATCACTCTCAATAAAGTTGGGATGGTTGTACAGTTCTACTTTTTCATCCAGAAATTCTTTGAGTTCTGAGTAATTCAGTTCCATTATTTTCTTTCAATTTGACCATCTATCATGACCAATTTTCTATCGGCCATGTTGGCTAATTCTTCGTTGTGGGTAACAATGACAAAGGTTTGGCCAAATTCATCCCGTAATTGAAAGAACAATTGGTGTAAATTTTCGGCAGAGGCGGTATCTAAATTTCCAGAAGGTTCGTCGGCAAAAATCACTAGGGGTTTATTGATGAGTGCACGCGCCACGGCTACTCGTTGTTGTTCGCCTCCCGACATTTCGTTTGGTTTGTGGTGAATGCGTTCAGAAAGGCCTAAATAATTGAGAAGTTTGATTGCTTCTGGTTCGACTTCATTTTTTTCTTTTCCCGCAATGAATGCTGGAATGCAGACATTTTCTAAAGCCGAAAATTCAGGTAATAGTTGATGGAATTGGAAAATAAAACCTAAATTTTCATTTCTAAATTTAGACAGTTGGTTGTCTTTCAGTTTTAAGACCGAAGTATTGTTGATGATCAATTCACAATTCGCGTCCTTTTCAGGAGTATCCAAAGTGCCTAGTATTTGTAAGAGAGTCGTTTTTCCAGCTCCAGAAGCTCCCACGATCGATACAATTTCACCACTTTTAATATGCAAATCAACTCCTTTCAATACTTGGAGTTGGTCATATTTTTTAAATATATTTTTTGCCTGAATCATTTTGAACTTTTTTACAAAGAAACAAAGATTTCTAGAACGATTGAAAATTTTTATCTCAAACAGCTATTAAAAATAAGTTAATAAATACAAACGACCCTGTAATTGAATTAATTTTGTACAACTAGGATCGTATTATGAACAAAATCATCACTCTATTATCTGTTTTTCTTTTTGCTGCTTGTCAATCGTCTGCGCAAAATAAATCAGAACCCAAAACAAAAAATACTATGCAAACAAATGAACAAGTAGCGACCTTTGCTGGAGGTTGTTTTTGGTGTACCGAAGCCGTTTTTTTAGAAATAGATGGCGTGCAGTCTGTGACCTCTGGTTATATCGGTGGGACAACAGAAAATCCGACGTATCGAGAAGTTTGCAGCGGCACAACCGGACATGCAGAAGCGATTCAAATAGTATATGATTCCACCAAAGTATCTTTTGATGTTTTATTGGAGTTGTTTTTTGCGACGCACGATCCAACTACTCTGAACCGTCAAGGAAACGACATAGGAACACAGTATCGTAGTGAAGTGTTTTATCACAATTCTGAGCAAAAAGAATTGACGGAAGGCTATATTCAACTTTTGCAAAAGGAGCATACTTATGGTTTTGGAACGACTGTCGTTACTAAAGTATCACCTGCAACACTGTTTTATCCCGCAGAGGACTACCATCAAAATTACTACAACCAAAACAAAACCGAAGGATATTGTCATTACGTAATTACACCAAAAGTTGAAAAAGTAAAAAAGTCGTATGCTAAGTATTTGAAAAAATAAGGGCTTACTTTTTTTCAAAAAAATCGGCGATAAACCCAAGTTTTATGCGGCGTAATAATTTTTTTTCAAACGACCAAAAGAAAGTGAATTGCCCAAATACATATCCTATTAAGACCAGTAATACCTGGTAAATGGGAAAGATTAGCAGCAATCGAATGGGCAAGTAAAAGAAGCCTAATGTCTCTTTTGTCAATCCGATGTAATTGGTAACGGGCTTGGATAAAAAGGCAGATGTCGAACCAGTAATGGCAAACACAGTAAATATGACATAAAATTGCCAGTTACTTGTGATTCCCCATCGTTTTTTAAGTTTGTTCATTGCCTTTGTAAAGCTGCAAAATTAATTCATTTGAACCATATATATCGAATAATTGCATAAAAAAATCCGAACTTGTTGAGTTCGGATTTTATTTATTAAGAGATGCTTGTTATTTCAATAGCGCACTAATTTGATCGGCTAATTCGGTTCCAATTCGATCTTGTGCTTCTAAGGTTGCAGCACCAATATGAGGTGTTAATGAAATGCTTGGGTGCATTAATATTTTTATTTCTGGGGTTGGTTCGTTTTCAAAAACATCCAAACCAGCAAACAATACTTTTTTAGCATCCAATGCCTCTATCAAGGCTACTTCATCAATTACGCCTCCTCTGGATGCGTTTACAATTCCCACGCCATTTTTCATTTTTGCCAATTCAGCAGCACCAATCACATATCCTTTTTGAGCAGGAACGTGAAGCGAAATGAAATCTGATTGTGCAATTACGTCTTCTAATGGTTGGGTTGCAATGTCGATACTCACTGAATCACCAGTAAAAAAATCTACTTTTATGGTCGCTTTTTCTAAGAAGGTATCGGCAGCAATCACTTTCATTCCCAATCCCAAAGCCATTTTTGCAACCGCTTGACCAATTCTTCCAAAACCAATGATACCGATTGTTTTTCCACGTAACTCAATTCCATTAGCATAGGCTTTTTTCAATCCTTCAAAATTAGTATCGCCTTCTAAAGGCATGTTTCTATTTGAATCATGTAAAAAACGAACCCCACTAAAAAGGTGTGAAAAAACCAATTCGGCCACACTTTCGGATGAGGCTCCAGGCGTATTGATCACATGTTTTCCGTTTTCACGAGCATATTCTACGTCAATGTTGTCCATTCCAACACCTCCGCGACCAATGATTTTCAATCCAGGGCAAGCATCAATGATGTCTTTACGTACTTTGGTTGCACTACGAACCAAGAGTACTTTAACGTCGTTTGCATTGATGTAATTAGCTACTTGTTCTTGTGCTACTTTGGTAGTAATTACTTCAAAACCACCTTGTTCTAGGGCTTTTATTCCGCTATCTGATATTCCGTCGTTTGCTAATACTTTCATTTTTTGTTGATTTATGGATTGAATTTTTTAGTAAAGAATTCAATCAGTGATGAGATTATTTATAATTTTATTAAACTGCTTTTTCCAAGGCTTGCATTACGTCAACCAATACTTGAACGCTTTCCAACGGCAACGCATTGTACATAGAAGCTCTGTAACCTCCTACTGATCGGTGGCCTGGTAAACCAGATATTCCGGCTTCTTTCCACATTTTGTCAAAAATAGGAGCGTGGCTTTCATCCTGTAATAGGAATGTTGCATTCATGTTACTTCTATCAGCAACGGCTGCACTGCCTTTAAATAATGGATTGCGGTCGATTTCTGTGTATAATAAATTTGCTTTTGCTTCATTCATTTTTTCAATGGCTGCAATACCGCCTAAGTTTTTTAACCATTGTAAGGTTAACAGGGAAGCATAAACAGGAAAAACAGGTGGCGTATTGTACATGCTTTCTGCTTTGATGTGCTTTTCATAATCTAGCATACTCGGAATGACACGTCCAGATTTTCCTAATATTTCTTCTTTCACAACAATCAAAGTTGTTCCAGCTGGTCCCATGTTTTTTTGAGCACCTGCATAAATTAAATCGAATTTTGAAAAATCCAATACTCTAGAAAAAATATCCGAACTCATATCGCATACAACCGGAACAGAAGTTTCAGGAAACGATTTCATTTGAGTACCAAAAATGGTGTTGTTACTCGTGCAGTGAAAATAATTGGCATCTGCCGGAATCGTGTAATCGGTTGGGATAAAGTTGTAATTCGCATCTTTAGATGACGCCACTACTTCGGTCGTACCAAATAATTTAGCTTCTTTGATGGCGTTGTTTGCCCAAGTACCCGTGTCAAGGTATGCCGCTTTACCTTCTTGTTTCATTAAATTATAAGGAACCATTAAAAATTCTAAACTAGCGCCTCCTGCCAAAAATAAAGCTTGGTATCCTTTTCCTTCCAAACCTAATAATTCCAAAACAAGTGCTCTGGCTTCGTCCATAACGGCAACGAAATCTTTGCTTCTGTGTGAAATTTCTAATAAGGAAAGTCCCGAATCGTTAAAGTTTAAGATGGCTTCTGCCGATTTTTGGAAGACTTCTTGAGGAAGAATACATGGTCCTGCGCTGTAGTTGTGTTTTTTCATGGTTTGTTTTCAAAATTTAAAATGCAAATTTCGGAAAACATCCAAAAATGGCGGCTATTTAAAATGTAATAATTAGCCTATGTTTTTAACGAAAACGTTATAGTTATTAAGATTTATTGCGAATTTTTCAATCAAATTTGCGATAAGAATGAAAGAGTATCAACATTATCCGCATAATCCCAAAGATTTGGTAATTGGGTTTGTCCAAAATCCACCGAATTTGCTACTACACCCTTTGAAACGACACACTGAATTTGATCAGCTTTTTCTCTAAGCTGGTTTTCGACCGTTTCTAGCGAATCGTAGTATTCGTAAAACAGAGATGAAATAGGAGAGGCATAGCTGGTGTCTTCTTTCAAGGTAATGAATTCATTATCCAATAATTTAAAATTACTCATTAAAAATACCGCTTTGTTGTAGTCGTAATTGTTCGCGTATTTTTCGTAATAAATAACTTCTTTGTAGGCGAAAATGGCTTTAAAAAAGGCATCAAATTGATATCCTCTTGGTACAAAAAGCTTGGATACATTTCGGCAGCCTAATCCAAAATACCTAAAAATATCTTCTCCCAATGCAATGAGTTGTTCTTCGGTTTCTGAACCATCTAAAACGGCAACTGAATTCCTGTTTTTCCGAATTATGGAAGGTTTGTCTTTGAAATAATATTCAAAATAACGGGCAGTATTGTTGCTTCCGGTTGCAATGACGGCATCAAAATTTTCTAGTTTTCCTTCTGTAAATGTGATGTAATCTTTTATTTCGGGTTGAATAGAAATTAAATAATGGGCTAAGAAAGGCAGTAATTTCTGGTCGTTAGACGATGTTTTTACCAGTACTTTATGACCCGAGATGAGCACACTTAAAAAATCATGAAACCCAACAAGCGGAATGTTGCCTGCTAATATTAACCCGACTGTTTTGGGTTGTACTTTAGAAAAATCATATGGTTGTAACCATTGGTTTATATTTTCTTCGGTAAGTGCTTTACTCCAAGATTGGATAGAAAAATAAACTTGTTCTGGTGTAAACCATCCGTTGTGAGATTGCGATAGTTCAATCAACGAAACAAAATCAGTAAAAAATAAATCGTTGTTTAAAACAGCGTCGTGTTTACGGGTGTCTTTTTCAGAAAATTGACTTAAAAATTTTCCAAGTTCAATAAAACAATTTTTTTTATCGTTTTGTAACATTTGTTTATTTGTTTATAACAAGATTTGATTGTAATTTTGCACAAAAATAAGTAAAAGTAATTTGGCTTTAGCCAAAAGTTAAAAAAGTTATCTCATTTTTGAATGGACAACACTTTAACTTTAAATAGAGAATAATACAATGGCAATAATCATTACAGACGAATGTATCAATTGTGGCGCATGTGAGCCAGAATGTCCGAATACTGCAATATATGAAGGTGCCGATGATTGGCGCTATAAAGATGGAACAAAATTGAAAGGTAAAATCATCCTTCCTGATGGAACAGAAGTAGATTCAGATGCTGCTCAAACCCCATTATCGGATGATGTTTACTATATTGTTCCAGGCAAATGTACCGAGTGTAAAGGTTTTCACGAAGAGCCACAATGTGCAGCGGTTTGTCCTGTAGATTGTTGTATTCCTGATGACAATCATGTTGAAAGCGAAGAAACGTTATTGAACAGACAAGCCTTTTTACACAATGAATAAATAAAAAAAAAGCTACTTATTAAGTAGCTTTTTTTTTGATCTATTCTTCGTCTCTATTTTGAAATTTCGTTCGTTTGCTGCCTTCGTACATTTCGTATTTCACAAATCGCGCTTCCAAACTACCGTTAAACAATTTTATTTTTCGGGAAGGTCTTAACCCTACAAATTTTAACGCGTCCAAATTAGCTGTAATGAACCACGCATTGGTGTTCGGGTAATTCAGTTTTAGTGTGTCGCCTAATTCTCTATAAAATCGCTCCATTTGAATGTCTAATCGTTCACCATAAGGGGGGTTAAAAACCAATTGCAGCGGACCCTGATTTTCTTTTTTACTTTCAAAAAAGTTGGCAAGTTCTACCGTTACATAATCATCAAGGTTGGCGTTTTTAATGTTCGCTTTTGCTTTTTCAACCGCACTTGGTGCTTTGTCATATCCCTTGATGGTGTAATGAAATTCTCGGGTGCGTTTCATTAACGCATCAATGATTTGGTCAAACAAATCGTTGTCCCAATCATTCCATTTTTCAAATGCAAATTCTTTACGGTTGATGTTAGCCGGAATATTACAAGCAATCATTGCAGCTTCTGCAAGGATGGTTCCCGAACCACACATGGGGTCCATGAAATCACTTTTTCCTTCCCAGCCAGAAAGTAATAACATTCCAGCGGCAAGTACTTCGTTGATGGGAGCTATGTTGGTAGCTGTTTTATAACCACGTTGGTGTAACGAACTACCTGAGGTGTCGAGCGCTACAGAACATTGATCTCGATCGATGTGTATGTTGATACGAAGGTCTGGGAAATCTTTGTCAACACTTGGTCGTTGACCAGTTCGTTCTCTAAATTGATCTACAATTGCATCTTTGCATTTTTGTGAAACAAATTGCGAGTGTTTAAAATGATCGGAATGAATGGTCGTGTCAATGACAAATGTTTGGTTTGCGTTGAGGTATTTTGACCAATCCATACTTTGGATTCCTTTGTATAGGTTTGTGTCGTTATTTGCTCTAAAATAATAAATAGGTTTTAGGATTTTAAGGGCTGTTCGTAACGATAGGTTGGCTTTGTACATAAATCCTTTATCGCCTTTAAAACTCACCATTCGTGTTCCTTGTTCTACTTCTTGCGCGCCCAATTGCTGTAATTCTTTGGCTAATATCTCTTCAAAACCAAAAAAGGTTTTGGCAATCATTTTAAAATTTTCGTTCATGGTATAATTTTCAATTTACATACTAAAATGGTTTGTTCCTCAGCACCCTCCCGATTCTTAGGGAGAGCCGCTATCTTCTTGCTGTTTTATCGGGCAAATGAGATAAAGGCGAATGCAGGCGCTACCATAATAAATAAATCCCAAGGCATTTGCTTCAATAAAAAGAAAACGTTGTTATTTCGTGCAAAAATACATTAAATTTGCAGGATTAGAATTCAATTTAGCATAATAAATGTTAGTTACAGAAAATACGAAATCCGAAAGTTGGTTTGCCTCTTGGTTTGATACCACTTATTATCATATTTTATACAAAGACCGCAATTACAGAGAGGCGCAAATTTTCATGGACAATTTGACCCAATATTTGAATTTGCCTGCTAAGTCTAAAGTATTGGATTTGGCTTGTGGAAAAGGAAGACATGCTATTTATTTGAATCAATTGGGATATGATGTCATGGGAGCCGATTTGAGCGAAAACAGTATTGAAGAGGCAAAGAAAAATGAAAATGACGGCCTTCGTTTTGTAGTGCATGACATGCGCGAAAGTTTTGATGAAAAGTTTGAAGCTATTTTTAATTTGTTTACAAGTTTTGGATACTTCGAAAACGAATCGGACAACCTAAAAACCTTAGAGGCCATAAAAAATAGTTTGTCTGCCTATGGTTTTGCCGTAATCGATTTTATGAATGTGTACCAGGTGCTTGAAAACTTGGTTCCGAATGAGGTAAAAACTGTTGACGGAATAGATTTCAGAATCAAGCGCTATGAAAAAGAAGGATATATCATCAAAGAAATTGAGTTTGAGGACAAAGGCTCAACGTATCATTTTGAAGAGAAAGTACGCGCTTTGACATTAGAAGATTTTCAATCCTTAATGCAACAAGCAGGGATAGATTTGTTGGATATATTTGGAGACTATAAATTAAAAAAATTCCATAAAAAAGAAAGCGAACGATTAATCATGATTTTTAAATAATGAATTACCTTTTACCTCTGTTATCGGTTCTTTTTGGCTATGGAATTGCCTTGTTTGTACAACCAAAGTCCAAGAAAAATTTAAAACTTTTGTTGGCATTCAGTGGGTCTTTTTTGTTGTCACTTACTGTGATGCATTTGCTGCCTGAGGTCTACAAAAGCGAGAACAAGACCATTGGTGTTTTTATCATGGTGGGTATTCTTTTTCAAATCATTTTAGAGTTTTTTTCAAAAGGAGCTGAACACGGCCATGTGCACGGCCATGATAAAATAGCAAAAATGCCTTGGTTGCTTTTTGTTAGTTTGTGTTTGCACGCTTTTTTAGAAGGTTTCCCTGTGGGGCATCACCACGATTTAGCAATCGGAATAGCAATCCATCATTTGCCTATTGCTGTGATACTTACGACCTTTTTTATGCATGCCGAGCTCAATCGTAAAGCGTTGTTTTTATTTATGTTTGCCTTTGCGATCATGACACCTTTGGGAACTTATTTTTCTGAAAAAGTAACCTATTTGAATCAATATTATAACGAACTAACAGCTGTTGTAATCGGAATTTTGTTTCATATTTCGTCCACCATTATTTTTGAAAGTAGTGAAGGACACAAGTTCAATATAGCCAAAGTGTCGATGATTCTTTTCGGAATGTTTTTGGCTTATTTTTTATAAATATAATTTGTTCAATAGAATGGCTTTTATCAAAACAACAGAACAATCATCGAAATACGAACATTTAGAAAAAATGTCAATTTCAGATTTATTATCTCATATCAACAACGAAGATCAAACGGTGCCGCTTGCCGTACAAAAAGCATTACCTCAAATTGAACAAGTGGTTGCTGTTGTCGTAGAAAAAATGCGACTTGGTGGCCGTCTTTTTTATATTGGAGCCGGAACTTCGGGTCGGTTGGGTATTGTCGACGCTTCAGAATGTCCGCCTACTTTTGGAGTACCAGCCGAATGGGTAAACGGAATCATTGCTGGTGGAGATGCAGCGATTAGAAAAGCCGTAGAAAACGCAGAAGACAGTACAACAAAGGCTTGGATCGATTTGCAGTCGCATCAGGTACAAACCAATGACGTTGTGATTGGAATTGCAGCTTCGGGAACCACGCCATATGTGATAGCTGGATTGGAACAATGCAATCAAAACAACATCGCCACGGCTTGTATAACATGCAATGAAGGAAGCCCTCTTGCTGAAACAGCAACCCATCCAATTGTGGTGGTGGTGGGCCCCGAATTTGTCACAGGAAGTTCCCGAATGAAAGCGGGAACCGCTCAAAAATTGGTGCTTAACATGATTTCTACAGCAACCATGATTCAGCTAGGAAAAGTAAAAGGAAACAAAATGGTCGATATGCAATTGAGTAACGATAAATTGGTAGATCGTGGCGTAAAGATGATCATGGATGAAATTCAGGTGGATTATGAAACGGCTTCCGGGTTATTATCGAAATATGGCAGTGTTAGAAACGCGGTCAATAATTATCAATCGAAATAACATGGCAAATCAATCCCTAATCAATAAAGGAATCAAGAAGTTATTTATTGCTTTACCTCAAATGTTTATAGGCCCTGCTGTGTTATACAATTCATTCAGTAATCAGCATACCAATTGGCATTATCTAGTGATGGCAATAGGTATCTTTTTGTGTTTAAATTCGATGTATTTTGCATTTATGGGATTGAACACGATCGTAAAAGGACTTTTTAACGAAAAAGAATAAATGAACACGGCTATGAAAAAAATAATTTTGTTGTTTTTGATCACAGGACTACTAACATCTTGTTTTAGACCCGAAAAGAATTGTAAAAATTTTAAAACCGGTACTTTTCGGTTTGATCAAATGATCAACGGAACAAAACACACCACTACGTTCACCCGAACGGATGCTTATCAAATAGAAACCTATGAAGGCAAAAAGGATACAGCAACCGTGAGATGGGTAAACGACTGCGAATTTGTATTGCAAAAAATACATCCAAAAAGCAGAGAAGATAAAAAAGCAATCAGTATGCGAATTCTTTCTACAACCGATACGACCTATACTTTTGAGTTTTCATTTGTAAATGATTCTAAAAAACAATTGGGTACTGTAACAAAAATCAACTAGTTCCGTATAACTTTAAAATTTAATCTTATGTTTGAAATACTCTCCAACCCAAATGCATGGATCGCTTTATTAACGTTGACTTTTCTTGAAATTATTCTCGGAATTGACAATATTGTTTTTTTGTCGATCGTTTCAGGTAAATTAGAAGAAAAAGACCAACCCAAAGCACGTAGAATTGGTTTGGCTTTGGCAATGGTTTTCAGGATCATCTTGCTGTTCGGAATCACTTGGGTGTTAAGTCTGCAAAAAGTGATATTATCAATCGATTGGAGTTTCTTTAAAGCTCATGTTACAGGTCAGAGTCTCATCATTTTTGGTGGTGGATTGTTTCTTTTGTACAAATCTGTATCAGAAATTCACCACAAAATGGAAGGGGAAGAAGAAGGATCTGCCGGAAAATCTGCTTCGAGTCTTTCGGCTGCCGTTTTTCAAATTGCCTTGTTAAATATTGTCTTTTCATTTGATAGTATCTTAACCGCAATCGGAATGATCAGTATGAAAGCCCCTGCTGAAGGTGGTTTTGGTTATGAAGGTGCTTTGCTTATCATGATTTTATCGATCATTATTTCAATAGGCATCATGATGATTTTTGCGGGTCCTGTATCCAAATTTGTGAATGAACATCCAACCATCCAAATATTGGGATTGTCCTTTTTAATTTTGATAGGAGTGATGCTACTTGCTGAAGGATCGCACTTGGCACACTTTACTTTTGGAAACGATACCGAAGTTTCTAGTATCCCGAAAGGTTATTTGTATTTTTCTATTTTCTTCTCCCTTTTCGTGGAGTTTTTGAACATCAAAATGAGAAAAAACAACAAGCCAGTTCAATTGCATAACAGCACAATAGAAGACGATAAACTGAATGATACAGACGTTTCAAATTAATAATGTCCATTTAGTATTGTAATTGTTATCTATAAAAAAAACTCCTTTCTTATTGAAAGGAGTTTTTTTGTTGCAATTATTGTTATTGCTATTCTAGGCTTAGCGTAATTTGTCCGTCGTCATCTGTGTCTGTTGGAATGTCTTCAAACGCTCCGGATTCTTCAGAACTAGCCATTTCTTCCACTTCTTCTTCCGGCTCTTCATAAGGCAAAGATTCCAATAAGTTGACTTGTCTTAGCTTGTCGGTAGTTAATTGATTTCCGATCGCTTTGATACCTTTTACAGCTATGAATTGTTCTAAATCAATCGTTTGATTCTCTTTTTGAACACCTTTTACTTTGGTGTAGATAATTTCTGCAACGGGACGCCAGTCAGTAGAAACAATTTCTAATTGCGACTTCTCGTGTTCTGAAATAAAAAGTTCTTCTTTGTTTTCATTTTCTACTAAGAAACGTTTTACAAAATAACGTTCTTTTTCACCGTCATAATAAATGGTAGAAATAGGTTTTTTTGGATTCCATTTTTCCAACACAATCATGTCTTCATCAAAATGCGTAGTCAATTCTGGAATAATCGTTTTCAATTTTCCTGTTTGATTGATGATCAACAGGCGGTCATTTGGCTTGAATTCGCCCAATAATTCACCACGACCATCCACATTCAATCGTTGGACGGTATCGTCAAACCAAACTTTTCTCGGACGTAAAGTTGAAATTCCTTTTTCCTTCAGTTCGATTTTTTTGATTGGATATTTAGAAACAGTATTTCCTCTTGAGGCCCTACCTTTGATTGCAATATCAGAAAAATCAACATCCCATTTCAGTTTTTTTACACTGCCTACTTGGCGTAGTAAAATGGTAACCACTTCGGCTTCTCCATTTGGATTGGCAGAAAAATACAACACCATCGATCCCGGTTTTTCTTGAGTTAAGTCATAAAACTTATCTCTAGTAACCCCCGAAACATTGAATCGCTTGATGAAAGTAGATCCGCTTTTTCCATCGCGGTACATCATGTTATAAATGGTGCGTTTGTCGTTTTTGTCAAATACAGCAATATGAATGATGTCTTTGCCAATGAATTTCTTTTCGTCGACTTTGGTAATCATCATTTTACCATCACGAAGGAAAACAATTACATCGTCTATATCGGAACAATCGGCAACGTACTCGTCTTTTTTAAGTCCGGTTCCTAAGAAACCTTCTTCTCTATTGACATATAATTTTGTGTTACGTAACACTACTTTCGTAGCTTCAATCGTGTCAAAACTGCGTAACTCCGTTTGACGTTCGCGTCCTTTTCCGTACTTGTCTTTCAGTTTTTGGAAAAAGTCGATTGTAAAGTCGATAATATGATCCAAATGGTGTTTTACTTCTTCCATTTCGGCTTCCAACTTAGCAATGGCATCATCCGCTTTGTCTGAGTCGAAACGCGTAATACGAATCATCGGAATTTGCGTTAACTTTTGTAAATCATCATCATTTGTTTCTCGTACAAAAGATTTTGCAAAAGGCTCAAATCGGTCATACATGTATTTGTATAAAGATTCTCGGTCGCCATATAATTTGAAATCAATGTACATTTCTTCGCGAATGAAGATTTTCTCTAAGGTAGAGAAATGCCATTTATTTTCTAGTTCGTCCAATTGGATTTCCAATTCTCGTTTCAATAAATCAACGGTGCGATGAGTTGAAATTTTGAGCATTTCAGAAACACCAATAAACAACGGTTTGTTATTTTCAATCACACAACCCAAAGGTGCTACCGAAGTTTCACAAGCGGTAAATGCATACAATGCATCGATCATTTTATCGGGAGAAACGCCTGGTGGAAGGTGAATCAATATTTCTACTTCAGCCGCTGTATTGTCTTCAATTTTTTTGATTTTGATTTTCCCCTTTTCATTCGCTTTCAAAATACTATCAATTAGGGTAGAAGTATTGGTTGAAAACGGAATTTGGGTAATCACTAAGGTTTGTTTGTCTAATTGTGCAATTTTGGCACGTACACGCACACGTCCACCACGCAATCCATCGTTGTAGTTGGATACATCAGCAATTCCTGCAGTTGGAAAATCAGGAAAAAGGGTAAAAGATCGGCCTTTCAAAACTTTGATAGAACAATCAATTAATTCATTGAAATTATGAGGTAAAATTTTGGTCGAAAGACCTACTGCAATACCTTCAGCTCCTTGTGCTAACAACAACGGAAACTTTACTGGAAGATTGATGGGTTCTGCTCTTCGTCCGTCATACGACATTCCCCATTGTGTGATTTTTGGCGAAAATAAAATGTCGTGGCCCAATTTGCTGATTCGGGCTTCAATATAACGAGAAGCGGCAGCACTATCTCCTGTAAGGATGTTACCCCAGTTTCCTTGCATGTCGATGATCAAATCCTTTTGACCAATTTGAACCATGGCATCACCTATACTCGCGTCTCCGTGGGGATGGTACTGCATGGTGTGTCCTACAATGTTCGCAACTTTATTGTATCGCCCATCGTCCAGCTCTTTCATTGAGTGCATGATTCGGCGTTGTACCGGTTTGAATCCGTCTTCAATAGCAGGAACGGCGCGCTCCAAGATGACATACGAAGCATAGTCCAAAAACCAGTCTTTGTACATACCGGTTACTTTGGTAATCGTATCTTCGGGATTTTCATTGTTTTCATAAAAATGATTCCCGCCAAAAGCAACGATGTCGTCAAAGCCTTCTTCGTTTTCGTTTGCCGTAGTATCCAAAGAATCGTTGTTCTCGTCTTCGTTCGGATGGATGATATCTTCTTCTTCGTCTTTCATTTATGCTGATTATTCAGTATCTATTATTTTTCCACTACATCTAATTCCACCTTCAAATTATTGATGATGAAGGTTTGACGGTCGGGTGTGTTTTTACCCATATAAAACTCTAACAACGTTTCAATAGAAGTCGCTTTGTCTAACATAACA
>JAGNYR010000085.1 GCA_017984835.1 Flavobacterium sp. | reverse complement strand
TCAAAATAGCGCAATGCATTTTGCAGGGCTAATTTCTTCTCTTCATTTGAAAGGATTTCTTTGCGCTTTGGAGCGTGGTTGATTGCGCTTTCAAAGGGTTTGATAGCGGGTAATTGATCAGGTATTCCTTGAAGAATTTGTTCTTGAAATGTCATAGGTTTCATACTATTGATTGCTGCGTGAGGGATTGAGGCGATATCCTCGAAGAGATACAGCCGAAAGCCCGACTTTGTTGCTTGGCTCAACGATGTGTTGATTTGGATCGTTTTGCAACAAAGGCACGCCCATGTTATTTTTTTAAATTTCCTGTTTTTTTGTCAAAACCATAAGGGCAATGTTTACAGCCACTTTTACAGCAATAACCACGTTTGAGATGGTATTTTTCGGTAAAACATTTGTATCCTTCGGGTGTGTAATAGAAATCAATGCCTTCTATTAATTTATTTTCATTTTTATTGTCAAACATAGTGACAAATTTAAGAACTTTGCAGCACATGATACCAAATGTTTGTAAATATTTAACGCCACGCGTTTGCAGCCGGAAGGTCTTTTTAATCAATGTGAAGATCAACGCAGTTTGTTCCATGCAAAAATCGGATTATTTTCTTTGCAACGCTTTGTTTGAACCGATAAAATAACACCAAATGGTATCCAAAAAAGCAACCGATTTGCCACAAGTAATCACACAAGAAATTGGATTAAAAAACAGGGATGTTCGCCTTTTTGTGCGAAGAGAAGATTTGATTCATCCGTTTGTTTCTGGAAATAAGTTCAGGAAATTACGGTATAATTTGGAAGAAGCTTTCCGGCAAAATCATACAAAAATAGTCACTTTTGGCGGGGCTTTTTCAAACCATATTGCAGCGGTAGCTTATGCTGGAAAAGCAAATGGTTTTGAGACCCTCGGAATCATCAGAGGCGATGAATTGAAAGACAATTGGCACGATAATCCTACGTTGCAATTTGCGAGTTCGTGTGGAATGCAATTTGAGTTCATTTCTAGGGAGCAATATCGGATGAAAGAGCAAGAGGATTTCATGGAACAGTTGAAAAACCAATGGGGTGAATTTTATTGCATTCCGGAGGGAGGAACCAACGAATGGGCTGTCAAAGGTTGTGAAGAAATCCTCACGGAGGCAGATGTTGCGTATGATTTTGTATGTGTAGCAGTGGGAACAGGAGGGACTCTTTCGGGTTTGATCAATGGTTCTTTTGAACATCAAAAAATAATAGGATTTCCTGCACTAAAAGGTGATTTTTTGGAGAAAGATATTTGTATTTTTGCCAAAAAAAATAATTGGAGTTTGAATTTGGATTATCATTTTGGAGGTTACGGAAAAGTGACGCCAGAATTGATTCAGTTTATCAATTCATTTTATGAAGAGCATCAAGTACCTCTGGATCCAATTTATACCGGTAAAATGGTTTTTGGCGTGATGGATTTGATCGAAAAAGCGTATTTTACAAAAGGTTCAAAAATATTGCTCATTCATACCGGAGGTCTTCAAGGAATTGCGGGTATGAACAAAGAATTGGAACGAAAAAAATTAATAAAAATAAAAGTAAATGATTAAGAAGGGTTTAATTGTAGTGTGCCTTTTGGCATTGGTTTCGTGTAAAAGTGGTGGATTGCACCTTTTTGGTAAAAAGAAAAGTACAACGCCTGCATCGGGAGGTATCATTAGAACGACCAAAACACCCGTTTTAAACGGATCCAATGTTGCTAAAAAAGAGGCCAATAAGGAAGCGAAAACAGTTACGCTAGAAGCTACGACCAAAGTTCAGGTAACTACGGCATTGGTGCAAGAGTACATTCAAAAATACAAAGACATTGCCAAGGAAGACATGTTGAAATACGGCATACCCGCAAGTATTACCTTGGGTCAAGGAATTTTAGAGTCGGGTGCTGGAACAGGTCCGTTGAGTATTCAAGCCAACAATCATTTTGGAATAAAATGCCACAAAGAATGGACAGGTGACAGCATTAAATATGATGATGATGAAGCAGCGGAGTGTTTTAGAAAGTACAATAACCCAGAGGAATCGTACCGCGACCATTCATTATTTTTGACTTCCAGACCCAGGTATGCCTCGTTGTTTCAGCTGCCTATCAATGATTACAAATCGTGGGCAAAAGGTTTGAAAGATGCCGGTTACGCAACCGATCCAAACTATCCCACAAAATTATATTTGTTGATTGAACGCTATAATTTACAGCAATATGATAACGAAGTGCTGGGCTTGGAAAAAGCAACCCAGGAGCCTCCTAAAGTGGTTGAAAAAAGCACGATTTCAGTTGTCGAAAAACCAACAGCTGCTGTAGTTTCAGCAAAGCTAAATGAAACAGCAAAGGCTGCTACACATATTGTGGTAAAAGGCGATACGTTGTACTCGCTTTCTAAAAAATACGCAATTTCTATAGAAGAATTGAAGAAAAAGAATGGAATACTTGAAAATGGTATTTCAATCGGACAAGAATTAATCATCCAGTAATACGATCAAAATGTTGTATCAAAGAAGTAGTCAATTATTTGCTGAAGCAGAAAAGGTAATTCCGGGAGGTGTAAACTCTCCAGTGCGCGCTTTTAAATCAGTTGGTGGAACACCTGTTTTTGTGAAAAGTGCCAAAGGAGCTTATTTGTATGATGAAGACGGCAACAAACTGATTGATTATATCAATTCGTGGGGTCCGATGATATTAGGTCATGCGCACCCGCCTGTGATAGAAGCAATCACGGAAAGAGCTCAATTAGGGACCTCATTTGGGATGCCTACTCAATTAGAAACCGAAATTGCAAACCTTGCTGTTTCGATGGTGCCTAATATTGATAAAATCCGATTTGTGAATTCGGGAACAGAAGCTTGCATGAGTGCCATTCGTTTGGCACGCGGATTTACAAATAGAAATAAAATCATCAAATTTGCGGGTTGTTATCACGGTCACTCCGATTCGTTCTTGATTCAAGCAGGAAGTGGAGCCATCACATTTGGGTCTCCCAACAGTCCGGGTGTAACACCAGGAACGGCACAAGATACCTTGTTGGCAAATTACAATGATTTAGCACAAATTGAGCAATTGTTTGAAGCCAATCCGAATCAGATAGCGGCCATTATTGTCGAACCTGTTGCGGGCAATATGGGTTGCGTGCCTCCTATTGATGGGTTTTTAGAAGGATTGCGTGCAATGTGTACAAAACAGGGTGCTTTGTTGATTTTTGACGAAGTAATGACTGGTTTTCGTTTGGCAAAAGGCGGCGTTCAAGAACTGTATAATGTAGCAGCTGATATTGTTTGTTTTGGTAAAGTAATTGGCGGTGGATTGCCTGTTGGTGCTTTTGCTGCACGAAATGAGATCATGAATTATTTGGCGCCTCTAGGACCTGTATATCAAGCCGGAACCTTATCAGGGAATCCGTTGGCGATGGCGGCAGGTTTGGCAATGCTACAAGAAATCAATGCGGATGCCGATTTGTTTCGTCGTTTGGATGATAAAACCAGTTATTTAGAAAAAGGGATTCGTGAAATACTTACTCAGGGTGGTATAGATTTTACCATAAATCGAGTAGGATCGATGATTTCGGTTCATTTTGATAAGGAACCTGTAATTGATTTTGCATCCGCAAAAAAAGGTGATAACCCTACTTTCAAGAAGTTCTTTCACGGATTGCTTAGAGAAGGAATATATATTGCGCCTTCTGCCTATGAAACTTGGTTTATAACCGATGCTTTGACCTATGAAGATTTGGACCAAACACTGGAAGCGGTTCGAAAAGTAGCTATGGAATTATAAAAAAAAATCCCAACTCATTGAGTTGGGATTTTTTTTATTTGTACGTATTTGATTATTTAGTCAAACGATCGAATAAAACGGTTTTAGCTTTCAACTTCTCCATTTGAGCTGGCGTTAAAGAAGTTACGATTTTATCTACCATGATTCGTGTTAACGCTTGTTTTCTTTCGTCTGATAAGTTTTCTTGAAGCATTTCATATTTCATTGTAAAAAGTTTTACAAAACCTTCTTTTAGGGAGTCTTCAAGACCTACTAATTTTGCTAAATCGGTAGCATCAGTAGTTGCTTTTTCTACAGGTGTAGCTATTTTTTTCTCTTGAGCAGACGCATTGAATGAGAAAGCAAAAAGTAATGTGATAATAAAAAGTAATTTTTTCATGATTGTTAGTTTAAGTGGAAATAGAAATCAAAAATAACAAAAATAAATTGGATTCCAAATAATTATCACGTTAACTTATATTATTGTTGTTTTTCTTTACGCGCTGCTTTTTTCTCTTT
>JAGNYR010000042.1 GCA_017984835.1 Flavobacterium sp. | reverse complement strand
TAAAGCTCACTAATATTCAGTGGGTACAGGGAGATCATTTCCGGAAACTAGCCAAAGATCGAACCGTAAAAAGTTTTGTGATCCCTTCAAATAAAGGAAATGTGTATTCTTATGACGGTAGCTTGTTAGCTACTTCGATTCCAAAATACACCATCCGATTTGATGCCGTAGTTCCAAAAGACGAATTGTTTGACACCCGAATTGATTCCCTTGCGGATAGTCTTGCTTTTGTGTTAAAACGTCCAAGCAATTATTATCAAATGCTTTTGAGAAAGGCGCGTTCTACCAAAAACCGATATACATTCATCGCAGATAATCTAAGTTATACAGATTATGTAAAAATCAAATCGTTTCCCTTGTTTAATAAAGGAGCTAACAAAGGGGGTATCATCATTGAGCAAAAATCGGTACGCGAACATCCAATGGGTAAAATCGCAGAAAGAACCATTGGGTATGAGCGAAAAGATGAGGATGGAAATCTACGTCAAGTAGGTATTGAAGGTGCGTTTGGAAAGTATTTAAATGGCACCGATGGTAAAATCTTGAAGCAAAAAATCGCAAAAGGTCAGTGGAAACCCATCAGAGACGTAAATGAGGTAGATCCAAAAGATGGCTATGATGTCATCTCGACGATTGATGTGTATGTCCAAGATATTGCGCACCACGCATTATTGGAATCGTTGCAAAAAAACAACGCAGAACATGGTTGTGTAGTCGTAATGGAAACGAAAACAGGTCAAATTAGAGCGATTTCTAATTTGGGTAAAGACCCAAAATCGGGTAATTATTACGAAACAATCAATTATGCGGTTTCTGAGTCGCATGAACCCGGCTCCACTTTTAAGTTGATTGACTTAATTGCGCTTTTAGATGATCAAAAAGTAGACACCAGCAAAGTATATGACAGTAGAGGTGGAGTGGTTACGTATCGCGGTAAACGAGTAGTAGATTCACATGAGGGCGGATATGGTAAAATTTCATTGGGTACTGGTTTTGAGAAATCGTCCAATACGGTGATGGTTCAGGCAGTTTATGAGAATTACAATTCGAATCCCAAACAGTTTGTAGATCGAATAAACAAAATGGGTTTGAACAAACCTCTAGGCTTGCCTTTCAAAGGTGAAGGAATTCCTAGAATACCACAACCTTCCGATGCAAGTTGGAGTGCTATTTCACTTCCTTGGATGGCTTTCGGATATGGTGTTTCGGTAACGCCACTTCAAACGTTGACGTTGTACAACGCCATTGCAAATAATGGAGAAATGGTAAAACCACTTTTTGTTTCTGAAATCAAGGAATGGAACAAGACCATCAAGAAATATGACAAGCAAGTAATCAATCCAAAAATTTGTTCTAATCAAACAACTAGTAAGATCAAAGCTTTATTGGAAAATGTTGTGAAACGAGGTACAGGAGAAAAATTGTATTCAAAAGATTTTTCAATGGCTGGAAAAACAGGAACGGCACAAGCTAATTATGCGGTGAATGGAGGAACAGAGAAACATTATATTTCTTCGTTTGTAGGGTTTTTCCCAGCCGACAGTCCAAAATATTCTTGCATTGTTGTGGTTCATAAACCGGATACTTCTAAAAATTCGTACTATGGGGCAGATGTTGCAGGTCCGGTATTTAAAAGAATCGCACAAAAAATATTCACAGATGCTCCTTCGACGAACGAGATCAAAAATGTAAATGCCTCGGTTAAAGTGCAAGATAGAGCCTACAATTCATATTTCGATAAAGGACAAAAAAGCTATACGACTGTTCCAAATGTGAAAGGAATGGCTGGTATGGATGCCGTTGCTTTATTGGGAAATTTAGGAATCAAAGTGAAAGTGAAAGGCATCGGAAAAGTAAAATCTCAATCGGTTCTTCCGGGAGCTTCGTTTACTAAGAATACACTCATTGTATTAGAATTATTATGAAAGTATTAAAAGACATATTATATAAAGTTGCGATTGAATCAGTGGTTGGTTCGACCGAAATGAGTATTCAAAAAATTGAATTTGATTCAAGAAAAATCAGTGAAAACGATGTTTTTGTAGCCATTAGAGGCACTATTTCAGACGGTCATGATTACATAGAATCTACTATTTCAAAAGGCGCAACCGTAATTGTTTGCGATACGTTACCTCAAGTCATACATCAAGGAATAACTTATATCAAAGTTCAGGATACAAATGCTGCTTTGGCATTTTTAGCAACCAATTATTACGACAATCCATCATCCAAATTGAAGCTTGTGGGCATCACCGGAACCAATGGTAAGACGACGGTTGCTTCATTATTGTATCAATTGTTTATGAATGCAGGTAACAACGTTGGATTGCTTTCTACCGTGAAAATCATGGTAGGTAACGAGCAGTTTAAAGCCACGCACACCACACCCGATTCGTTGACCATCAATTACTATTTGAGTCAAATGGTTGAAGCTGGGGTAGGGTATTGCTTTATGGAGGTGAGTTCACATGGAATCCATCAAAAAAGAACAGAAGGATTGCATTTTGAAGGAGGTGTTTTTACTAATTTGACACATGATCATTTAGATTACCACCCCACTTTTGCAGAATACAGAGATGTAAAAAAGGCTTTTTTCGATCATTTGCCAAAATCAGCTTTTGCTCTCACGAACAGTGATGATAAAAATGGCGAGGTAATGTTACAGAATACGTCGGCTAAAAAACGTTCGTATGCACTGAAAACCTATGCCGATTATAGAGCACAAATACTAGAAAATCAACTTTCAGGTTTGTTGTTAAAAATCAATGAAAACGAAGTTTGGACCCGATTGATCGGAACTTTTAATGCATATAATTTGGTCGCAATCTATGGTGTGGCGGTTGAATTAGGGATGGAACCTTTGGAAGTTTTACGATTGATATCTGAATTAGAGAGTGTTTCAGGTCGTTTCCAATTCATTGTGTCGGATGAGAAAATAACAGCAATTGTTGATTATGCTCACACTCCCGACGCATTAGAAAATGTACTTGCTACCATCAATGATATCCGTACTAAAAACGAACAATTGATCACCGTTGTAGGATGTGGTGGCGATCGAGATAAAACCAAAAGACCCATCATGGCTGATATTGCATCTTCCATGAGCGATAAATTGATCATCACATCAGATAATCCAAGATCAGAAGATCCCAAAACGATCATAGCAGAAATGGAATCGGGCGTGGCTCCGCATCATTTCAAAAAAATGCTCTCCATTGAAGACCGCTATCAAGCAATCAAGACCGCTTGTCAATTAGCAAATCCGAATGACATCATCCTAATTGCTGGAAAAGGGCATGAAACGTATCAAGAAATAAAGGGTGTGCGTCAAGATTTTGATGACATGCAAATCGTAAAAGAAATTTTAACACAATTAAATAAATAATCTAAAGACTATGTTGTACTACCTATTTGAATATTTAGATAAAACTCTTGACGTTCCTGGAACCGGAGTATTTCAATACATTACATTTAGATCAGCTTTGGCAATCATGTTGTCGTTATTAATTTCTACGGTGTATGGTAAAAAAATAATCACTTTTTTAAGAAACCAACAAGTAGGTGAAACGGTAAGAGAATTAGGTCTTGAAGGCCAAACTCAAAAAGCAGGAACACCAACCATGGGTGGATTGATCATCATCATTGCCACATTGATTCCAGTAATCTTACTAACTAAGTTGAATAACATTTACATCATCTTATTAATTGTGACTACTCTTTGGATGGGGACCATTGGTTTTATTGATGATTACATCAAAATATTCAAAAAAGATAAAGAAGGTTTAAAAGGTATATTTAAAGTAATTGGACAAGTAGGTTTAGGGGTTATAGTAGGATCTGTATTGTATTTTCATCCGGGAGTTACAGTCAGAGAGAAAACAGTAAAACAAGCTAGTTACAACACCATCGAAAACACGATATCCGTAACGCCACAAGAAGTAAAATCGACTGTTACGACGATTCCATTTACCAAAAACAACGAGTTGGATTACGCTTTGTTTCTTGAATGGATGGGTGATGGGTATGAAAAATGGGCTTGGTTGATATTCATTCCGGTGGTTATTTTTATCATCACAGCCGTTTCAAATGGAGCCAATCTTACCGACGGAATTGATGGTCTGGCGGCAGGAACCTCGGCTATTTCGGTATTGGCATTGGGGATTTTCACTTTTGTTTCTGGGAATGTTATTTTTTCAAGTTACTTAAACATTATGTACATACCTAATGCGGGAGAAATGACCGTATTTATATCGGCATTTGTTGGGGCTTTGATTGGGTTTCTTTGGTACAATTCATATCCGGCCTCGGTTTTTATGGGCGATACGGGAAGTTTAACAATAGGAGGAATTATTGCGGTATTGGCAATTTCAGTTCGTAAAGAAATGCTACTTCCTGTTTTATGTGCCATTTTCTTTGCCGAAAATTTATCTGTGATTCTGCAAGTAGCCTATTTCAAATACACAAAAAAAAGATTTGGTGAAGGGAAACGTATCTTCTTGATGTCGCCTTTGCACCATCATTACCAAAAGAAAGGGTATCACGAAAGTAAAATAGTAACCCGATTTTGGATTGTAGCAATCCTATTATCTATTGTTTCAATTGTTACTTTAAAACTTAGATAATGCCACGTTTAGTTGTTCTTGGAGGCGGAGAAAGTGGGGTTGGAACAGCCATCCTGGGAAAAAAACAAGGATACGATGTTTTTGTCTCTGATTATGGAAAAATCAGCGATACGTATCAAAAAGTTCTTACAGATTACGGTATTTTATGGGAAGATCAACAGCATACAGAAGCCAACATACTATCGGCAGATGTGGTGATGAAAAGCCCAGGTATTCCAGACAAAGCGCCAATAGTAAAAAAGATTTTGGAGCATGACATTCCGGTTATTTCAGAAATTGAGTTCGCCATCCAATTTACAAAAGCTATAACCATAGGAATTACAGGAAGTAATGGTAAAACTACCACCACCATGTTGACCTACCATTTGTTAAAATCAGGCGGATTGCATGTGGGTTTAGGTGGTAATATCGGAAAAAGTTTTGCCTGGCAAGTAGCAGAACAAGATTATGATTATTATGTGTTGGAGTTAAGCAGTTTTCAATTGGACGGCTGTTTTACCTACCAGCCACATATTGCCATTATCACAAACATAAGTCCAGATCATTTGGATCGCTATGAATACAAATACGAAAATTACATTCAATCCAAATTCAGAATTACGCAAAATCAAACAGCAACTGATTTTTTAATTTATGATTTTGAAGACGAAGCCACAAAAAATTGGATCAACCAACATAAAATAAATGCACAACAGCTTCCTTTTTCATTGGAACAAAAAATGGAAAACGGAGCTTATTTAAATAACAACATTATGGAATTTAACATCAACAACGACGAGTTTTCATTAGACACAACCACTATTGCATTGGAAGGGAAGCATAATTTTAAAAATGCCATGGCCGCCACTTCAGTAGCTACCATTTTAAAAATCAGAAAGCAAACCATTCGTGAGAGTCTTTCTAATTTTCAAGGGGTGGAACACCGATTGGAGAAAGTGTTGAAAATCCAAAATGTGCAATACATCAACGATAGTAAAGCAACCAATGTGAATGCAACCTTTTTTGCTTTGGATAGCATGACTACGCCAACGGTTTGGATTGTTGGAGGGGTTGACAAAGGAAATGATTACCACGAATTGATGTCGCTAGTTCATGAAAAAGTGAAAGCAATCATCTGTTTGGGAGTTGATAATAAAAAGATCATTGAAGCCTTCGGAAATGTGGTTGATATGATGGTTGAAGTAACTTCTATGAAAGATGCGGTTCAAACGGCTAAACACCTTTCAGAAAAAGGAGATACTGTATTGCTTTCTCCAGCTTGTGCGAGTTTTGATTTGTTCGAAAATTATGAAGACAGAGGTCGTCAATTCAAAAACGAAGTGAAAAATTTATAATCATCTATTCCATAAAATAGAAAAGAACTAATAATGAAATATAACATCAACAGTTTAAAAGGGGATCGAGTGATCTGGGCGTTTGTAGCGTTACTAGCCTTGTTTTCATTTATGTCTGTTTTTAGCGCAAGTAGCAATTTAGTGTACCTTAAAAAAGACTCAGGAAATGCCCTAAGTTATTTGTTAAAGCACGCGGTATTGGTTGTGGTTGGGTTTTTCATTATTTTTCAAATTCATAGAATACATTACAATAAATTCAAAGCGCTTTCCATTCTCTTATTACCTGTTGTATGGATCTTATTGGCCTATACTTTGTTCAAAGGAACGGTCATCGATGGCGCAAATGCCAGTAGATGGTTGAAAGTCCCATTTATTGGGATTACCTTTCAAACTTCGGCTTTGGCATCGATTGTTTTGTATGTATATGTTGCCAAATATTTAGCCAAATCACGCGAAGTCGAGCCTTCATTCAAGCAATCGTTGATCGAACTTTGGCTGCCTGTTTTCATTACAATCGCACTCATTTTACCTGCCAATTTATCTACGGCAGCCCTTATTTTCGCGATGGTTTCCATGATTACTTTTGTTGGAAATTACCCGCTAAAATACATCGGGACCATCATAGGAGTAGGCTTTTTATCTTTGTTGTTTTTTGGATTGGTCGCAAAGGCATTCCCAAAGGCATTTCCAAATCGTGTCGATACTTGGATCAGCCGTGTTGAAAATTTTACAACCGACAAACCAGGCGAAGACGACTACCAAATAGAAAAAGCCAAAATCGCAATTGCCTCTGGAGGTTTGTACGGCTTGGGTCCAGGAAAAAGCGTGCAGAAAAACTTTTTACCACAATCTTCTTCCGATTTCATTTTTGCAATCATAGTCGAAGAATATGGTTTGGTGGGCGCACTGACCGTTATTGGGGTTTATTTATTGCTCTTTATTCGGTTTGTAATTGCAATTCAAAAATCGACTACTTATTTCGGTAAATTGTTAGTAGTGGGTCTCGGATTCCCCATGATTTTTCAAGCCATAATCAATATGGCGGTGGCGGTAGAGTTGTTGCCGGTAACCGGACAAACCTTGCCCTTGATAAGTTCGGGAGGAACCTCTGTTTGGATGACTTGTGTGGCACTCGGGATCATTTTGAGTGTGACGCGCAAAGAAGAAGAGATTGCGGAAGTACAAAAAGAAAAAGAATTGAGAGAAGCAGCCCTTCAAAAGTTAATCGATAAACAATTGGAAGAAGATGCGATGCCTGTTGAGGAAATCAATGCGAGTGATTCGGATGATTTCTCAATTTCTGAAAACCCAACGGTAGCTTTAAAAAACAAAAAGTAGATGAAAAAATTAAAATTCATACTAAGTGGAGGTGGAACAGGAGGGCATATTTATCCCGCTGTTGCCATTGCAAACGAGTTGAAATCTCGATTTCCCGATGCTGAATTTCTTTTTGTGGGCGCTTCAGATAAAATGGAAATGCAAAAAGTTCCGCAAGCAGGATATCCAATAGAAGGATTATGGATTGCGGGTTTGCAAAGAAAATTGACATTAAAAAACGCCATGTTTCCCTTAAAGCTGATCAGTAGTTTGTGGAAATCTAGAAGAATATTAAAAAAATTCAAACCCGATGTAGTCATTGGGACAGGCGGATTTGCAAGTGGTCCTTTGTTACAAATGGCCAACAGTTTGAATATTCCTACGGTTATTCAGGAGCAAAATTCATATCCTGGGATTACCAATAAACTCCTCAGTAAAAAAGCAAATTCAATTTGCGTGGCGTATGAAAATTTAGATCGGTTTTTTCCGAGCCATAAAATGATTTTAACCGGCAATCCGGTACGTCAAGATTTGTTAGATAGTGCAAGTAAGAAAGTAGAAGCGCAACACTACTTTGGTTTCGATTCGCATAAAAAAACACTTTTGATTTTAGGTGGTAGCTTAGGTGCAAAAAGAATCAATCAATTGATAGCCAAAGAACTTGATTTTTTGCTTTCAAAGGGTGTTCAAGTATATTGGCAATGCGGAAAATTGTATTATGATGAATACAAAAAATACAATGAAAAGGAAAATGTGCAAGTAGTTGCCTTTATCGATCGAATGGATTTGATTTATGCCGCTGCAGATATCGTGATTTCTCGAGCAGGTGCCTCATCGGTTTCAGAACTTTGTTTGGTTGGTAAACCTACTATTTATATTCCTTCACCCAATGTGGCCGAGGATCATCAAACAAAAAATGCGCAAGCAATTGCAACCAAGAAAGGGGCCCTATTAATCAAAGAGAAAGATCTAGACGATTCGTTTCAATCGGTGTTTTCAAACTTGATTACGGATGAAGCGCTTCAAAACGAGTTGAGCGTAAACAGTAAAAAATTGGGTATGCCCAACGCTACGAAAGACATAGTAGAAGAAATAATAAAATGCATTAAAAATTAAAGGAATATAATAAATGAAAAGCAACCAAATACATAACGTCTATTTTATTGGGATTGGAGGCATCGGAATGAGTGCTTTGGCTCGTTATTTTCAAAATATAGGAAAGAAAGTTGCTGGTTATGACAAAACGCCTACCCGTTTGACAGACGAATTAATTGCGTCGGGGATGTCGATTCATTTTGAAGATGCCATTCGTGAAATCCCTTCTGATTTTTATGTAGAAAACACGCTGGTTGTTGTAACGCCAGCCGTTCCGGTTACTCATTCTGAGTGGAACTTTTTTGTTGAAAGAAACTACACCATAAAAAAACGATCTGAAGTACTCGGATTGATTACCAAAGATACTTTTTGCTTCGCTGTGGCAGGCACCCATGGTAAGACAACTACCTCAAGTATATTAGGACATATATTATTCCAGAGCGGATTGGATGTTACTGCTTTTCTAGGCGGAATAGTAGAAAATTACCAATCTAATTTAATTGGAAGTGGAAAATCGATTACTGTGGTTGAAGCTGATGAATTTGACCGTTCTTTTTTGCATTTGCATCCAAATATAGCCTGCGTTACCTCAATGGATGCAGATCATTTGGATATTTATGGTGATGTGACGGCTATTGAAGATTCGTTCAGAGAATTTGCAGATAAAGTGGAAGAAAAGTCCTTGCTTTTTGTTCCGAAAGGACTTCCGTTAGAAGGAGTTCAAATCGCAATCAACGAAGAGGCTGCTTTTTCTGTGCAGGATATTAAAATCGTCGACAGTGTTTACCTGTTTTCGATACAAACTCCGAAAGAGTTAGTGACAAACGTTGCTTTTTCGCTACCAGGGCATCATAATTTAATGAATGCATTAATGGCGTTTGCAATGGCATATACCTATGGAGTTTCAGTTGATTTGATCAAAAAAGCCTTGGCTGATTTCAAAGGAGTGCAAAGAAGGTTTTCGTACCAAATTAAATCAGAAAAATTAGTTTATATCGATGATTATGCGCATCATCCAACGGAAATAAATGCGGTAAATCAAGCGGTTCGTGAGTTGTATCCGAACAAGAAAATACTGGCTATTTTTCAGCCCCATTTGTTCAGTAGAACACAAGATTTTGCCGATGATTTTGCAACCAGTTTGTCTCGTTTTGATGAGTTGTTGTTGTTGGATATATATCCGGCTAGAGAATTACCAATTGAAGGAGTTACTTCGACCTGGTTGTTATCAAAAATTGACAACCAAAACAAAAAATTAACGACCCAAGCCAACCTCATTTCCGATATTTTGGCAAGTGATGCACAGGTGATTGTTACGATAGGTGCGGGAGACATTGGCGAGTGGGTGCCGTCTATTAAAAAAGCATTGCTATGAAATATGTAGTTTGGTCAAATATTCGGGTGCTTTTGATGATTGGAATAGTGGTTTTTCTCTATTCGTTCACATCGTATCGAAATTCGCAACGAAAATTGCAAAAAACCGAGGTGGTTTTTGTTGGGAAAAGTAAGAATTTTCTGATGCAAGAAACGGTTAATAAATTGTTAATAGAAAATCGTTCCAACGTGAAAACCATTGCAAAACTTGGAGTAGATTTGAAAAAATTGGAAAATTCTATTAACAAACAAGAAATGGTGAAAAGCTCACAAGTTTTTGTTAGTGTAGATGGTGTGCTAAATGCAGAAGTAATTCAGCGAACACCCATTGCTAGAATTGAAAATGAGGACCGTTCTTTTTATATTGATAATGAGGGAAGTATGATGCCAGTTTCTGACCTGTTTACCACGAGAGTCATGTTGATTTCTGGAAAGGTAGACGCGAAAAACAAGAAAAAAGTGGCCTTGCTTTTAGATAAAATCAATTCAGATGATTTTATGAAAAAAAACATCATTGGAATGCAAGTTTTGGACAACGACGACGTAATTCTAGCCAATCGAAATTATGATTTTCAAATTGAATTTGGAAAAATGATCCATATCGAGGCGAAAATTTTGAAGTACAAAGCTTTTTTCCAGAAGGCAATGCAGGATGATGTTTTGAAAAAATATAAAAAGATAAACCTGAAATTTACCCATCAAGTTGTTTGCACAAAATAACGAAAGGGAAGTTTCTTTAGAACAATGATTATTTGGATTCAATATCCGAGAAATTAGAAAATAAAATGGAAAGAGAAAATATTGCAGTTGGTTTAGATATTGGAACCACCAAGATTGTAGCCATGATCGGTAAGAAAAACGAGTACGGAAAACTCGAAATTCTGGGTCTTGGTAAATCAAAAAGTCTTGGAGTTGCACGTGGTGTGGTTAATAATATCACGCAAACCATTCAGTCAATTCAACAAGCAGTAAGTGAAGCAGAAGAAAATTCTGGGTACAAAATAAATGATGTTGTAGTAGGTATTGCAGGTCAGCATATCCGAAGCATACAGCACACAGATTACATCAGCAGAAGTAATCCAGAGGAAGTAATTAGCGGGAAAGACATTCAAATTCTTATTGATCAAGTAAATAAGTTGGCGATGCTCCCAGGAGAAGAAATCATACATGTTTTGCCACAAGAATTTAAAATTGATGGTCAAACCGAAATAAAAGAGCCAATCGGAATGTTTGGTTCGAGATTAGAAGCTAGTTTTCACGTTGTGGTAGGTCAGGCTTCTTCGATTAGAAATATTGGAAGATGCATCCAAAGTTCAGGAATTGAGCTATCCGGATTGACCTTAGAGCCACTTGCTTCAGCAGATTCAGTGTTGAGTCAAGAAGAAAAAGAAGCCGGAGTAGCGTTGATAGATATTGGAGGAGGGACTACGGATTTGGCTATTTTTAAAGATGGAATCATTCGCCACACTGCTGTGATCCCTTTTGGAGGAAACGTCATTACAGACGACATCAAAGAAGGTTGTTCGATCATCGAAAAACAAGCAGATCTATTAAAAGTAAAATTTGGTTCGGCTTGGCCAGGAGAAAACAGAGACAATGAAATTGTTTCGATTCCGGGACTTAGAGGTAGAGAACCGAAAGAAATTTCGTTAAAGAATTTGTCAAAAATAATTCATGCTCGTGTAGTAGAAATTATTGAGCAAGTTTTTGCAGAAATCAAAATTTACGGACACGAAGATCCAAGAAAAAAATTGATTGCTGGAATCGTTCTTACAGGTGGTGGTGCACAATTAAAGCACATCAAACAATTGGTTGAATACATCACCGGAATGGACACCCGAATTGGATATCCAAACGAACATTTAGCAGGCAATTCAAGCGAAGATATTTCAAGTCCTTTGTTTGCAACCGCAGTTGGATTGGTCATGAACAGCGTAGCCAACAATACTCAAAGTGCCTACAAACTGGAAATGAAACAAAATTATGCGCCACAACCACCCGTGCAACGTCAGGTAGAAGTGGAAGAAGTAGCACCAGAAGTTGCTGCCTCAGCACCAAATGTAGAAGAGCCTGTAGCGCCAGTAAAAGCAAAAGAAGAATCAACAGAAGAAAAAATAAAAAAATCATTTTTTGATAAATACGTCATCAAACTGAAAGATTTTTTAGATAACGCAGAATAATAATACAAAATAATAATACCCCCATATCATATGAACAGCAACTCAGATTTTGGAAGCATCTCTTTTGATTTACCTAAGAATCAATCAAACGTAATTAAAGTAATCGGTGTAGGTGGCGGCGGAAGCAATGCCATTAATCACATGTTTAGACAAGGAATCGACGGCGTAGATTTCATTGTTTGTAACACAGATTCTCAAGCACTACAAAACAGCCCCGTGCCAAACAAAATTCAATTAGGTATGAGCCTAACGGAAGGTTTGGGTGCAGGAGCGAACCCAGAAGTAGGGCAGCAATCTGCCATTGAGAGTGTAGCCGATATCGAAAAAATGTTGGATAGTAATACAAAAATGATCTTTATCACAGCTGGAATGGGTGGAGGTACAGGAACTGGAGCTGCGCCAGTGATTGCACAACTTGCTAAAGAAAGAGATATTTTAACTGTGGGTATTGTAACTATTCCGTTTCAATTTGAAGGAAAAGTGAGACAAGAACAAGCGTTGGCTGGGGTAGAAAGATTAAGAAAACACGTTGATTCATTGATTGTGATCAACAACAACAAACTAAGAGAAGTATATGGTAATCTTGGTTTTAAAGCAGGTTTCTCAAAAGCAGACGAAGTATTAGCGACTGCATCTAGAGGAATTGCAGAAGTAATTACGCACCACTACACACAAAATATTGACTTAAAAGACGCGAAAACTGTATTGGCAAACAGTGGAACAGCCATCATGGGTTCTGCTACGGCAATCGGTGAAAATCGTGCAAAAGAAGCGATCATTTCAGCATTGGATTCTCCATTGTTAAATGACAATAAAATTTCAGGTGCCAAAAACGTATTGTTGCTGATCGTTTCTGGTTCAAGTGAAATTACGATCGATGAAATTGGGGAAATCAACGATCATATCCAAACAGAAGCTGGTCACAATGCCAATATCATCATGGGAGTGGGCGAAGACGATTCACTTGGAGATGCGGTTGCAGTAACCATCATCGCTACTGGTTTTGACGTAGAACAACAAAATGAAATCGTTAATGTTGAACCTAAGAAAATCATTCATGCATTGGGTGATGATCAAAAAATAGTGCGCGATTTAATGCAAAATACAGCTGATGTTTTCCAATCTAAAATAGAGGAAGTAAGCCAGCCAACTGCAGAAAAAATCATCTTTGAATTGATCGAAGAGGAAGTAGCACAGCCTGTACAAAGTACTCCAGTAGTAAACACTCCAGTGGTGAATACACCTGTTGTGAATGAAAATGAATTGATTGCAATGAATGATTTCATCAGAAATCTAGATGTAACGTTCGAGATTGTTGCGCCAATTGCAGCGGTCGATTTCCAATTCAGCGCACCCGTTGAAAATAAAGTACAAGAGCACAAACCAACACCAACTCATGAAATTCAAAACTTGTTTTCTTTTGAGTTGCCATTAGAAACTCCTGCTGCACCTGTTGCCGAAGTAAAAGAAGAGCAAGCTCCCATCTACTTCGAGTTGACAAATGAAGCAAAAGAGATGAAAGTTGTAGACCATATTGAATATGTTCCTGTAACAGAACTTTCTAATGACGGTGTAATCAAATATTCTCTTGAAGAGTACATGGAAATCGAAAATGGTTTGTTGAATTCAGCGCCTGTTGCTGTTGTGGAAGAGCCAATCGAAGAAGAGTTGAACATTGTAATGAAAGTGGAAGAAAAGCCTGCAGAAATGGCTTATTCAAATCACTACGACGACGTTTCTCCGATCGAAATGACTATTGAAGAAACTTTGAAAATGCGCGCCGACGAAAGAAGACGTAAATTGAAAGAATTCAATTATAAATTCCATACCTCTTCAAAAATTGACGAATTGGAAAAAGTACCCGCTTACAAAAGAACTGGGATTGATATTTCAACCAGTCAAGCTGCAAATTCTGCTTCAAGAATGTCGCTAGGAATTGATAGCAACGACGATGTTCAATTGCGTTCAAACAATTCATTTCTACACGACAACGTAGATTAATGATAAAAACATCTTAAATACTAACCCGAAAGTTCGATGAATTTTCGGGTTATTTTTTTATATTTGCAAGCGCTAAAGCAGCAAATGGCTGGGTCCTTTTTATCAACCCTTTTCCTGCTTTTCGCAGTATCTTTTTGGATTTTTTCAGGTCAAAAGAGAGGAGATTTTGTAATCATTACCCCTTCTAATTTGCCAAAAAGGATGCTTGCTTCAATCAGGGCTATTTGAATAACGAAGTACACAAAAATCAGATTTTATAACATAAACAGACACAATATGAGCTTACAATCAAAAATTATGGACGTGATGAAAGATGCCATGCGTTCCAAAGACACCATCGCATTAGAAGCCTTACGAGCGATTAAATCAGAATTATTATTAGCTCAAACAGCGACAGGTACAAAAGAAGAAATCAGCGAAGCAGACGAGATCAAAATTTTACAACGATTGGTGAAAATGAGAAAAGATAGTGCTGAAATTTTCACAACTCAAAATCGCCCTGATCTAGCTGAACCCGAATTGGCTCAAATAGCCGTAATAGAACAGTTTTTACCCGCTCAGCTATCAGAAGATGAAATCACAGACATCATTGCTAAAATCATTTCAGAAACAGGTGCGTCGGGCATCGCATCTATGGGAAAAGTAATGGGATTGGCTTCGGCACAAATTGGCGGACAAGCAGAAGGGAAAGTGATCTCGTCTATTGTTAAAAAACTATTAGTTTAATATAGA
>JAGNYR010000041.1:12794-14705 GCA_017984835.1 Flavobacterium sp. | reverse complement strand
AGGATTTGACTACTTTTTTAAAGCAAATCAGACATTAAGTACACTAAAGCATTAAAACAATTCAAGGAATTATATCTTAAATATCAGTAAAAATAGTATTTTTGTAACCCTAACAAACAAACTTATTTTTACAATGAAAAATACAGCTTTAACCCATATTCATGAAGCACTTGGTGCAAAAATGGTCCCTTTTGCTGGTTACAATATGCCTGTTCAATATGAAGGTGTCAACGCAGAACACGAAGTAGTTCGTAATGGTATTGGTGTTTTTGATGTTTCACACATGGGTGAATTTTTTCTTAAAGGAGAAAATGCTTTGGCCTTAATTCAAAAAGTGACGTCCAACGATGCTTCGAAATTGGTTAATGGTAAAGCTCAATATTCTTGTTTGCCAAATAACGATGGCGGAATTGTTGACGATTTAATTGTATACAAAATAGAAGACAATCATTATATGTTGGTCGTAAATGCATCCAACATTGATAAAGACTGGAATTGGATTAGCTCGCACAACGATTTGGGTGTAGAAATGACCAATGCTTCCGATGCTTATTCACTACTTGCTATTCAAGGACCAAAATCGGCTGAAGCCATGCAATCGTTAACAAGCATCGATTTGGCCAACATGCCTTATTATTCTTTTCAAATAGGTGATTTTGCCGGAGAAAAAGACGTGATTATTTCGGCAACAGGATACACAGGATCGGGAGGATTTGAAATCTATTTTAAAAACGAAGTAGCTGAAAAAATATGGAGCCGTGTCTTTGAAGCTGGAAAATCTTTTGGCATCCAACCAATCGGATTAGCGGCAAGAGATACTTTACGTCTAGAAATGGGATTCTGCCTCTATGGGAATGACATCAATGATACAACATCACCTATCGAAGCTGGATTGGGTTGGATTACAAAATTTGACAAAAAATTCACAAATTCGGAAGCACTGCAATTGCAAAAAGAAACGGGTGTCGCAAGAAAATTAGTAGGATTTGAATTAATCGAAAGAGGTATTCCGAGACATGACTACCCTATCGTTGATGCAAACGGAAATGAAATTGGAATTGTAACATCTGGAACAATGGCACCAACCGTTGGAAAAGGAATTGGAATGGGCTATGTAGCTACTGCATTTGCAGCTGTTGACAGCACCATATACATTCAAATCAGAAACAATAAAGTTGCAGCAAAAGTGGTTAAAATGCCCTTTTACAAAAAATAAATTAGCAACAAATAATGTTTTTTGAAATTGATATCGAAAAAGTTATTTTTGCATCATTAAATCAATAAATATTCTTAGAAATGGGAAGAGCATTCGAATTTAGAAAAGGAAGAAAAATGAAACGTTGGGCCGCAATGGCAAAAGCGTTTACTCGTATTGGGAAAGATATTGTAATGGCTGTAAAAGAAGGGGGACCTTCACCAGAAGCCAACGCTCGTTTGAGAGCTGTCATTCAGAATGCCAAGGCAGCCAACATGCCCAAAGAGAATGTTGAAAGAGCAATCAAAAAAGCAACTGATAAAGATACTGCCAACTACAAAGAAGTATTGTTTGAAGGTTATGCGCCTCACGGAATAGCACTGTTGATTGAAACAGCTACTGATAACAACAACAGAACTGTAGCCAACGTTAGAAGTTATTTTAACAAATGTAACGGAACTATGGGAACACAAGGTTCTGTAGAATTCATGTTTGATCACACTTGTAATTTTAGAATTCCTAATAACGGAATTGATATAGAGGAAATGGAATTGGAATTCATCGATTTTGGAGCAGAAGAAATTTTTGCTGATGAAGATGGTATTTTAATCTATGCACCTTTTGGAAGTTTTGGGGCTATTCAAAAAGAACTTGAGAACAGAGGAATTGAAATATTGTCTTCTGGATTTGAAAGAATACCACAAGTAACCAAAAAA
>JAGNYR010000041.1:0-12694 GCA_017984835.1 Flavobacterium sp. | reverse complement strand
GAAACTGAATTAACCAAAACTTTTATGCATCCTGAAAGTGGAAAAAGTTACCAATTGAATGAAACCATCGGGTTGTATGCATGGCACAGCAATCATCATTTGGCACATATTGTACACACAAAAACACGTCACAATTGGCAATAAAACCTAAACAATGAAATTATACAATTCAAATAAAAAACAACAATTCACCAACCTGCTATTGGGTTTTTTATGGGTTGTGATGAGTCTAACGGAATATTGTGTTGGGGAAGCAATCGATTGGCATTTTTATGGCAAGCTGCTGATTGGAATTTCCTATTTCATCCTCTTCTATTATGAGTACCGGTATAAATTTATTGAAATTACAGAAGATTCAATATTCAGAAATTCTATTCCAACATTGGAAATACAAGCAGCTGTTTTAATTGAAGTAAAATATTTTGCTGGAGACTATATCTTCAAATCAAAAAACAAGCGAATTAATGTTGCGAAAAAACAAATAAATCAGATTCAACTAGAGGGGTTTGAGAACCACTTCAATTTACTAAAAGCAAAAATGGAAGATCATTTAAGAAATACTATTTAATACTTTAAGTAATTCTTGCATCCTCTATACTTTTAAAAACTAGCCCAGATAGCAATGAAAAGCCTTGTGAACATCTTTGATGGAACAAGCTTGAAATGGATAGCTGGAAAAAGCTCCCAAAAAAAAATCCCCATATTGCTATGGGGATTCTTTGTATATCGTTTGAACTAATTAAGCGTGGTGACGATCTTCAATTTCGGCAACATCTTTCTTAGACATTGAGTCAACCAATACAGGTGTTGCAATGAAAAGAGAAGAATAAGTACCTACAATAATACCGATCAACATTGCGAAGATAAATCCTCTGATGGATTCACCACCAAATAAGAACATCGTTAACAACACTAAAATCATCATCAATGACGTATTGATTGTTCTAGAAAGTGTTGTATTAATCGATGCGTTTACAACATCTTTGTACGTTCCTTTTCTATCACCTGCGATGAATTCTCTAATTCTATCAAATACAATTACGGTATCGTTCATTGAGTATCCAATTACTGTTAGAATTGCAGCAATAAAGTGCTGATCCATTTCCATGTGGAAAGGCATGAATTTGTAACAGATTGAGTAGATTCCTAATACGAAAATAACGTCGTGTGCAACAGCAGCAATGGCTCCTAAAGAGTATTGCCATTTACGGAACGAGATCATTAAGTATAAGAAAATAACTGCCATAGCACCTAAAACCGCCCAATATGAGTTGGTTTTGATGTCTTCTGAGATAGCTGCTCCTACTTTAGAAGCTTGCAATACACCTACTTTTTTACCTTCGTAAGAATTGATAAATTGCTCGTAAGTAGTAGATGGGAAATATTTACCTAATACTTTGAATAATTTTTCATTTACTTCTTTATCAACTTGAGTTCCCTCGTCTTTGATTTTGTATTTAGTAGTTAATTTCAATTGGTCTTTATCTCCGAATATTTTAGCTTCTACTGAAGTTCCAAATTCTGCTGATAATTCTTCTGAAATTTGCGTTGGCTCTACTTCTTTTTCGAATTTCACTTGGAAAGTTCTACCTCCCACAAAGTCTACACCTTGATCCAATCCATTCACGTAGAATGAAGCGAAACTTCCAATGATTACTACAGAAGATAAAAGGTAAGTCCATTTTTTAAATCCTAAGAAATCAAAATGGAATCCAGTGAACCAATTTTTAGTAACTGCTGTACTAAAGGTTAATTTTTTATTGTTAGCAACATCTTTATCAATGAAGATTCTAGCAATAAAGATAGAAGTAAATAAAGAGGTGAAAATACCAATTAATAAGGTAGTTGCAAAACCTTGGATAGGTCCTGTTCCAAAAATAAATAAAATAGCACCTGTTAATACGTGGGTAACGTTTGCATCTATGATGGAACGCATTGCTCCTTTCCATCCATAGGATGTTTTAACAGCATCGGCCAATGACTTACCGTCACGTAATTCTTCTTTTGCTCTTTCATAGATGATGATATTCGCATCCACTGCAGTACCTAATGTTAAAACGATACCTGCAATACCAGGCAATGTTAACACAGCACCTAAGCTTGCTAAAATTCCGAATAAGAAAAGTAAGTTTACTAACAAAGCGATGTTTGCATACCAACCTGCTTTTCCATAATAGAAAACCATCCATAAACAAACCAATAAGAATCCTACAATAGAAGATATCATACCTGCATCAATTGCTTTTTGTCCCAATGATGGACCTACCACTTCTGATTGTACAATTTCTGCTGCAGCTGGTAATTTACCGGCTCTTAAAACGTTTGCTAAATCTTTTGTTTCTGTTACATCAAATGAACCAGAAATTTCTGATCTACCACCCGCGATAGGACCACTTGTTACACCTGGTGCAGAATAAACTACATTATCAAGTGCAATAGCAATAAAACTTTTTTGAGTGTAAGCTCTTCCAGTTAATTCTTCCCAAGCGCTAGCACCTTGACCGTTCATTTGCATAGATACTGCAGGTTTACCACCTTGATCAAATGTATCTCTTGCATCTGTAATAACACCACCACTTAATGGAGCAGCATTGTCTTTATTTCCTTTTAAAGCATATAAATCAACCGTTTCAGTAACTTTCTTCGTTTTTTCGTCGATTGACTCTTTTGGTTTGCTCCAAACAAATTTAGCAAAACGCTGATCTGCTGGCAACAAAGCTTTGATGTCTTTTCTTTTAAAATAAGAGTTGATTTTTGCAGTATCATTAACTGAAAACACAGCTAATACAGGTCCTGAACCTGGAGCAACGATTTTTTCAACTAAAGGACCTAAGTTGGCTTTATCAGCAACGGTATCTTTTGATTTATCAGCAATTAAATTACTGATTGTATCTGCAGGTTTTTGTGCAGCTACATTAGAAGTTTTTTCTGTTTTCTTTAGCGCTTCGTTTGCAGCTAAAAGGAAATTACCAATTTCTTCTCCTTTATAAGTTTCCCAAAATTCTAATTGCGCAGTACTTTGCAATAAGTTTTTGATACGATCCACATCTTTTGCACCTGGTAACTCAACAAGGATTCTTCCTGTTTGACCCAATTTTGCAATGTTCGGTTGTGTTACACCAAATTTATCAATACGCTTTCTGATTACTCCAAAAGCACTTTCTACAGATTCGTCTACTTTTTTTCTGATTACTTTTTTAGTTTGTTCATCAGTCATTTTGAAATTAATCTCATCTGCTAAATTTTTGTTTGCAAAAATATCAGGTGAAGCTAATTTAGTATTGGTTGAAGCCGCTGCAGCATCAAAAGCTCTGAAAAAGGCATCTAAATAAGATTCGTTACCTTCTCTCATTCCAGCTGCATCAGCAATCGCTTTGTTAAAAACGGCATTTTTAGAATTATTTGCAAGACCTTTCAAAACGTCTTTTACTGAGATTTGAAGAATCACATTGATACCTCCTTCTAAGTCAAGACCTTTGTTGATTTGTTTGTTGCTTACTTCTTCGTAATTAAAACTAGTAAAGCCCATGCTGAACACATCCACTTTTTTAAGTGAATCAAGGTATTTTACCTCTAAAGCATTAACATCAGGTAATTGATCACCTGTAAGTCCTTTGGCTTTTAATTCGCTAAATTTTGCTACAGCATATGTTTTAGCGTCGTTTTTTACATTGTTTGCAACAAATGTAAATGATAGTTGGTAAATACTTACCAGTGCAAATAGAATTGCAAAAAATTTAATAAGTCCTTTATTCTGCATTATTACTAAAAATTAATTAATTTTTGTTTGGTTTTGTTTTGAAACATTTAAAATACAATAAACTATTGATAATCAGTAATTACTCAATAGATTAGTGGTTTACACATTTTTTGAAACGTGCAAATATATAATTATGCAATTGATTAACAAATTATTTATTGATTTATATCAAAAAAAAGACTGCATTTTATGCAGTCTTCTTCAATAAACATTCCTTTTTTAGCTTAAAACTGATTTCAATGCATCGTTCATACTTCTCACAGCATCTGCGCTTTTTGCAAACAATGCTTTTTCTGAATCGTTTAGATTGATATCAACAATTTGCTCTACACCGTTTTTACCAATAATACATGGCACTCCGATGCAAATATCATTTTGACCATATTCACCTTCTACAAGTACAGAACATGGGATCATTTTTTTCTGGTCGTTTAAAATACTATCTACTAAATAAGCCACAGAAGCACCTGGAGCATACCAAGCTGAAGTCCCTAATAATGCAGTTAAAGTTGCACCTCCAACCATTGTGTCTGCAGCAACTTTATCCAATTCTGCTTGCGATAAAAATTGTGAAACAGGCACACCGTTGTATGAAGCCAAACGAGTAAGTGGAATCATCGTTGTATCACCATGTCCTCCAATTACCATCCCTTGAATGTCATTCGCTGGTTTGTCTAAAGCCAAAGATAAATACGTTTTGAAACGAGAACTATCTAATGTTCCTCCCATTCCGATGATTCTATTTTTTGGAAGCCCAGTTGCTTTCAATGTCAAATAAGTCATGGTATCCATTGGATTTGAAACCACAACAATTATTGCGTTTGGAGAATGTGCCAACAAACTTTCAGCAACTGTTTTTACAATTCCTGCATTGATGCTGATTAATTCTTCACGCGTCATACCTGGTTTTCTTGGAATACCTGATGTAATAACTACTACATCACTTCCAGCTGTTTTAGCATAATCATTGGTAACACCTACCACTTTAGTGTTGTAACCCAAAGTTGTTTGTGTTTGCATGATATCCAAAGCTTTTCCTTCTGCAAAACCTTCTCTGATATCTAATAATACGATTTCACTCGCAATTCTTCTGTAAGCAATAGCGTCTGCACAAGTTGCGCCTACATTTCCTGCTCCTACTATGGTAACTTTCATTGTATTGTGTGTTTATATTAAAAAATTAAAATTCATATTGTACTGAAAAATTTGAATTCACAAATTTACCAAATGCAAAGGTGGATTGCACAAAAAATTTGCTAATTTGATATCTACAAGAAACCTCGGCCAAAAAATTAGTTTTCGTTTTGTAGATACTTTTCAAATTTTCATTTAATACGTTTTGTACCGGTATCACAGACTCAATAGAACCGACTGGACCTGACAACACATATCTAAAATCGCTCGTGTTTCCAATCAAACCCGCAATTAATTCTACTTTGTTATATTCTTTTGATGCATTTATTTGAAATTGATACGTGTCAACTAAACCTGAAAGTTGGTTGATTCCCAAAGACCCGTAGGGTGTCGTCACGTCTAAAAATGCAAAACGAATGTCTTCTTTTGAATAAGACAAAGTAGCCGCTAAATTGATTTCATTGTGCTGTAACACATTAAAATATTGATCCAGGTTGTGTTTCAACCCAACGCCATATACTTGGTATTCACTTTTTTTCAACTTAGTATAGGGCGAATATTTTACCAATAAATCGGTACCGTACCAAAGTGTTAATGATCCATGCAAATGAGGATAAAAAACAAACTGTTGATCAATTCCTTGCGGCGTTTTGATTCGAACAGGTGTTCCATCTAAACTTCCGGAAATAAAATATTGATCATCATTACCAACCGCCGTAGGCACTTCTACCGAATTGGCGTTTTCAATTGAAAAGAACGACAAATCGGAATTGTTCAATCGAAAAGTTCGATCGCTAGTTGGTACTAAAAAAACATTGGCATTGAAACCTATAGAAACATCCCAAAGATTTTTCTTTTTGGCTGTATTCACCCATGCTGAGGAAGCTTGATACACTGCTGCATCAGTAGCCGGCGTTATATATTGATCAGAATAATAAATGGCATCCTTTATAAACAATCCCAAATCATTTAAAAATGTTTGTGACTGAGAAAAAGCAACTTGCGCAGATAATAAAAACAATATACAAAGCCCTCTCATAAATTAGGCGTCAATGTTAGCGTATACTGCGTTTTTCTCGATGAACTCTCTTCTTGGTGGCACTTCATCTCCCATCAACATAGAGAAAACACGATCCGCTTCTGCTAAACTATCTATCGTTACTTGACGCAAGGTTCTGAATTCAGGATTCATTGTCGTTTCCCACAATTGCTCCGCATTCATTTCTCCAAGACCTTTATAACGTTGGATACCAGCGCTTCCACCCATTCTTTCATTGGCTAAATCACGTTGATCGTCATTCCATGCGTACTCTTTTTTGTTTCCTTTTTTAACCAAATACAAAGGTGGCGTAGCAATATAAACGTGTCCTCCTTCAATTAATTCACGCATAAATCGGAAGAAAAAGGTCAAAATCAAGGTAGCAATGTGGCTACCATCGACATCGGCATCACACATAATTACTACTTTATGGTATCTTAATTTTTCAACATTCAAAGCTTTACTGTCTTCTTCTGTACCAATGGTTACACCCAAAGCAGTAAATATATTTCTGATCTCTTCATTTTCAAAAACTTTGTGAGGCATCGCTTTTTCAACATTCAAGATCTTACCTCTTAATGGCATGATTGCTTGAAAATTTCTGTCACGACCTTGCTTAGCCGTTCCACCAGCCGAGTCTCCCTCGACGAAGAAAATTTCACATCTTGCAGGATCTTGCTCAGAACAATCTGAAAGTTTTCCTGGCAAACCACCTCCTCCAAGTACGGTTTTTCTTTGCACCATCTCACGTGCTTTTTTGGCAGCATGACGAGCTTGGGCAGCAAGAATTACTTTTTGAACGATGATTTTGGCATCATTTGGATTTTCTTCCAAATAATTTTCTAACATTTCAGAAACTGCTTGACTTACAGGAGAAACTACTTCTCTGTTTCCTAATTTGGTTTTGGTTTGTCCCTCAAATTGAGGTTCTGAAACTTTAACCGAAATAATAGCTGTCAAACCTTCACGGAAGTCATCCCCTGAAATCTCAAATTTTAATTTATCTAACAAACCTGATGAATCCGCGTATTTCTTCAACGTACGGGTTAATCCCATTCTGAAACCTTGAAGATGCGTTCCTCCTTCGTGTGTGTTGATATTGTTTACGTATGAAAAGATGTTTTCTGAATAACTTGTATTGTAAACCAATGCTACTTCTACAGGAATTTCACCTTTTTCATTTTCCATTCCGATCACATGCGAAATAATAGGTTCTCTTCCGCTGTCTAAGAAACGAACGAATTCTTTCAATCCTTCTTTTGAATGGAAAACTTCTCCTTCAAATTCACCTTTTTCATTGGTAAATCTTTTGTCGGTAAGTGTTATTGTAATTCCTTTATTCAAGAAAGACAATTCACGCATACGACTAGCTAAAGTATCGTAAGAATATTCGGTAGTTTGAGTAAAGATGGTATTGTCTGGTTTAAAAGTAACCATGGTACCTCTTTTGGTCGTTTCACCAATTTGTTTTACAGGATATAATGCTTTTCCTTTTTCGTATTCTTGTTCGTATATTTTACCATCGCGAAAAACCGTAGCACGCAAATGATTTGAAAGTGCATTTACACAAGAAACCCCAACACCGTGAAGTCCTCCAGATACTTTATAAGAATCTTTATCAAACTTACCTCCTGCTCCAATTTTGGTCATTACAACCTCTAAAGCAGAAACACCTTCCTTTTTATGTAAATCAACAGGGATACCTCGACCGTTGTCTTCAACAGAAATCGAATTATCTTCGTTTATAAATACGCTAATGGTATCACAATGACCCGCAAGAGCTTCGTCAATGGAGTTGTCCACTACTTCGTATACTAAGTGGTGCAATCCTCTAACTCCGGTATCGCCAATGTACATAGACGGACGCATTCTTACGTGCTCCATCCCTTCTAATGCTTGAATACTATCAGCTGAATAATTATTTTTTTTAATCTCGTCGCTCATTTTATTATATCGTAAAAGTGTGATTAATGTCTAACACGCAAATATACAGAAAAACCTGTCAAATTTCCTACATAATCTCGCGTTTTAACCACGAAGTTATCAACATTGAGTATTGAAAAGTTTATTTGAAAAATTCTTCCTTAAAACCGATTAAATAAAGCCTGTCTTTTGCTCTTGTTATAGCTGTATACAACCACCTAACATAATCTAAATCAATCCCGTCTGGCAGATAAGGCTGCTCCACAAAAACAGTATTCCACTGCCCACCTTGCGATTTATGGCAAGTGATAGCATATGAGAATTTCACTTGAAGTGCGTTAAAATATTCGTTTTCTTTGACCTTTTGGAACTTTTTGTAACTAGTGTTTTCGTCTTCATAATCCTTCATCACTTCTTGATAAAGTAAATTAGATTCTTCATAGGTGAGCGATGGCGACTCGCTTGTAAGTGTGTCCAAAAGTACAACCGTTTCTAAAGGCTTTTGATCTGGATAATCAATCATTCTGATTTTGACTTTCGCAAAATGAAATCCGTACAATTCTTTAAAACCAAAAATTTCCAAGACTTCTACAATGTCTCCATTTGCAATAAAACCGGCATCATCAGAATCTTTCAACCAATAGTAATTATTCTTAACAACCATTAAAAAATCACCTACCGAAAGATCGCTTTCTTTATCTAGTATCTTGGAACGAATTTGTTGGTTATACTGATTGGCTCTTTTGTTGGATCGAACAATAAACGCTGTGTCTTCAATACTATAATTACTATACGCTTGATTGATCGCATCTTGAATATCATACCCATCAGAAAGCCTCACAATATCTTTAAAGACTTTCAGTTTGAATTTAAATTCGGTGATAAACGTATCTTTCAATAATTCCCTTAATTCAGTTGCATTGTACAATATCCCCGAGCCTTCCTCTTGACGCATCACTTCATCCAATTCGATCGTTTTCACCTCTTTGTCGTAGTTCAGCTCTAAGGTATCACAATTCAAGGCGGGGCTAATATCCAAATGCACTGGTGGTAATTGTGCAGTATCACCTATCAATAATAACTTACAATCCGTACCCGAATAAACATACGAAATCAAATCATCTAAAAGGGACCCGTTTTCATACATTTTTGATTCGGCAGAAACATCTGATATCATCGAAGATTCATCGACAATAAAAAGCGTTTTTTTATGCTTATTTTGCTGCATTGTAAACTGCAATCCGCCCCCTTTACCTTTCTTAGGGAAGTATATTTTCTTGTGAATGGTGTACGCAGGTTTGTTGGAATAATTCGAAATTACTTTTGCTGCACGACCCGTAGGCGCCAACAAAACATATTTTTTATTGATATCGATGAGATGGTTGACAATGGTTGATACCACAGTGGTCTTTCCTGTACCCGCGTACCCTTTCAATACAAAAATCTCATTTGTATTCGAATTGGTACAGAACTCGGCAATTTTTTGAAAAAAAACATCCTGTTTATGTGTAGGTGCAAACGGAAAGTTCTTCAGTAATACAGAATAGAAATTAGTTGTAGACACGTCGAATTATTTACAGCAAAGTACGTAATTATTTTCGTAATCTCACCTATCCTGACTATTCAAATAGATTTTAATGCAGAAATTATCAATTTATTTGTAAGTTTGCGCTAAAGAATCACGCACAAAGATGAATTTGAACATTACAGACAAAACGTATAAAAAGTTAACCATTCAGGTTTCATTGAATGGAATGTCTTTTTGTGTTTTTGACGCGTTGTCCAAACAGCCTTTGGTGATAGAAAACATCCATTTTGAACAATTTCAAAGAAACATTTCGATAGAAGAACTGTTTGAGAAAGTGTTTTCAGATCATGCAACACTGAATGATTCCTTCGACGAAATTGTCGTCATTCATAACAACAACCTTTCTACTTTTGTACCGGTTGCTTTATTTGACAATGATTTCATCGGAAGCTACCTGCAATACAATACCAAAGTCTTCGAAACTGATTTTTTCACTTACGACGAACTTCCCAATTACGAAATGAACAATGTCTATATTCCGTATGTGAATATGAACAATTTTTTTATTGATAAATTTGGTTCTTTTGAATACAAACACGCGAGCAGTATCTTGGTGACAAAATTGTTAGATGTAACAAAAAACACCGAAGACAGAAAAATGTTTGTCCACGTAAACAAAGGTCATTTTGAATTAATCGTAGCGCAAAATCAAAAATTAATTTTCTATAATTCTTTCGATTATAAAACCCCCGAAGATTTTATTTATTTCATTCTATTTACTGCCGAGCAACTACAACTCAATCCTGAAAATTTCAAACTAGAACTTCTTGGGGCAATTTCAGAAGACGATGCTTTATTTAAAATCGCTTTCAAATACATTCGACATACCCAACTTTTTGCTTTCGAAAATGATTTCAACAACCTGGATCTTACCACGCAAAGAGAACACTTTATACTACTAAACTCGTGAGAATCATTTCTGGAAAATTCAAAGGAAGACGCATAACCGCACCTAAAAACCTGCCGGTTCGTCCAACTACCGACATGAGTAAAGAAGCATTATTCAACGTACTCAATAATCATTTTAATTTTGACGAGTTAAAAGTATTGGATTTGTTTTCGGGTACTGGTAACATCAGTTATGAATTTGGCTCTCGAGGAGCAGGACCTATAACATCAATCGACGGTGATTTTGGTTGTATCAAATTCATCAAGCAAACAGCCGATGCCTTTGAACTAGACATCACGGCAATCAGAAGCGATGTTTTTAAATTTCTTGAAAAACACCAAGCCAGTTACGACATCATTTTTGCCGATCCCCCTTATGGAATCGATCAAAAAGAGTTTGAAAAAATTGTGCATTTGGTCTTCCAAAACGAACTACTGGATGAAGAAGGTATGATGATCATGGAGCATTCCAAACACACCAAACTAGATCATTTAGAGCATTTTTCTTTCCAAAAAAATTATGGAGGATCCGTTTTTTCTTTCTTCGAGATAGTCTCTGAAGAAACGGAAGAAAATTAAAAAAAAGCAGACCTATAAGCCGGATTCTGTCACCGATAAATCGGAGCCTTATCATTTATCTAATCTTGCTGTTACCAACAAGCTTTATCTTTCTACCCTTCAACAACGGACGAGAAGCCCTTAGATGTCGATATACTTGAAATTTCACCGCATAGAGTTTACCTGGTTTCACTACAGCACTACCTGTACATACTTTCTGTTGCACTTGTCCTTTCCCGATAGAATCGAGACGACGGGTGTTACCCGCTATGCTTCTCTGTGGTGTCCGGACTTTCCTCCCTCCCAATAAATCAGGACGACGATAAGGCGGTCTGCGGTGCAAATTTAGCAATTTATAAGGACAGACAGCTATTTTCTTTCGTTTTTCCATAAAAATAAGGGCGTGTGCCCATTACCCTTTGCTTCAGAGGCAAAAGGCAATGGGCACCGGGCTTTTCGTTGCAATCTTTTGTTCCGTCCGAACGTCACAAAAGGATTTTCACTTCCATCCCTCACGCAATTCGAGCGCCTTTTGATACAGAAGGTCGTTTCAAAAAAATAATGTCTTATTTATTATTTTATCAATTTGAATTTTGATATTTACAACATTTACATCTATATTTGTAAACCAAGAGAATCAACATGGAGCAATTTGTAGTTTCGGCCAGAAAATACCGCCCTCAAACATTTAAGGATGTTGTAGGGCAACAAGCCATTACCAACACTTTGCTGAATGCAATTGAAACCAATCACTTGGCTTCTGCCCTACTTTTTACAGGGCCTCGTGGTGTAGGTAAAACAACCTGCGCACGTATCTTGGCAAGAAAAATCAACCAGCCGGGTTATGATGATCCGAACGAAGATTTTGCTTTCAACGTATTCGAATTAGATGCTGCTTCTAACAATTCGGTAGACGACATCAGAAGTTTGATAGATCAAGTTAGAATACCACCCCAAACAGGAAAATACAAGGTATACATCATTGACGAGGTGCACATGCTTTCATCAGCTGCTTTTAATGCGTTTTTAAAAACATTAGAAGAACCACCCAAACATGCCATTTTCATTTTGGCAACTACCGAGAAACACAAAATCATTCCCACGATTTTATCTCGTTGTCAAATTTTTGACTTCAAACGTATTACCGTAAAAGATGCCAAAGATCATTTAGCAGAAGTAGCCCAAAGTCAGGGAGTGAATTTTGAAGACGACGCCCTACACATCATTGCTCAAAAAGCCGATGGTGCCATGCGTGACGCCTTATCTATATTTGACAGAGTCGTTTCTTTTTGTGGGAGTAATTTAACACGTCAAGCGGTTACAGAAAATTTAAACGTTTTAGATTACGAAACATACATTACCATTACTGATTCGATCTTAGCTGGAAATATTCCTCAGATCTTGGTACAATACAATGAAATCTTAGCCAAAGGATTTGATGGTCATCATTTTATTTCCGGACTGGCTTCACACTTTAGAGATTTGCTGGTTTGTAAAAATCCGGCAACACTTTCCTTACTTGAAGCAGGTGAACAAGCTCAAAAAATGTATGGAATTCAGGCTCAAAATGCCGATCAAGATTTTTTACTCAAAGCCATTGACATCTCAAATGATTGTGATCTAAAATACAAAGTGTCTCAAAACCAGCGATTGTTGGTTGAACTTTGCTTAATGCAGCTTTGCTCTATCAATTTTGATGGAGAAAAAAAAAAGCTAATTTCATAATTCCACCCACTTTTTTCCGTAAATCCGATTATTCAATTGCCGAAGTGGTAAAAACCGAAGTGGCTCCAACACAGATAAC
>JAGNYR010000012.1:32057-41166 GCA_017984835.1 Flavobacterium sp. | reverse complement strand
AGCTTCGGAATCTCTTTCTGACAATGTCCGCAATCAATATCCCAAAAAACCAAAACGACGTATTCAGAATTCACCGCATAGAGTTCTTTGAAAAGTTTGTCAATTTGTGGCTTGTTTCCATAGAATTTTTGCGTGAGTTCCTCGCTGGTTTTACAGTTTTCAAATCCCATTGGGATCACAACATCTTTGTCTTTTACATCTATTAAGAATAAATTAGGGGCTTTATTTCCGATAAGTAAAGGTTTTACTTTGTCTGCTTTTCTAATGACCGATTCGATGACGTATTTTTCAAAAAAGTTAGCGACTTTACCGGTTTTAAAATACGCATCGGCCATGTGCACAAATACCTTGTCTTGTCCTAATATTTTTGAAGTTTCATATTGGTTGGTAAAAAAAGCAATCAAATATTTGTATATCAAACTCTCCTTTTTGGGTCTGACTAAGAATTTATCCACTTCCACAATCACAGAATCGGGTGTTTGCTCGATAACGTTTGTAAAGTATCGTTTGAGTTTTGGCACAAAAAACGGATTTCTAATGGTACTCTCGTCGTCCAGATTGATGCCTTCCCAAAATGCTTTTTTATACGGTTGGTAGGCTTGTTTTTTATCGGTGTAGGTTGCTGCGAATTTTTCGTAATTCACCTCTTTTTTCAAAGCCATCAATTGTTTTAAATAACTGCCGGGATATTGACTTGAGATGCTTTCTTCACGTGCTATTACTTCGTCATTGGTTGCGGTGTATTTTTTCTGAATGAGATCAGTAGAATCTTTTTTTGACATTCCTTTGGCAGCTTCACGGGCTTTGTCAAAATCCACTCTTTTTTTAGAAATATAAGCAACATAGTCAAAAAATTCATTTTGTAATGCATTGCTAGACGATAAGTTCTCTATCCCCGTTTCTTTATTGACCCCTTTTATTTTGGTGAATTGCGAATTGGCATCTACATAAAAATCAAAATATTTTTTCTTGTCCTGACTGATCAATGCAAAAATCCCGGTTTCCAGGTTTTTTTTGCCTTTGAAAACAATTTTGCCGTTTTTTACGGTTTTACAAGTGTCTTTGATGAGGTTGTTTTCAAATTCTTGAATCGTTAAATACACCAAAGTGTCTTTCAATCCTTCAATTTCAATCGTGATTTCGTGCTTGTTTTGCGCTGTTACAAGGCCAGTAAATAAAAAGAATAAATAAAATAATCGTTTCATGTGCTTTGTATTTTTAGCAAATATAAAAAGGATCCTTTTTTTTTCAACAGAATTTAGCATTTAATGCATTTGAAAGTAGATAAAAAAATAATTTTTCAAATAAAATTTACATAAAGAGTTTACTATTAACAAATTAAATATTATTTTTGATTTGAATACTAAATTATTATCCATCTAAAATTTTATATCTTGAAAAGAAAAACCCCATTCCTCACGCCATTTCTCCTAGTTTTTTTATTATTCAACGCATTCGTTTTTGCTCAAAAACCAGACGAATTGAAAGAACTTGAAGCCAAATTAGCAACTGCAAAAATTGATACAGCAAAGGTCAATCTAATGTATAAAATTGCTAAAGCTTACAGAGGCATTAATCCTATTTTTTTTGATTCCAATCTAAAAAGAGGTCTTGCTTTAGCTACAAAAATCAAATATGTTAAAGGCCAATCTGACTATTATAAAATTTTAGCTTATAAATTTTTGTCAGAAGGAAATCCAAAAGCAGGACTAGCAAATGCTCATAAAGGTTCTGCCTTGAGTTTGTCTTGTCATGACACGATAGGGTATTTAAAGAACATGTATTTTGAGGCAGCATCTTATATGTATCTTGGCGAGCGTGAACAAGCAAAAACCCATTTAGATAAAGCCATTACATTTTTAAAAAACAAACCGTTTTATTCCAGTAGAGGAGAGTTATATACGTTATTCGTTCAATATTATTCACAATTTGATTTAGCTAAATCATTTGAATATTTGGTATTGGAGTATGACTGTCTAAAAAAAGAGAACAATCCAAAACAAATGTTATCTGTTTATAATGGGTTTGCGGGTTACTATTTATCGGTTTCTGATATCAAGGAATCTATTGTATTTTCTAAAAGAGCTTTGGCGGAAGCAAATAAAATTCGTTCTAATAGTGAATTAAATAGAGCTACTGCAATGACTAATTTGGCAAGGGTATTAATAGATGATGCACAGTATGAAAAAGCTAAAGTTTATGTAAGAAAATCATTGGAAATCAGTCAAAAGATTCAAAATCCGAAGCTAATGTTTAGCAATAATTTACAGCTTGCTATTATATTTATTCATGAGGCAAGATACCGAGAAGCACTTGATATTAGTGAGCAACTAGTTGAAAATGCTTTTTTGCCTGATTTTTATTTTAGAGCAAATTTAATAAAAGCTTCTGCTAATAATGGGTTGAAACAATATAATGCTGCGTTAAAATCATTAACTGAGGTAGATCAGTCCATTCTGAAAATATTGACACCATCTGTTATTATCGATTATTATGATCAATTAAGCATTAGTTATTTTGGATTAGGGGATTATAAATCGGCCTATATAAATATTAAAAAGAAAAATGAAATTGAAAGCAAATTTTTAGATGATAAAGGCTCCATGAGAACCTTAGGGCTTCAGATAAAATTTGAACTAAGCCAAAAGAATTATGCCATCCAAAAATTACAATTAGAAAAAAAAATAGCCAAAGAAAAACAACTCAAACAAAGCGCAACTCTTAATTTGTTGATTGGAGGATCTGTTCTACTTGTCATATTAATCGCTGTACTTGTTTGGGCTTACCAATTTAGAAAAAGGGGTAATTTTATTTTTGGCTTGTCGCGAATTCAACTTCAAAACGCCATTCAGGAAAAAGAAGTATTGGTTAAAGAAATTCACCATCGTGTAAAAAACAATTTTCAATTGATCTCTAGTATGATGAACATTCAAGCCATGGATAAATCAATTGATGTGGAAGAATTTGTAAAGCGTACCACTTCAAGAATTGTTTCCTTATCGAGTATTCACGAAAAACTATACATGAAAGACAATTTGTATCAATTGGATGCTAATGATTACGTCAAAGAAATGGCTAATTATGTACAATCATCTTTCATGGATTCTACTACAAACATTGATTTTCAATTTTCTGATGACGTCGTTATTTTGGATCTTGAAACCATCATGCCTTTGGGATTGATCATCAATGAATTGCTTACCAATAGTTATAAATATGCATTCAAAGACAGGTCGCAAGGGATGATTGAAATTAAAATCAAACAGTTGTCATCAAACAAATACCAACTAACTTATGCTGATAATGGCGTTGGGTTACATGATGGAAAATCATTTTCAAAAAGTATTGGCATGAATTTAATTGAGGCTTTGAGTAAACAATTGGGAGCCGAGCCAAAAATGAATTTTGAAAACGGAGCTCATTTCGAAATTATATTCAAAAAGAACGATTAAAGTAAAGTAATATAAATGCCAAACAGATTATGAAAAGTAGCCAAAAGATATTAGTTGTTGAGGATCAAACCATCATTGCTTTAGATATTAAATATACGTTAGAGGCAGAAGGATATGTTGTAGATACCAATTATAAATCGGTAGAAAATGTCTTTGAAATCATTGAAAACGACCCGCCCAATTTAGTACTGATCGATATTAATTTAAATGAAGAACGAACTGGGATCGACATTGGAAATTATTTACTTAAAAAAGACACCCTCCCATTTATTTACATCACATCCAATTCAGACAAGGTAACGCTCGAAAAAGTGAAGGGAACTAGGCCCTACGGATTCATCGTGAAACCATACAAAAAGGAAGATTTGATTTCGACTGTGTACTTGGTTATGAATAATTTTCAATACCGAAGAATCGATTTACTTCGAACAGAGAAAGTCGAAAAAATTGACATTCCCATTCAATTGAAGCAGACCTTAGAATATATCGAACAACATGTAACTAAGAAAATAGACGTTGCGCAACTAGCGGCACTTACAAGATGGGACACGGCTCATTACTCCCGGGTGTTTAAACAGTACATGGGATTGACGCCCTATCAATATATTTTAAAGAAAAAAATAGAAGCCTCTCTGGCAGTTATCGTATCTACTAACGAACAATTGCAATATATTGCAGACGACTTCGGGTTTTCTAGCTATAGTAATTTTTGCAATGCGTTTAAAAAAATCATCCATTCCTCTCCAGAAAGTTATCGTTTCGAGAAACAATCGAGAAACAATCGAGATCAAAAATAACGCAACCTATTCTTTGATACGTCAATAAATTGGCATAAATAATGTTAAAATTGTCATATTTTATCAATTTTCGATTGTTTGCGTCTGTTTTAGATATTTCCGCTTTCAAATAGAGTCCTAATTTTACACGTAGATTTATCCCTGCTTGTTCCTTTTTGTCAAAACGGTACAAAAAAATGAGTTCCGTTTTAGTACGACAAACCCGAACAAATAAATTGAAGTAAACAGATTATGGATTTTAAAAAAATTAATTTTAATAATCGAAAAACGATACACAAGATGTTTATTGCATGCATTGTGTTGTTTCAAGTGTTTGTTTTAATTATTTTTTACAACGAAGTTTTCAATGTGTCAAAATTAGATTTGATTGCCGATGAAGTCAAGTCGAATCAAAAAATGGCCGACATTTTTCAAACAACGATACAAGACTATGAATTGGCTCAAGCACAACTTGAATATTCACTTTCCTCTCGAAACAACGCCGATCTAACAAAATTTCATACTTATATAAATGAAATAAATCGAAAATGGGAAATACTTTCAAATTACACCCAGAAAAACGCAAACTGGAAAACCTTTCAAGTACATAGTGGGATTCAGCTTGGTTTGAAAAAGGGTCATAGACTCTCTGCCTCAACTAATCTTGAGCAATTACAAAAAAGGGGTGATCTGTTTAGAAAATCTCAACAGACTTTTTTAAATTTCTCAAATACTACTTTTGAGCGATTCAACAAACAATACAGCATCAATAAATGTATTAATAATTATACCGTTTTTGCACTCATACTATTGGGGTTTGTCATTTCCATTCTATTGACTTACTTAACCAAATTTGCCTACGAAAATGAAAATCGATTGATGTTGCTCACGCAAGCAAAAATCCAGCAGAATCTCAGTTTTAAAAATAGAATCATCGGAATGATTTGCCACGAAATAAGATCGCCGTTAAGTATTATTTCTATTCACAGCAAGTACTTAAGTTCAAAAATAAAAGACAAGGAAATTAAAAAAGTATTTGATTCGGTGCTTTTTACTACCCATTCGTTGCATATGTTATCTAATCAAATATTAGACTATTCTAAAAACGAACAAAAACAACTTACGATCCAAGCTACTACTTTCCCATTGGTAGAGCAATTATCTAATGTTATCCAATCCCTTCAGGTATTGGTGGCAGATAATGGGAACCAACTCGTTTATGAGCACGACTTTGATAAAGAAATAATGGTGCATTCAGACGTCACCAAAATCCATCAATTATTATACAATATTGTTGGAAATGCCAATAAATTCACGACACAAGGAGTAATTACAATTCAATGTGCTGTGAAAGAGGTGCAAACGGGTTGCATTCAGTTGTTTCTATCAGTAAAAGATTCTGGGAAAGGAATTTCGAAAGAAGACCTTCCGCATGTTTTTGATCAATTTTATCAAGGAGTCACACAAGGTAACATCTGTAATTTGGGAGTGGGTCTTGGGTTGAATTTATGCAAAGAATTGGTAGAATTGTTTCAAGGAAAAATAGAGGTTACAAGTGAAGTAGGTAAAGGAACTACGGTTTCGTTTAATTTACAATTGCAAGCTAATTTAAACTAAAAAATCAATACCATGGCGACTTTTTTAATTGCAGATGATCACAGTGTTGTACGAGGTGGATTAGTACTAATTATCAAATCCCTATTCAAAAACGCGACTATTTTTCAAGCGAGCTCTTTCGACGAAATTGAACAGACAGTAGCCGAAGAGTCGATCGATTTTTTGATCTTGGATATTCATTTTCCGGAAGGGAATTCACTACAAGTAATTGCTAAGGTAAAAAGAGATGAGCCCAAGATCAAGATCTTGATGTTTTCTAATTATGATGAAGATATTTATGCGCTCAGATACATCAAAGCAGGAGCCGATGGTTTTTTGTCAAAATTAAGTTCTTCAGAAGAAATGGAATCGGCTTTGGTCAAAATGGTTCAAGAGGGAAGGTACACCAGCCCAAGAATCAATAATAAAATCATAAATACCCTGGTGTTTAACAAACCAGGAAATCCCATTGAAGAATTGTCCGATAGAGAAATAGAAATTGCGACCATGTTGGTAAACGGAATGGGCAATCTCGAAATTTCTAATCTATTGAAATTAAAAGCAACAACTGTTAGCACCTACAAAACAAGAATCTTCGAAAAATTAGGAGTGCATAATCTATCTGCTTTGATTCATTTATTCAAGCTTCACAACGATTAGTTTTTCTTGCTTTGTACACTTCTTATTTGTCCAAAGATTGATTTTTTATTACTTTACTCAAATAGGCAACATCTACCCCAATAAAAGAGGAGATGTGTTTTTGACTAAGTCGACTAAAAATTGCTCTGTTTTTATCGTATAAAAAATTGTATCGGGTTTCTGCATTCATGAAACGCAAAGCACAAGCAATTTCTTGGTAGGTGCATAGTTTAATGATCAATTCATTCATCGCAAAAAGAGCAGCTTTGTGGTAGTTTTTTGTAATAAATTCTAAAGACGATTTTTTTATAGTGACAACTTCACTGTCCTCAATCGCATCAATGTAATGTTCACTTGGAGTTCCATTATGAAAGCTTCCAATGGAGGTAATAAAGTCACCTTCTTTTACAAACCAAGTGTTTACTTCTTTACCGTCTATTATTAAATAAACTCTTAGCAGTCCTTTTTTTACGTAAAAGATATCTTTGCAGATTTGCCCCTCTCTTAAAATAATTTCTTTTTTCCTTACTTTCTTTTTAAAGAGTAGTCCAACTATTTGTTCTAATACGGGTAAATCTTTATGCTGGAAAAATTTTTCGGACTGAAGTGTTTTTTCAATGATATCCATATATACTATTTTTTGGCTTGTTTATGTAACTACTCTTTTAAAGAAAATGGATTCTTTTTAGGTATTACAATTTACAGTAATAATAGCAATAGTGAGTTAAACGACGCGTGGTTTTTTTCCTACATTTCATGTAGAATTTTTACTACAATAACTTAATTTACAGATAGTTATATTTTTTATTTTTAAAAAAAACCAAAATGATGCTGCTTTTTTTTGATGGTTTTTATGAAATTATTAATTTAAAATAAATTCAATTTATACAATTCTTAATTAATTAGTGTTATTTATAATAATTATTTTTTATTGATTTAAAATTAAATTTTTTTGATAATAAAATAAATAATTTAATGAAAATATCGTAAAAATAACAATAAATAATAAAGTTGTAAAATGACAATTTTTCACCCGTCTTTTAATAATAATTTTACTTCAGTTTGATACTGATAACACATCAAAAGGCATTAGTAAGTCATGTAGTTGTTAGGTAACGAACAATAAAATTTTTTTGTTTTAGTAGTTAAAATAATCAGGTAAACTGAAAATCACTTCGTTCTGAAATAGATTTTAAGTATTGTACATAGGTGTGGGGCATTTATTATACTGTTTACCTGATTTCTCCTTTTTATTCCATTTTTAAATAAAAATCGCGCACTATTTTTTGATATTCTTCTGTGTAATCATGGCGCGCTTTTTCTAGGGCTATTGTGTCAATTGTCAATTCGCTATTGTTTCGAGAAAAGGCCAATAAACTTCTTATTTCTTCCGTATTTATATTTCCTTTAACACGTAAAATTGAAAATGGAAATAATTCAAATTCAGCGCAAATTTTAATAAACGCCTCTTCTTCTTTTCTTGGAATAATTGTGGCAAAAACGCCTTCCTCAGAAAGTAAGAGGTCCGCAGATTCGATCAATAACTCAAAAGGTAAATTGTTTTCAGAACGAGCCATAGCACGCGCATCATTCTCAGAATCGTGTTGGTCTTTGTAGAAAGGAGGGTTGGATACAATTAAGTCATATACATCCTCAGGATCATCCATCAATTCATCAATACCTGCATGGTAACAAAACAATCGATCTGACCATGGGGAATTTTCAAAGTTGCCCACGCATTCTTCATACGCATTGTCTTCTATTTCTATGGCATCAATTTGTGCTGCCTGACTTCTTTGTGCAAGCATCAATGCAATAATACCTGTCCCGGCTCCAATGTCTAATATGTTGCTTGGATGATGTGTAATCGGGCACCAAGCGCCTAATAAGACACCGTCTGTTCCAATTTTCATGGCCGACTTGCTTTGACTAACTGAGAATTGTTTAAAGACAAACAAATTTTGCTATCTAAGAGGTTATAGATACATGTCTATTAGTCCGTCAGGTAGATCCATGATGACTTTTTTGTTTTCACGATCAATCTTTACTAAAAAAGCATCAATCATAGGAATCAGCAGTTCTACGGAACCATTCAAAACTTCAAATAAAGGCTGGGCCGTACTGTCGTTGATGGATTCAATAATGCCAAAAACACCTAATTTCAAATCTTCTATTTCGAATCCAATCACTTCGTGGAAGTAAAATTTATTTCCTTCCAGTTTGGGTAACATCGATAAAGGTAAGTATATCTCACATCCAATGAGTTTGTCGGCTTCTTCTTCAGAGTCGACATCTTCAAATTGGACTCTCAAGAAATCCCCTTTGTGTAGTGAGCTGTTTTCAATAAAAAATGGAACCAAGTTTTTGTTGAATTCAACAAAAACCGATTCCATATTTTCATATAATTCGGGTTCATCTGTGTCTAAATAAAGAAGCACCTCACCCTTAAAGCTGAATTTTTTTGCGATTTTGCCTAGATAGAAACAATCTTCTTTACGCATAATCGCTATAAATTATGCTTCTGTTTCTTCTGTAGTTTCATTCTCTGTTGCAGGAGCTTCCTCAGCAACAACTTCTTCAGTAGCAGCAACTTCTTCAGCAACTGGAGTTTCTTCAACTACAGCTTCTTCAGTAGCAACTTCTTCT
>JAGNYR010000012.1:0-31957 GCA_017984835.1 Flavobacterium sp. | reverse complement strand
CAACTTCTTCTTCAGAACTAGCTTCTTCTTCTACAACTTCTGCAGCTTTTAATGCATCAGCAGCAGCTTTGATACGTTTCTCATTCGCTTCTTTTTCAGCTTTTAATGCTTTCGCTTTAGCAGCTTGTTGTGCTTTTGATAATCCGTCTTTTTTAGCGTCAACTTTCGTTGCTTTTGATTCTAACCAAGCAGCTAATTTTGCATCCGCTTGTTCTTGAGTCAAAGCTCCTTTACGAACTCCTCCATCAAGGTGGTGTTTCAATAAAGCTCCTTTGTAAGAAAGAATAGCTCTTGCAGTATCCGTTGGTTGTGCTCCGTTATGAAGCCATTGAACCGCTTTGTCAAGGTTTAAATCAACAGTTGCAGGATTCGTGTTTGGGTTATAGATACCTAATTTTTCAAGGTATTTACCATCTCTTTTTGATCTAGCATCAGCTGCTACGATCCAGTAAAAAGGTTTTTGTTTTTTACCGTGTCTTTGTAATCTAATTTTTACTGACATAATCTTTTGATTAAATTGTGAGGTGCTCGACCTCGATTAATTAAGGGTGCAAAGATATAAAAAATTCTTATTCAAACAACTACACGTGCTAAAAATACGTTTTTTTTCATTTTTCATTTGATAGTCCAACAAAAAAACTATTTTTGTAAGGAATATAATTAATTATTACAATGAGAAAAATAGCTTCTTTACTGTTAATGGCCGTTGTACTTGTTTCATGCTCAGATATTGTTCAATTCAATAATCCGGGTCTTCAAGCATACAAAGACAATGTTTTATGGAAAGCCAACCAAATGTCTGCTCAAGAATCAGCAGCTACCGGACAACTTACTATTGTTGCCAATAACATAGGTGAAACTTTAACCATGGATGTAGCATCTTCTGATGTAGGAACCTATTACTTCGGAACTGAAAATCCTGCGACCAACGCATCATTTAATACATTAGTTGCCGGTGCTTCAACTGTTTTTTCAACAGAACCAATTGAAGGGGCTGTCGCTGCAGCTCAAACGCCATTGATAAATGTAGGCGCTAATTATACTTCAGATTGTACACTAGTAAACGGTGAATATGTTTGTAATACTTCACATGAAACTACTACTACAGGAAATGGATCGGGACTAAAAGTGGCCATCATTACTGCTGCCGGTAAAGTGACTCAAGTTAAAATTGCTTCGCCAGGAAATTTTTATGCTCCGGGTGATATCATCACGATTTCTGGAGGAAACAGCGCAGCAAAATTCAAAGTTCTTAACACCATGGGGAGTAATGGCGAAATTGAAATTACAGAAAACGACGGAAAAACCATCTCTGGGACATTTAAATTCAATGCCGTGCAAAACGTGATCGATCCACAAATTACGGATCTCCTTAATTTTCAATACGGAACGTTCTACAAGGTGCCTATCACGGTAGTTCCTTAACAAAATACACTTGTAATCAAGTAATTAAATCCAATCGTAATTGATTGGATTTTTTTTATTTCTGTTAATTAAATCAAAATAAAGCATCCGTCCATTTAAATAGCCTACCTTTGTAATCAAATTTTTAAAATAAATATATGAACATTTTTGTTGGAAGCCTTCCGTTTAGCATAGACGAAGCAGATTTAAGAGAGTCTTTTGAAGTATACGGATCGGTAAGTTCTGTTAAAATTATTACGGATAAATTTACTGGAAGAAGTAAAGGATTCGGTTTTATTGAAATGGAAAATGACGAAGAGGCACAAAAAGCAATTACAGAACTAAACGGAGCTACTGTTGAAGGTAGAACGATAGTTGTAAACAAGTCAGAACCAAAACCAGAAGGAGAAAGAAGATCTTTCAACAATGACCGTGGAGGTTATAATGGTGGTGGAAATTCACGCGGTGGTGGAAGCTACGGTGGTGGAAACAGAGACAATAATGGTGGAGGAAACAGAGGTAGATACTAGTTTAAGCCTAAATTATACAAAAAGCCATACAGCAATGTGTGGCTTTTTTATTTGAAGCCAATGGCTCGGGTTTTACCTACAATCCCTTTTCCCGCTTTTTGTTGCAATCTTTTTGCCCCTAAAAGAATCGGGACAAAAAGGATTTTCACTCCAATCGGGGCTACAAAAGCCCTTCATTTTTACTTTTGTTAATAACTAAAATTGACAAATTAAACCTTAAAATGTACTTTTGAAGTATTAATAATTAGTTCCTTTTTAAAGGACTAATTATGAATCCCTAATTACTTCTAGATGTATTTAATATTCGATACCGAAACCACAGGATTACCCAAAAACTGGTCAGCGCCTTTGTCCGATTCAGACAACTGGCCTCGTTGTGTACAAATTGCTTGGCAAATACACGACGCCATGGGAAATCTGTTGGAACACCAAGATTATTTAATTCAACCAGAAGGATATAACATTCCCTTCGATGCCGAAAAAGTGCATGGAATTTCTACAGAATTAGCCCAAAAAGAAGGAATTCCTTTGGCAGAAATGGTAGAAAAATTCAACCAAGCGCTTGCAAAAGCAAAATTTATTGTTGGACAAAATGTAGGATTTGACCTCAATATCATGGGCGCCGAATTTTACCGCTTGGGTATGGAATCACCCTTGAGCTCAATGCCAGTTTTAGACACTTGTACAGAAGTTACAGCCAACTTATTAAAATTACCCGGCGGACGTGGAGGTAGATTCAAACTGCCTACACTTACCGAGTTACATCAATACTTATTCAACCAACCGTTTGCAGAGGCCCACAATGCAACTGCCGACGTTGAAGCGACCACCCGTTGTTTCTTAGAATTAATAAAAAGGCAAGTTTTTACCAAAGAGGAATTGGATGTTCCTGCTGATTATTTTAGGGATTTTAATGAAAAAAACCCACAAACGATTCCGTTAATTGGGTTAAAACATATCAATCTCAAAGTAGCATCAGATAAAATTCGCCAGCAATTTGGTGAAAAAGAGCATACACCCATCTCGAACAAAACTCTTTCTGACAATAAGGAATTATTGCAATCGGTTGATTTTGTTCATTTGCACAATCATACCCAATTTTCTGTTTTACAATCTACGGTTTCTGTCAAAGACCTTGTCAGTGCAGCTGTAAAAAACAAAATGCCCGCTGTTGCCATGACCGATATCGGAAACATGATGGGAGCCTTCCATTTTGTAAGAGATATTTTAAATCATAATAAATCAGCAGAAGCAAAAAATAAAGAATCGATCGAAGCTGGCGAAACGCCACAAGAAACCATCATCAAACCGATTGTTGGGTGTGAGTTTTTCGTTTGTGATAATCATTTGGATAAAAGTCGAAAAGACAACGGATATCAAGTGGTATTATTGGCGAAAAATAAAAAAGGGTACCATAATTTGGCCAAAATGTCTTCCATCGCATTTACAGATGGATTTTATTATGTGCCCCGAATTGATCGTAAAATCATTCAAGAATACAAAGAAGACCTCATTTGCTTAACAGGTAGTTTGTACGGAGAAGTTCCGAGTAAACTACTAAATGTGGGAGAAAATCAGGCAGAAGAAGCGCTCCTTTGGTGGAAAAATCAATTTGGCGACGATTTGTATGCAGAAGTCACCCGACACAATCAAGAAGACGAAAACAGGGTCAACCAATCTTTGATTGCTTTGGCCAAAAAACACGAGGTAAAAATTGTTGCAACCAACAATACCTTTTACATCGATAAACAAGACGCCAATGCACATGATATTTTATTGTGTGTACGGGATGGTGAAAAACAAGCTACACCGATAGGACGTGGAAGAGGATTCCGATTTGGGTTGCCCAATCAAGAATATTATTTCAAATCGGGTGATGAAATGAAGAAGGCGTTTGCCGATATTCCAGAATCCATCCAAAACTGTAAAGAAATTACGGACAAAATCGAAATCTATTCATTAGCTCGTGACGTATTATTGCCTAAGTTTGAAATTCCATCCGAATTTATCATCTCAGAAGATACAGAAGACGGTGGCAAAAGAGGAGAAAATTCCTATTTAAAATTCCTCACATTCAATGGTGCTCGCAAGCGCTACGGAGAAATCACAGACGAAATTCAAGAACGAATCGATTTTGAATTATTGACGATAGAAAACTCAGGGTATCCAGGGTATTTTTTAATTGTTCAAGATTTCATAGCCGCTGCACGCAAGATGGGCGTTTCTGTGGGTCCAGGGCGTGGTTCTGCCGCAGGATCGGTGGTGGCCTATTGCCTCGGAATCACCAATATTGACCCCCTGAAATACAACTTGCTTTTTGAGCGTTTTCTGAATCCAGACAGGGTTTCTCTTCCCGATATTGATATCGATTTTGATGATGAAGGTAGGAGTAGTGTAATGGATTATGTGATCAATAAATACGGATCCAAACAAGTTGCCCAAATCATTACTTATGGTACCATGGCAGCAAAATCATCCGTTAGAGACACGGCTCGTGTGCTTGATTTGCCCTTGTTTGAAGCGGATAAAATTGCAAAATTAATCCCTACCACATTAAATTTAGCCAAAATATTCTCCATGGATGATGCAAAGCTAAAAGCAGCTTTACGTCCAGAAGATTTTGATAAAGTAAAAGAATTAATTGCCTTAGGAAAAGCAAGCGATTTGGGTGGCGAAACCATTCAACAAGCGCAAGTACTAGAAGGTAATTTAAGAAATACAGGTATTCATGCCTGCGGTGTGATCATTACCCCCGACGATATTACAAATTTTGTTCCCGTTGCTACAGCCAAAGATTCGGACTTATACGTAACTCAATTTGACAATTCGGTTGTAGAAAGTGCGGGTTTGCTCAAAATGGACTTTTTGGGATTGAAAACCCTTACCCTGATAAAAGATACGGTAAAATTAGTCAAATACAGAACCGGAATAGAAATCAATCCGGATGAGTTTCCAATTGACGATCTCAAAACCTATGAACTTTTTCAGCGCGGAGAAACGGTCGGTATTTTTCAATACGAGAGTCCCGGAATGCAAAAATACATGAAGGAATTAAAGCCTACGGTTTTTCCCGATTTGATTGCCATGAACGCTTTGTATCGACCTGGGCCTATCGCATATATCCCTAGTTTCATTAAAAGAAAAAATGGGGAAGAAGAAATTGTATACGATCTCGATGCCTGTGAAGAATTATTGAAAGACACCTACGGAATTACCGTATACCAAGAGCAAGTAATGCTTTTGTCCCAAAAACTCGCAGATTTTTCTAAGGGTGATGCCGATGTATTGCGTAAAGCCATGGGGAAAAAACAACGCGATGTCTTGGATAAAATGAAACCTAAATTTATTTCACAAGCCGCTGCCAAAGGTCATGCCGAAGATAAATTAGAAAAAATCTGGAAAGATTGGGAAGCTTTTGCAGAATATGCGTTCAATAAATCGCATTCTACCTGTTATGCTTGGATTGCGTATCAAACAGCCTATTTGAAAGCCAACTATCCTGCAGAATATATGGCTGCTGTGCTTTCTAATAACATGAACGACATCAAGCAAGTTTCCTTTTTTATGGAAGAGTGTAAGCGCATGGGATTGAATGTTTTGGGTCCCGACGTTAACGAATCCTTCTATAAATTCACAGTAAATGATCAGTATGCCGTTCGATTCGGAATGGGTGCTGTGAAAGGAGTTGGAGCCAACGCGGTTGATACCATCGTGCAAAATAGAAAAGAGGGTCCTTATAGATCCATCTTTGATTTGGCTAAAAAAATCGATTTACGGGCTGCCAATAAAAAAGCATTCGAAAGTTTGGCTTTTGCAGGTGGATTTGATTGTTTTGAAGGAACCCACAGAGCGCAGTATTTTCATATGGAAGGTGAAGGAATCACGTTTTTAGAAAAAGCGATTCGGTACGGTTCTAAATTCCAAGAAAATGAAAATTCGTCTCAAGTAAGTTTGTTTGGTGAAACCAGCGAAGTACAAATTGCCGAGCCAATTGTGCCGCCTTGCGAGGATTGGAGCACCATGGAAAAATTAGCCAAAGAAAAGGAAGTTGTCGGAATCTACATCTCTGGACATCCGCTGGATGATTATCGATTTGAAATGAGACACTTTTGCAATGTGCGCTTATTTCAATTGAAAAACCTCGAATCGCTCGTCGGAAAATCACTCACTTTTGGCGGAATTGTAACCAATGTACAGTACCGAACCGGAAAAAATGGAAAAGATTGGGCCATGTTTACTTTGGAAGGATATGATGAAAGTCATGACTTTAGAATATTTAACGAAGAGTATTTAAAATTCAGACATTATTTAGTAAACAATCAGTTCATTTACTTTAAAATTGGAGTTAAAGACGGGTGGGTAAATCGAGAAACAGGTAAAAAATCGGATCCGCAAATCACCTTTCAGGACGCAAAATTATTAGCTGATGTGCTTCCAAGTTTTGCAAAAAAGATTGCTATTCAACTTAATATTTATGATTTGAAGCAAAATTTACTTCAAGAAATGGATGCCGTTTTCAAAGCCAATCCCGGAGATAATTCGGTTGTTTTTGAAGTTCTGGAAATTGAAAAAATAATTAAAAAAGTGGAGGTTATTCCGGTCAAGGAAGTTCTTTCATTAGAATCAAATTCGGAAATAGACATTGATAATGTCGATGCCCAATCGGATATGGAATTGGAAGACAGTGTTGCTGAAGTACCCGAAATCATAGAGGAAAATAAAGTAGTTACCAGGTTAGAAATGCCAAGCAGACGAATGAAAGTGAAAATTTCGAAAGAGTTATTAGCTGATCTCGAAAAGCTTAAGGTGCATTTTAGATTGAATTAACTATCAATTTATTATATATACGAATAATGAAAACCAATTTGGATGCAATGAATAAGTAAAATCTTTCCTTATCTTTGTAGTTCAAAATTAATAAACGAAAAACATAAAATATGGCATTAGCAATCACAGATGCTACTTTTGATGAAGTAGTATTGAAATCAGACAAACCAGTAGTAGTAGATTTTTGGGCAGCTTGGTGCGGACCCTGTAGAATGGTTGGACCAGTTATTGACGAAATTCACTCAGAATATGACGGAAAAGCCGTTGTGGGTAAAGTAGATGTTGACGCAAACCAAGAATTTGCTGCAAAGTATGGTGTTCGAAACATCCCAACTGTATTGATTTTTCAAAACGGAGAAGTTGTAGGTCGCCAAGTAGGTGTAGCTCCTAAGAAAACATATACCGATGCAATTGATGCATTGCTATAAATCGAAATAGTTTAAAGAAGAAAGGTTTAACGAAAGTTAAGCCTTTTTTTATATCAAAAAAACAACTCGATTTCAATTTTTCAATTTATCTTTGAGCTATGAAGATTGATGAACAAAAAGAACTTATTTCGGGATTCAAACATTTGGAATTGATTGCCAACCAAGTGGTGGAAGGCTTCATTTCGGGAATGCACAAAAGTCCGTTTCATGGATTTTCAGCAGAGTTTGCCGAGCATAAAGTCTATAATCCTGGCGAAAGCACCAAACACATTGATTGGAAATTGTTTGCAAAGACCGATCGATTGTATACCAAACGATTTGAAGAAGAAACCAACCTGAGATGTCATATCATCCTAGATAATTCTTCTTCCATGCACTTTCCGAAAGTAGAAAATACCAAAGAGTTTTACAATTCCAAAATCGGATTTTCTGTATTGGCCGCTGCGGTTTTGATGAACCTATTAAAAAAACAACGTGATGCGGTAGGACTTAGTGTGTTTTCAGACACCTATGAATTTTATGCGCCCGAAAAAGGAAGTGATCGCCACCACCGCATGTTGTTGAACCAGTTAGAAAACGTGCTTGAATTGCCCAAAATGGTAAAAAGCACAAATACCATTTCCTTTCTTCATCAAATTGCCGAAAAAATCCACCGTCGTTCGATGATCTTATTGTTTACCGACATGTTTCAATTGGAAAATGACGAAGCGTTATTTAACGCGCTACAGCATTTAAAACACAACAAGCACAAAGTAGTTCTTTTTCACGTTGTTGATCAAAAGAGAGAGCTAGCATTCGATTTTGACGATACTCCTAGACGTTTTGTAGATGTTGAAACAGGCGAAACAGTTGCTGTTTTTGCTCAAAATGTTCAAGAGGCCTATGAAAAGAAAGTGACCGAATACTTCAAAAAACTATCTTTAATTTGTGCGCAAAATAAAATAAAGTACGTTGAAGTTAATGTAGGTGATCCATTTGAGAAAGTTTTGACAACTTATTTGGCTGAAAAACAAATGTTTGGTTGATAGGGTATAAATAAAATCAAAAAAAATCAGTAAAATAGTTGGAAAACTAAAAAACGGTTGTATATTTGCAACCGCAATAAAGCGATGGTTTGGTAGTTCAGTTGGTTAGAATACATGCCTGTCACGCATGGGGTCGCGGGTTCGAGTCCCGTCCAGACCGCTAAATTGGGAATTATTAAAAAGCACTTTGGAAACAAAGTGCTTTTTTGCCCAAAATAGTAAATGAAATGTTGAAAATGAATTGTAGTATTTATTCAAACATTCAAAATAGTTGTGTTGTTTTCGTTCCGATTTATCGGAACACGGTTTAGTAGTTAGACCAATGAAAAGCTTTCCACTTTATTGTGGATGGCTTTTTTGCTTTTATTACAATTCAATTTTAAAATTATTTTGTATTTTTGAAATCAGTTAGTTTCGAATGGCTTCCTAATATAAAAGCAAATTAGAACTTCAAAACAAAACATAGAAAGCAAGTTTAACAAAATGTACTCAGAATACGTAAACTCTAAAAAGTAATCCCATTGAAAAAAATCAGCCTTCTTTTTAGTTGTTTTATTTTGTTTTCTTGTCAATTGTTTGAAAACAAAGTTCCCAATGAACAGGAATTGTTCAAGCAGCAAATCAAAGAAATCAATTGGAATCAGGTCGATGAATATCCCTCCTTTGTGGATTGTGATAAATTATCGGATGAAAACCTAAGAAAGCAATGTTTCTTCGAATTTATGGCAAGTACGATCCAACAAAAATTGGCGAATGACACCCTTGCAATATTGTATCCCGACTTAGATACGATTGAAGTAAAAGTGACCATCAATCCAGATGCAACCCTTTTATTTGAGCCGCAATTTCAAAAAGACAGCGTGGCGTATGACACGATAAAAATAGATAGTATTTTAAAATCAAAATTAATCGATTTTCCAGAGGTTCATCCAGCAATAAAACGCGGAATCCCTGTGAAAACTCAGTTTGTTTTGCCAGTCATCATTAAGTCAGAAAAATAACCCTATTTTGTTTTGTACTTGATCACAAAATAACTTCCAATGATCACGGGAGCAACCACATTAAGCAACCACATAAGGGAGCTTATAAAAACCACCAACCATTCGTTTATACCCAGTTGGCCGAAGAAATAAACGGCAACGCTTCCTTTTACGGCAAAATCAAAAAGTTGGAAACTAGGTAGCGCATTGGCTAATAAATAGACTATTGAAATGGTTGCAATCAGGGTGAAATAGGGCACAAACACATCAAAAGTGATTAATAAAAAATAAAACTGATGGGTCAAGGCGATGAATCGTAAAAAACCGTAGGCAATATTTTTTCTGTGAATGGTGCTAGAAATAAAGGAGAAGGAGCTGATAAATGCCCCAATAGCTCCCAATTTGTTTTTGCTTTTTTTGACGAGTAGGAGAATGATTAGTACCAATACGACAACACAAAGTAAGACCCAACTCCATTTATAAAATCCCAAAGCGATACAACCGATCCAACCAAACAAACCGATCATTACCATTTGTATTCCATTGCAAATTAAGTTCAACAACACTATTTTTTTAGCTTTGTCTTTTGTGTAATACAATGTTTTTCCGAGGTATTCACCCACACCGTAGGGAGTAAAAACACCTAGTGTTAATGCACTCAGCACTTGTTCTGTAGATTGAAGTAAGGTGATTTTTTGAAAAGAAGAAACCAAATTTTGCCATTTGAGTATTTCCAGAAAACGATTGGCAATACTAAATAAGACAATCACCACAAATTCCAATGAATTGGTTTTTTCAAAAATAAAACGTTTTGAATTTTCCCAATTGAGTGCTGGTTTGTTTGCAATTTGTTGATAGATAAAATAAAAGGCACCAATTACAACCAAAAGTTTGACCGTAAATAAACTGAATTGTTTAGCTTTGTGAGGAATTGAAATCATTAGTGCAAAGAAACAAAACTTTAAATAAAAATTGGCAAACGAACGCATCATATTAGGCATTGACCCCGGAACGACCATTATGGGTTTTGGATTGATTAGAGTAGTCAATAAAAAAATGGAATTTATTCAATTAAACGAATTGATTTTAAATAAATACGATGACCATTACACCAAACTTAAAGTCATTTTTGAGCGCACGATTGAATTGATAGAAACACATCATCCGGATGAAATTGCTATTGAGGCGCCTTTTTTCGGTAAAAATGTGCAATCCATGTTAAAGTTGGGTAGGGCGCAAGGAGTTGCTATGGCGGCTGGATTATCGCGACAAATTCCGATTACCGAATACGAGCCCAAAAAAATAAAAATGGCCATTACGGGCAATGGAAACGCAAGTAAAGAACAAGTTGCCAAAATGTTGCAGCAATTATTAGGGTTAAAAGAATTACCTAAAAACCTTGACTCCACCGATGGTTTGGCTGCGGCTGTTTGTCATTTTTTTAATTCGGGGAAAGTAGTTGGAACCAAAAGTTATTCTGGTTGGGATGCTTTTGTGAAGCAAAATGAAAACAGAGTAAAATAATAATGATTATGAAAAATTTGAAACTTTTCGTAGGTACTCTTTTTATTGTACTATTTTATACTAGTTGCAATACAAATGGTGACGAAACTGGCGCTAATTTTATTAAATACAATTTTGACCATCAAGTCCAATCGGTAGACTTAAGTAATGTACATTTTGAGAAAATTGAACATTCTTTTTGGATGTATGCATACACATCAACCGGACAAGATTTTAATTTATTTTTTGATGAATATGGAAATTTTATTGATTCTAGAACAAATCAATTAGCAAACCCCTCAAGAAACAGTTATTATTATAATAGTTCGAATTATTTTAATGTCGATCTAGTTGACGTAGACACAATAAACAAAAAAGTATTTGCGACTTTTAGTGGCAAGTTATTTACAGATAGATACGATCTCAGTTCAAATTCAGTTGATGTAAGCGGAAGTTTTAGGCTAGAATATGAAGAGCGAGAACATTATAATGGTGATACAAGATTTCATAATTTGGGATGTTCCACTAAGTTAAATAATACGAATTGGTATAGTTATCCTACTTTCTATCATGGTACGGTTAGTTATGATAATTATTTTTTTAACCATGGATCGACTCCTGCTTCCCGAATCGTGCACTTTTATAGTGATGCAGAATATCGCGTATCCCTTTTTATCGATGATATAGATCAATTGGGATTAGGTAATTACACTATTTTGAATAACGCTTCACCAAATAACATTAGAATATCCAAATTCAATGCTACTACTTTAGCATATGATTATTATACTACCACAGAAGGTTCTTTTACTATTTTAGAAAAAAATAATATTTTTTATGGGCCTCCTCAAATAGGGTATAGTTATACGATTAAAGGAGGTTTCAATTTTAAAGCCGTAAATCCAAATAACTCTTCCGATATTATTAATGTTACAGATGGTGCTTTTAAGTTTTATTCAGATTAATTCTCATGTCAGGCATCTACATACATATCCCTTTTTGTAAACAAGCTTGTCACTATTGTGACTTTCATTTTTCGACTTCTACAAAAAAGAAAGACCAAATGGTTTTGGCATTGGCAAAAGAAATCCAATTGCGCAAGGTTGAAGCCAAAGAGGATTTCATTGAAACCATTTATTTTGGAGGAGGTACGCCTTCTATATTAACTATTGAAGATATTGATTTTTTAATCACAACCGTTTATTCCAATTATTCGGTCGTTCAAGATCCAGAAATCACGTTAGAAGCCAATCCAGATGATCTGTCTAGCGATTATATTGTAGCGCTTTCGGCATCTCCTGTAAATCGATTAAGTATTGGCGTTCAATCTTTTTTTGACGACGATTTACAATTAATGAATCGCGCACACCATGCAAAAGAAGCCCAGCAATCAATTGCATGGGCGACCCGTTATTTTGACAATATTTCCATTGATTTAATTTATGGAATTCCAGGAATGAGTCATGAAAAATGGCGTCAAAACATCGAAACAGCTTTGGCTTTCAATATCCCACATATTTCCAGTTATGCACTGACGGTTGAACCCAAAACAGCTTTGCATTCGTTTATTCAAAAAGGAATGATCACACCACCCGACGATGAAGTTGCCCAAGAGCATTTTCAGATTCTGGTTGATACACTCACCGAAAAGGGTTTTATCCAGTACGAATTCTCCAATTTTGGAAAAGAAAATTATTTTTCTAAAAACAATTCGAGTTATTGGTTGGGAAAAAAATACATCGGAATTGGTCCGTCTGCACATAGTTTTGATGGAAAGGTGAGGGGGTGGAATGTTTCAAACAATTCAAAGTACATCACTAGTATAGAAAATAATGAATTGCCATCAGAGAAGGAAGTATTAACGCTTTCTGATCAATACAATGAATACATCATGACGGGTTTGCGAACCATTTGGGGAGTTTCACTGGCAAAAATTGCATCTGATTTTGGTCCAGAATACGTACATTATTTAAAGAAAAATGCCACAAAATTTTGCGATAATGGTCAATTAATACTAGAAAATGAAATACTCAAAACTACTTCAAAAGGGAAGTTTTTGATCGACGGAATTGCCTCTTCGCTATTTTGGATTGACTAGTTTAACGTATTATTTGATGATGTCTTGTTCGATATTTTCGGGTGCTTTTTGGCCGCTGTTATCAAGTTTGGCCGTTTCAGCATCCAGCTTTTTTTTCACCTCGTTGTACATTTTTTTATAATCTTCTAGGTCGGAAGCATAGAAATGAGTGTTTTCTACAAAGGTTAAACTGTCAATTTTGTATTTTTCTTTGAGTAATTCAAATGGTTTAGGGTAATTGGTTTGTTGCCCCATAGTTTGAGATTTCAAAGCTTCTAAAACCGATAAATCATAAATCATTTCAATCATTTGATCTCTATCGATACGCTTTTTAGGTTCTTTTACGGTTTCGTTTTTACAACTAGAAAAGCAAAAAAGTATGCTTATTAAAAGGGCTATTTTTTTCATAATTGAATTAATTTCTGTCAAAAAGTAGGCGTTGTCCCGCTTTGATGGTACTTTTTTTATCGTTTTCAAAAACCAATTGACCGTTCAAAATGGTATGGGTTACTTTCGAATTAAATCGGGTGCCTTCAAACGGAGACCAACCGCATTGATAAAGTATGTTTTCTTTAGAAACTTCCCAAGCATTTTGGCAATCTACAAGTGCTAAATCGGCGTAATAGCCAACTTTAATAAATCCGCGTTTTTCAATTTTGAAGATTTTGGCAGGGTTATGGCAAAATTTCTCTACAATTTTCTCTACGGAGATTTTTCCTTGTAAATGGGCTTCAAAAAGGGCCACTAAAGCGTGTTGTACGAGTGGTCCACCGGAAGGAGCTTCTGAATATTTTTTTGATTTTTCTTCTAAGGTATGTGGGGCATGATCGGTTGCTATGACGTCAATCGTGTCATCCAATAAGGCTTTCCAAAGCGCCTCACGGTCGTTTGCCGTTTTAACAGCAGGATTCCATTTGATAAAATTGCCTTTGGTTGCATAATCGTCATTGGTAAACCATAAGTGATGCAAACATACTTCGGCTGTAATTTGTTTTTCTTCTAGTGGAATTTCATTTGTAAACAAAGCCATTTCTTTGGCAGTTGAAAGATGAAATATATGCAGTCGTGCTCCTGTTTTTTTGGCTAATTCTATTGCTTTTGAAGACGATAAGTAGCATGCTTCTTCACTTCTAATTAAATGATGAACAGTAACCGGAATGTCGTTTCCAAATTCATTTTTATAGTGTTCCAAATTTTTTCGGATGGTTGATTCATCTTCACAATGAACAGCAATCAACATTTTGGTGCTTGAAAATATTTTCTCTAACGTTTCTTCATTATCTACCAGCATGTTTCCGGTTGAGGAACCTAAAAACAATTTAATACCTGCCACATTTCTAGGATTGGTTTTCAAAACCTCCTCTAAATTGTCGTTGGTCCCGCCCATCATGAATGAGTAATTGGCATACGAAGTAGCGGCCGCAATTTGGTATTTTTGTTCTAATAATTCTTGGGTTACCGCATTTGGAACGGTATTCGGTTGTTCAATAAATGAAGTGATACCTCCAGCAATGGCAGCTCTGGATTCGCTTTCGATGGTGCCTTTGTGCGTCAATCCAGGTTCTCTAAAATGCACCTGATCATCTATAGCGCCCGGAATGAGATAATTCCCTTTGGCATCAATTACTTGATCCTGTTCTCTTGAGCTGATTTGACTTGAAATTTCAACTATGAATTCGTTTTCTATCAATACATCGCCTTCAAAAATAACGCCTTCGTTTACGATTTTTGCATTTTTAATTAAAATTGAACTCATATTACAGCTGATTAAATAATTTTCTAATACGTAAAGACACTACGCCAAATATGGCTTCTTTGATGATTGAACCACTCATTTTTGACTGACCTTTTGTGCGGTCTGTAAAAATTACGGGTACTTCATGTAGCACAAAGTTTTTTGAAAAAGCTCTGTATTTCATTTCAATTTGAAAGGCGTAGCCAATAAATTTAATTCGATCCAAATCTATTTGTTCGAGTACTTTTCTGTTATAACAAATGAATCCGGCTGTGGTATCCATGATTTTCATGCCGGTTATCATTCGCACATAAACCGATGCAAAATAAGAGAGCAATACCCTGCTTAATGGCCAGTTTACTACATTTACACCTGTCACATATCTTGATCCAATCGATAAGTCAGCGCCCGATAAATGACACGAATCGTGTAGTTTTTCTAAATCGTGTGGGTTGTGTGAAAAATCGGCATCCATTTCATAAATAAATTCATAAGTTCTTGCTAATGCCCATTTAAAACCATGAACGTAAGCCGTTCCTAAACCCGCTTTTTTGGTTCTTACTTCAAGAAACAGACGGTCTGAAAACTCAGCTTGGAGTGCCTTCACTTTGTCAAAAGTCTTGTCGGGAGAATTATCGTCAACAATTAAAATATGAAATTCTTTGTGAAGCGAAAAAGTAGCTCGAATGATACTCTCGATGTTCTCAATTTCGTTATAAGTTGGAATAATTACGATGCCGCAGTTCATATTTGACAAATAAAATTTTGACAAAAATAATCAAATTATATTTTGTTAATCTTAATAATATAATAATAGTATCAACAAAGAAAAATTACTAATTTTGCTTCGATGATTTTACTTGATTTACAGTACAGAATAATAGAAAGCAAAGATTGGGCATTTATGATGTTTCTCTTGGCTTTGTTGTTGGTTGTTTTTATCAAATCTACCTTCGAAAAACGTTTTTTTGATTTCAGCCGAATCATTGTATCCGATAAATACCACCGCATCTATAAAGACAGTAGTAATATATTGAGTCTTTTTACCATTTTTATTTTCATTGTCAACATCATTTCTTTGGCCTTTTTTATCCAATTGGTTGCTGTTTATTATGGATTGGCAATACCCTCAGATTGGGTGCTTTTCATCAGAATCTCGACGTTGTTAACGGTGTTTATTTTGGTGAAATATTTAATCGAAAAGATCGTCGCAACTATTTTTGGCATAGAGGAAATAATGGATGAATACAATTTGACTAAAGTTAATTATAGAACTTATGTTGGATTGTTGCTGCTTCCTTTAACAGTTGTCATCTATTACAATCCTGGGCTTTCTCATGCTTTGATCGTCCCTTTATCTGTCTTGCTTATCGGGATTAATCTCTTTACTTATGCCATCACATTTGTGAGATATCAAAATTTTGTATTAAGTAAATTGTTTTATTTTATTTTGTATCTTTGCGCCTTTGAAATAGCACCCTACTATTTCGTCTATTATTTGATTAAGAAAAATTAAAAAGTACATGTCAAAATTGAAAGTGAAAACGATTTTGGTTTCACAGCCAGAACCTAAAGTAGAAAATTCTCCTTATTTTGATTTGCAACAAAAGCATAAGGTAAAGATTGAATTTAGACCCTTCATTCATGTGGAAGGTTTAAGTGCAAAAGACATAAGAGCTCAAAAAATAGATTTGAACCATTTTTCGGCAATTATTTTGTCAAGTAAAAATGCAGTAGATCATTTTTTTAGAGCGGCCGAAGAAATGCGTTATAAAGTTCCGGAAGATTTAAAATATTTTTGTCAGTCAGAAGCCATTGCTTATTACCTTCAAAAATACGTAGTGTACAGAAAGCGTAAAATCTATGTGGGTCAGAAAGATTTTGTTGACATGACTACCTTGTTCAAAAAATACAAAGAAGAGAAATTTTTACTTCCTTCATCGGATCAATTGAACTTTGATATCCCTCAAACATTGGATGCATTGAAATTAAATTGGACACAAGGTATTTTTTACAATACGGTAATGAGTGACTTGTCTGATTTAGCCAATGTATATTTTGATATTCTAGCGTTTTTTAGTCCGACTGGAATCAAATCGTTATTTAAAAACTTCCCTGATTTTAAACAAAACGATACCCGTATCGCTGTTTTTGGAAGCACCACACAAAAAGAAGCGTTAGACCATGGTTTGCGCATCGATATTTTGGCTCCTACACCTGAGACTCCTTCCATGACGATGGCGTTAGAAAAGTATGTTGCTGAAGCAAATAAAGGAAAGTAATTATCCCATCCCATATACAAAAAACCCAAAATCAATGATTTTGGGTTTTTTTTTGCAACATTACCTCGTATTGTGTTGAGGTTTTATTAAGCTGAGTTTGTTATCTATACTTGCGGACCCGCATTAACGAGTGCTTCGCCTTCTTTGTTGTCCGTATATTGTTTGAAATTATTGACAAATAGATGCGCTAATTTTTCTGCTTTTTCAGACCAAACGGACTCATTTTCATAGGTATTTCTTGGGTCTAAAATGTTTGCATCCACATCGTGCAATGCCAGCGGCACTTCAAAATTAAAGATAGGAATGTTCTTTGTTGCTGCTTTTTCAATCGATCCGTCAAGAATGGCATCAATAATGGCGCGGGTATCTTTGATGGAAATACGCTTACCTGTTCCGTTCCAGCCGGTGTTGACCATATAGGCAGTGGCCTGATTGGCCTCCATTTTTTTAACTAATTCTTCTCCATATTTTGTAGGGTGTAGCGATAAAAAGGCTTTTCCAAAACAAGCAGAAAAAGTAGGTTGGGGTTCAGTGACACCTCGCTCTGTACCTGCTAATTTTGCGGTAAATCCAGATAGAAAATAGTATTTAGTTTGTTGGGGAGTTAATTTTGAAACCGGGGGAATGACTCCAAAAGCATCTGCGGTTAAAAAGATCACTTTGTTGGCAGCTCCCGCTTTTGAAATGGGTTTTACAATGTTATGGATGTGGTTGATTGGATAGGAAACCCTCGTGTTTTGAGTAACAGATCCGTCCTTAAAGTCTATTTTTCCAGAGGAGTCCAAAGTTACGTTTTCTAACAAGGCATCTTTTTTAATAGCGCCAAAAATATCAGGTTCGTTTTCAGCACTTAAATCGATGGTTTTTGCATAGCAGCCACCTTCAAAGTTAAAAACTCCTTCGTTGTCCCAACCATGCTCGTCATCTCCAATTAATTGTCTCTTTGGGTCGGTAGAAAGGGTGGTTTTACCCGTTCCGGATAAGCCAAAAAATACAGCGACATCGCCATTTGCTCCTTTATTAGCCGAACAATGCATGGACGCAATTCCTTGTAATGGTAAATAATAATTCATCATCGAAAACAATCCTTTTTTCATTTCGCCACCATACCAGGTACCGCCAATTAATTGGATTTTTTCAGTCAAATTGAACGCCACGTAAACTTCAGAATTCATTTTATGTTCCTCAAAGTCTTTGAAGGAAGTTTTGGATGCATTGATGACTACAAAATCAGGTTCACCAAAATTGTCTAATTCCTCATCAGTTGGTCGAATAAACATGTTTTTTACAAAATGTGCTTGCCAAGCTACTTCCATGATGAATCGAACTTTTAGTCGGGTGTTTTCATTGGCACCACAAAAAGCATCTACAACAAACAATCTTTTCCCGGATAATTGTTTCACAGATGTTTCTTTCAATGCATTCCAAGTAGTTTGCGAAATGGGTTTGTTGTCGTTTGGTGCTTTTTCTGAGTTCCACCAAATGGTGTCTTTTGTAATTGCATCTTCAACAATATATTTATCTTTTGGGGATCTTCCAGTAAATTCTCCAGTCATTACATTTATAGCACCTAATTCGGAAACTTGGCCTTTTTCATATCCATTTAAATGAGGATCTATTTCTTCCTTGTATAAAAATTCATACGATGGATTGTAGATGATTTCAGTGGGATTTTTGATTCCATATTTTTCTAACGAAATCGATTTCGTAATTTTGGCGTAGTTCTCCATAAAAAAATAAATTGTCTTGTTGTAAAAGTTTTTACAAAGGTAAAAATAATTAACTACAACGTTGTAATTAATTTAATTTTTATGATTTTTTTGATAGAAATTGTTTGGCAAAAAGCCCCCAACCTATAATTAACAAAAGCCCTCCAATGGGTGTGATGATTCCAAAAGGTTTGAAATTCAGATGTGTAACGTTTTGTGTGGCTAATAAATAAATGGAGCCCGAAAAAAATAAAACTCCAAAAGAAATAAATGAAAAAATCAATTTTTTCATTTTTTGATCAATTTGTTGATTCAATCCCAAAAATAAGAAAAACAAAGCATGGTACATTTGGTATTTTACCCCGGTTTCAAATGTGGCAAGTTCTGTAGTTGATAACACCTCTTTTAGAGAATGTGCGCCAAAAGCACCCAATACAATGGCTGTTAATCCTAGGGTTGCGCCTGTAAAATTTATTTTTGAATCCATGATCGTTATTTTTGTTTGTCAAAATTACTTGAATAAATAATAAAAAGAAAACAAATTTTGGATTAATAATTATGATTTTCACAAAAAAAGTTTTCAAATTAGATCAAATTATTACATTTGTTACACAAATAATTCACATGAGAACAATATTAATTATTGGAGCTGGTCGATCAGCATCCTCTTTGATCCAATACCTATTAGATAAGTCAATAGAAGAAAATCTTCACCTTACCATTGCCGATTTGTCCATAGAATTGGCGATGAAAAAAACAAAAAATCATCCCAATGCTACTCCACTTCAATTTGATATTTACAATTCGGAACAGCGAAACAGCGAAATAGCCAAAGCAGATGTTGTCATTTCTATGCTTCCGGCCCATCTTCATATAGAAGTCGCAAGAGATTGCATTACGCATAAAAAACACATGGTAACCGCTTCCTATATTTCGGAAGAAATGGTTCAACTTGATGAGCAAGCCAAAGCAGCTGGTTTGATTTTTATGAATGAAATTGGTTTGGATCCAGGAATTGATCACATGAGTGCCATGAAAATCATTGATGAGATCAAAGATAAAGGGGGGAAATTGTTGCTTTTTGAATCTTTTTGTGGTGGATTAGTTGCTCCCGAATCGGATAACAATCTATGGAATTATAAATTTACATGGGCACCCAGAAATGTTGTGTTAGCAGGACAAGGTGGTGCTGCCAAATTTATTCAGGAAGGAAAATACAAATACATTCCTTATCACAAACTTTTTAGACGAACCGAATTTCTTGAAGTAGAAGGATATGGGCGTTTTGAAGGATATGCCAATCGCGATTCGTTAAAATATAGAAGTATTTATGGATTGCAAGACGTGCTAACGATGTACCGAGGAACGATTCGTAGGGTAGGTTTTTCTAAAGCATGGAATATGTTTGTTCAACTTGGAATGACCGATGATTCTTATATTATTGACAATTCTGAAACGATCAGTTACCGTGATTTTATCAATTTATTTTTACCTTATTCCCCGACGGACTCGGTAGAAATAAAAACGAGAATGTCTTTGGGAATTGAGCAGGATGATATTATGTGGGACAAATTACTTGAACTTGATTTGTTTAATCCCAATAAAATTGTTGGATTGAAAAAGGCAACTCCTGCCCAAATACTAGAAAAAATTCTTTCGGATCAATGGACACTGAGTCCATCCGATAAAGACATGATTGTGATGTACCATAAATTTGGTTATGAATTGGATGGAAAACAATACCAAATCGACTCAAAAATGGTTTGTATTGGCGATGATCAGACGTATACGGCTATGGCAAAAACAGTTGGACTGCCAGTTGCGATGGCAACTTTGCAAATTTTGAATAAAAAGATAACGACTCCAGGCGTTCAGCTGCCGATAAAAAAAGAAGTATACCTACCCATCTTGAAAGAATTAGAAAGTTTAGGCGTTCAATTCAAAGAAACAAACATGCCTTACATTGGTTACAACCCCGATCAATTGGTCGGAAATTAATGCAACTAATTTCTCTATTGTTGTTTATAATTTAAACTAAAGTATGTATTTTTGTTTCAAATGATAGACAAATGAAGATAAATTCATTACAAATAGAAATTGACGGAATTGACAAAGAAATTCTTCGGGATTTGATGGAAGACGCGCGCAAGCCCATTCTACAGATTGCAAATAGAATTGGAATTTCGGGTGCGGCAATTCACCAACGATTAAAAAAACTAGAAGAAGCCGGTGTTATTTCGGGGAGTAAATTCATCATTGACCCCAAAGTTTTGGGTTATAAAACGATGGCATTTGTGGGAGTTTATTTAGAAAAAGCTTCCAGTAATTATGAAGCGGTAAAAGAATTGAAAAAAATTCCAGAAGTTTTGGAATGTCACTACACAACCGGTAACTGGAGTATTTTGATAAAAATTATTTGCCGCGATAACGAACACCTAATGCAATTACTGAATCAAAAAATTCAACCTATTAAAGGGGTTTCCAGAACCGAAACATTCATATCTTTGGAACAACAAATAGAAAGACAAATACAGTTATAATATGCTTACTAAATTCTCAAAAGAAAATATATTACTCGGATTTTATGTGATCTATATTTTGATTGCTGGACTTATGTTCGAACTTTTTCCTGGAAATGAAAAGCAACCCAACGGAGGCGTTTTGATGTTGTATCTCTTCATTCCAATTAGCATTGTTTATTTTATGTTTCACTTGATACGACAATTATTCGGTAAAATAGACCATACCAAGTGTATGCTAATTCATGGAGCTGTTTGGGCTTCCATTTTAATTATTCTAACCGTTTTCAAATCATAAAAAAATCCGCTTTAAGCGGATTTTTTAATTTATACTTTCATTATTTCGGCTTCTTTTGCCAGTAATAATTCGTCAATTTTTTTAATAAAAGTGTCGGTTAACTTTTGAATGTCATCTTCGGCACTTTTACAAGCATCTTCTGATGTACCTTCTTTTTCAAGTTTTTTGATGTCGGTATTGGCATCTTTACGTGCATTTCGAATTCCGATTTTTGCATCTTCCGCTTCTGATTTTGCTTGTTTTGCCAAATCACGACGACGCTCTTCTGTAAGTGGTGGTACACTGATGATGATCACATCACCATTGTTCATTGGATTAAACCCAATGTTGGCAATCATGATTGCTTTTTCGATGGCTTGAAGCATGCTTTTTTCAAAAGGTTGAATAGTGATGGTTCTAGCATCTGGGACATTTAAATTGGCAACTTGAGATAACGGCGTTTGAGATCCATAATAATCAACAAAAACACTTCCCAACATTTGTGGAGAAGCTTTACCAGCTCGGATATTTAAAAATTCTTTTACTAAATGATCGATAGAACCATTCATTGATTCTTTTGCTTCGTCGATAATAAATTCAATTTCTTCAGTCATTTTTCTATGATTTTAGTTGATGAGTTTGTACAAACGTTTTATTTATATGTTTACCACGGTTCCAATGTTCTGTCCTTCACAAATTTTAAGGAGATTCCCTTTTTGATTCATATCAAAAACCACAATTGGCAATTTGTTTTCTTGACTCAAAGTAAACGCCGTGGTATCCATTACATTCAATCCTTTCTTCAATACATCATCAAACGAGATGTAATCAAATTTGGTAGCACTTTTATCTTTTTCAGGATCGGCTGTGTACACACCATCTACACGAGTACCTTTCAATATCACATCTGCATTTACTTCAACACCTCTTAGTACTGCAGCTGTATCGGTTGTAAAATAGGGATTTCCTGTACCTGCTCCAAAAATAACAATTCTTCCTTTTTCAAGATGACGCACCGCTCTTCGTTTGATATACGGCTCAGCGATCGATTCCATTTTTAAAGCCGTTTGAAGTCGCGTTTTTAAACCTTTGTCTTCAAGTGCTCCTTGTAGCGCCATACCGTTAATTACGGTTGCTAGCATTCCCATATAATCGCCTTGAACGCGATCCATACCCGAGCTTACTCCTGCAACACCTCTAAAAATATTTCCTCCTCCAATGACAATCGCAATTTCAATTCCTTGGTCGTGTATCGCTTTGATTTCTGTGGCATATTCGGCTAGTGTTTTAGGGTCAATTCCATATTGTTTATCGCCCATTAGCGCTTCGCCACTCAGTTTTAAAAGGATTCTGTTGTATTTCATCAGGTGTGTTGTTTATCTATTTGATGGTGCAAATATAAACATTTCGTAAATTTTATGAGTACTAGTTTTCGCTATTTTTTTTAGGGGTATCTCGTTCAATTTTTTGGTAAAATTTTACACGGATTTGGCATTTGTTTTAAAGCGACACAAGATTTTACGTAGGAAATTCTATTACAATCAAGGCAATTTTTTTAATATTTAGCTTGTAATTAAAGGCCTAAAAAGTACGTAAGGAAATACCAATACTAAGAGATCCCACCGAATTGGAGTTATGTATGGGCAGGTTGTATCCAGACACTTCGATGAAAATGTTGGTGTCTTGGTCGGCTTCGTAACTGATGCTGAATTTTTTGTATTCTCCAGATAGATTCCCTCTACCAAGTGCAAACCCTTTTCCGTACCCAGCTTGAAGCACGATTCGGTTTCCATACCCAATATTGGGACTAAAGCGAAGGTTAGCATACACAGGAACCGCTACTAATTTTTCACGACCAATAAATTCGATTCCCACATGCGCACTGACCGAAACCCATTTTTGATGTTGGATGCCATAACCAAACTTGGCATTGATACCATTGGGTAAGAACCAATAATCATTCCGAGTGCCAAATTGATTAATTTCTCCATAATTTGCATTGGCCTTCAACGGAACGGCAAGATCAAATTGTGTGAAAGTTGTTTTTTTCTTTTCGATTTCTTTCGAATCGTAGGTTTGTTGCGCAAAAGAAAAAGAGGATACTACGACAAATAATAGAATGAGATTATACTTCATTTGTGTTGATTTTTGGTAAAAATTGTTCAGGACTTTGCGCATTTGTTACGTCGTAATCGCCAATTTTAGTACGTCTAAGAGCAGAAAGATGCGCCCCTGATTGCAGTGCGATACCAAAATCAAAAGCTAGGGAACGAATGTAAGTTCCTTTGCTGCATTGTACTCTAAAATCAATATTGGGTAGGTTAATGTTGGTTATTTCAAATTCGTAGATGGTCGTTTTCCGACTACTTATTTCCACTTCTTCACCTGCTCTAGCATGTTCGTATAGTCTTTTTCCGTCTTTCTTAATAGCTGAAAAAACAGGTGGTTTTTGGTCGATTTCACCCAAAAATAATTGCGTGGTTTGCTGAATTAATTCAGGGGTAATATGATCCGTTGGAAAGGTTTGGTTGATTTCTGTTTCTAAATCATAAGAAGGTGTTGTTCCGCCAACCGTTAGAGTACCGGTGTACTCTTTGGTTTGAGATTGAATTTCTGTAATTTTTTTGGTGAATTTACCCGTGCAAATGATCAGCAGTCCTGTTGCCAACGGATCCAAAGTGCCGGCATGGCCAATTTTGAATTTTTTTGGCAAGTCAAACTCTCTTTTTAGCAAGTATTTTAATTTATTCACGGCTTGGAAAGAACTCCAAGTTAAGGGTTTGTCAATTAGTAAAATTTGACCTTCAAGAAAATCTTCCGCTGTTTTCAATACAATTATTTTTGGATAGAGAAATAAATCAACAGGGCTGTTCCGGCAATAATTCTATAGTAACCCCAAGGTTTGAATCCGTATGTATGAATGATTCCAATAAAAAATTTGATTGCCATAATGGCGACAACAAAAGCGACAAGATTCCCAATCAAAAAAAGCTGAATGCCTTTATCGGTTTGAATCAAAAGTTCGTATCCTTTTAGGTGTGTATTTTCATAAGTTTTCAAGAAAATAGAATAGACCGTAACGGCAAGCATCGTTGGTACAGCCAAGAAAAAAGAAAATTCAGCCGCATTTTTTCGGGTCAATCCTTGTTGCATTCCACCAATGATGGAAGCAGCCGATCTGCTCGTTCCAGGCATCATGGCCAAACATTGCCAAAAACCAATGCTAACAGCCTTCTTAATTGAAATTTCATCTTCTGTGTGGATGATCGGATTTTTGAAATAGTTGTCGATGAAAATCAACACCACCCCACCCAAAATCAACACAATGGCAATAGGAATGGGGTTTCCTAAAATAGCTTCAATTTTATCATCAAATAATTTTCCTAACACAAGTGCGGGAAGTACAGCACAAGCCAGTTTTATATAGAAATGGAATTTGCTAAAATCAAAAAACTTTTTCCAATACAATGCAACCACGGCAAGTATTGCCCCAAACTGAATGGAAACCTGAAAAAGTTTTACAAAATCATCATTTTGAATTCCAAAAAAGGAACTGGTAAAAATCATGTGCGCCGTTGAAGAAACAGGAAGGTATTCTGTTAATCCTTCTATGAATGCAATGAGTAATGCTTGAAATAAATCCATTCTTGTAGTCGTTAGTTTAAAATAAAATCAAAAAGAGAGTTTATTTTTTAGAATTTTTGAAGATAGAATAAATGGTGATTCCAAACCCAATTAATACCACCGTTGGCGCCAAACGAATACGCTGAAAATTAAAAACAGTTTCGTTAAAGACTTTCGGATCCTCACTACCGCCACCTGCCATTAAAATAAATCCGATGGTAATGACAGCAATTCCAATTAATAGCCATTTGTAATTTTCTTTATCAAAAAGAAATTCCGGTTTTTGTTCGTTTTTTTTCATGGATAAAAGCTGATTCGTTGGTATTTAAAGAATCTTCACAGAATTAATATAAATCGTCCGTTCTAAGGTTTAAAAAGCGTTGGGTAGCAAAATGTGTGCTGATCCAAGTAATCAAAATACCTAATACAAGCACACCCAGTAGAACCAAAGTAGTCAAGACGGGCTCGTTGAAGATATCCAATTCAGGAAAATTAGCAGCAATGTAAAATAATATTCCAACCAAAACGGCAATCGCTAACAGCGAACCAATAACACCCAACAAGATGCTTTTTCTTACAAAAGGTTTTCTAATAAAAGCCTTGGTAGCCCCAACCATTTGCATGGTTTTGATGATGAATCGATTGGCAAAAATTGATAAACGTAAGGAACTGTTGATCAACAAAATAGAAATAAAGGTAAAAACACCGCTGATGATCAGCACCCAAAAACTGATGCGTTTTACATTGTCATTTACAAGGGTAATCAATTGTTTGTCATAGACTACATCCGCAACCAATTCGTTTTTTCTGATCTGTGCTTCAGCCGATGAAAATCCAGGATTGGTCACATAATCTGCTTTTAAGTGAATGTCATACGAATTGTACAAAGGGTTCGCTCCTAAATAGGCAGTAAAATTTTCACCCAATGTAGCTTCATGTTTTTTCGCTGCTTCATCTTTGGATACAAAAACAAAATCTTTTGCAAAAGCAGAGCCTTTGATTTCCGATTCAAATGCTTTGAATATCGTATCGTTTGCTTCGTTTTTGAAAAATACGGTCATCACAATATCTTCCTTGAAATTATCAGACAGTCGCTTGGAATTAATCACAAACAGACCCAGTAAACCCAGTAAAAACAATACGAGAAATACACTCAGAACTACTGAAAAATAAGAGGAAATTAATTTTCTTTTTTGATATTTATCAAATGATGATCCCATGAAATTTTATTTTAAGCCGTAAAAATACTAAAGAATTTTTGTTTTCAATAACTAACGCTCATTAATTTCTATTTATTATGCAGTTTTGATTTTTTCAGGAGCTATTTCCGGCTATTCACTTCAAGTCCTCACAAAAAAACAAGGTTTTGTTACCTAAGTAAAGTAGTTTACCCCGAAGTTTTAACCAACCCATTTCTTTTTTTTGCTCCGGGCTTTACGTTGCTATCCGGGCTAAAGAAAACGTTAGGACAACCCTTTTTGATTTCTAAAATGGGCGCCCAATGCAACCCAAAAAAAGCGGGAATAACACCTGTTTGTGAGCCATCAAAAAATGAAATAACCCGGGAGGAAACACCTGCTTTTATCAATAAAAATTCTACATTTGCAAAAAATAGTTTACAATTACAGAATCTGTTGCACTGATGAAATACAATCCGAACGAAATTGAAGCCAAATGGCAAAAATACTGGGCACAAAACCACACTTTTGCCGCTCAAGAACAATCAACAAGCAATCCACTACCCAAATATTATGTGTTAGATATGTTTCCTTATCCTTCTGGAGCAGGATTGCATGTGGGGCACCCCCTTGGATACATTGCTTCTGATATTGTGGCCCGTTTCAAAAGACACAAAGGATTTAATGTATTGCATCCGCAAGGGTACGATTCGTTTGGTTTGCCGGCAGAACAATACGCCATCCAAACCGGACAACATCCCGATACCACGACCAAAGAAAATATTGCGCGTTACAGAGTTCAACTAGATAAAATTGGTTTTTCCTTTGATTGGGACCGTGAAGTTCGAACGTCTAATGCCGATTATTACAAACACACGCAGTGGATTTTCATCCAATTATTTAATTCTTGGTACAATAAAAATACCGACAAAGCAGAAGACATTGCAACGTTAGTTTCAACTTTCGAAAAAGAAGGAAATGCCAATGTAAATGCAGTGTGCGATGATCACATCGCGGGTTTTTCTGCTGCTGAATGGAACACCTTTTCAACCGAAGAACAACAAAAAAGACTGTTGCAATACAGATTGACTTATTTAGCAGAAACCGAAGTAAACTGGTGCCCTGGATTAGGAACTGTTTTGGCCAACGATGAAATTGTAAATGGGGTTTCAGAGCGTGGTGGTTTTCCTGTGATTCGAAAAAAAATGACCCAATGGAGCATGCGTATTTCAGCCTATGCCGAACGTTTGCTTCAAGGTTTAGACACCATAGATTGGACAGAAAGCATCAAAGAAAGCCAACGCAACTGGATAGGGAAATCCGTTGGTGCAATGGTTACTTTCAATGTTTTGCCCACAACCCACAACCCACAACCCACAACCATTTCTGTTTTTACTACAAGACCCGATACAATTTTTGGTGTAACGTTCATGACCTTAGCACCCGAAAATGAATTGGTTGCTCAAATTACAACTCCCGAGCAAAAAGCAGCGGTAGAAGCCTATGTTGAAGCTACTGCAAAGCGTTCTGAACGCGAAAGAATGGCTGACGTAAAAACCATATCGGGTGTATTTACCGGAGCCTATGCCGAACATCCGTTTACCAAAGAAGCCATTCCAGTTTGGATTGGAGATTATGTTTTGGCCGGCTACGGAACAGGTGCTGTAATGGCCGTTCCTTGTGGTGATGAAAGAGATTTTGCTTTTGCTCATTTTTTCAAAGGTCAAAACGGAATGCCCGCGATTAAAAATATTTTTAATCAAGATATTTCAGAAGCAGCATATGGCGAAAAAGGGGGTTTTGAATTAGTAGAATCCGACTTTTTAAACGGTTTAGGATACAAAGAAGGCACAAAAAAGGCAATTGAAGCCTTAGAAAATATAGGTCAAGGAAAAGGCAAAACCAATTACCGTCTGCGCGATGCTGTTTTTTCGCGTCAGCGTTATTGGGGGGAGCCGTTCCCAGTTTATTATGTAAACGGATTGCCTCAAATGATCGACAAACAATACTTGCCTATTGTGTTGCCAGAAGTAGCCAATTATTTGCCAACCGAAGACGGTTTACCTCCATTAGGGAATGCAACCCATTGGGCTTGGGATAGCAAGCAGGCGAAAGTTGTAAATAATCAATTGATTGATCACGAAACGGTTTTCCCACTTGAATTGAATACGATGCCAGGTTGGGCGGGTAGCTCTTGGTATTGGATGCGTTATATGGATGCGCAGAACGATCAAGAATTTGCTAGTCAGGATGCCTTGAACTATTGGGAAAATGTAGATTTATACATTGGCGGATGCGAACACGCAACCGGACATTTATTGTATTCTCGTTTTTGGAATAAATTCTTAAAAGATAAAGGGTTTGCACCGACCGAAGAACCGTTCAAAAAACTGATCAATCAAGGAATGATTTTGGGAATGAGCGCGTTTGTTTATCGAAGTGAAGATTCAAAAGTGCTTTATTCAAAAGGCTTGATCAAAGATAAAAATGTACATGCTATTCACGTAGATTTATCATGTATTAACGATGTGACAAACGAACTAGATATTGCAAAATTCAAAGCACATCCATTGTATGTTGAGTACAAGGATGCCGAATTTGTATTGGAAGACGGAAAATATTTGGTGGGTCGCGAAGTCGAAAAAATGTCCAAATCAAAATACAACGTAGTCAATCCGGATGATATTTGTACAGAATATGGTGCTGATACGTTGCGTTTGTACGAAATGTTTTTGGGTCCTTTAGAACAGGCAAAACCATGGAATACAGCGGGTATTTCGGGTGTTTTCGGGTTTTTGAAAAAATTATGCCGTTTGTATTTTGATGAAAACGAACTCTTGATCACGAACAATGAGCCTACTAAAGAAAGTTTAAAAACTTTACATAAAACGATCAAAAAAGTAACCGAAGATATTGAAAATTTCTCTTTCAATACTTCTGTTTCTCAGTTTATGATTTGTGTAAATGAATTGACTACTCAAAATTGCCATGAAAGAGCGATATTAGAGCCATTGGCGGTACTTATTTCCCCTTATGCTCCCCATATAGCCGAGGAATTATGGTCTATTTTAGGTCATGAAGGATCTATTTCGAGAGTTGCTTTTCCGGCATTTGAAGAAAAATATTTGGTAGAATCAGAGAAAGAATATCCGGTTTCATTTAATGGAAAAATGCGTTTTACCATCACACTTCCTTTGGATTTAACGGTGCCTCAAATCCAAGAGATCATCATGGCCGATGAGCGAACACAAAAGCAATTAGAGGGAAGAACCCCTAATAAAGTAATCATTGTTCCAGGAAAAATCATCAACCTAGTAGGTTAAAAGAGGCTCACAAACGACTGTTTTCTGATGATTTAGTAATAAATTATGAGAAGGCAGTTTTTTTTATACTTACTTTTGTCAAAATTAGTATCATTTTCAAAATGAAAAAAACCTTATTTTTTTTACTTTTCTTACTAAGTCAGCATTTCTTTTCACAAGAAATCATGAAAGGTCAAGTATTAGATTTTGATACGACAGTTCCCGTAGCTTTTGCCAATATTGGCTATAATAATGTTGAAATAGTTGCTGATTGGGAGGGAAAATTTGAAATTAAAATTGCTCCTGGCAATCAACCCATCGTTTTTTCCAAAAAAGGATACTACACCAAAAATCACTATTTGACCATTGGAAAACCTTATCTGATTGTGAAATTAGTCTCGGATGATTCACAAAAGGATCAAGAACTTTTTTCAGACAATTTAGTGAATACAATTTTGCAAAAAGTAGTCGCCAATAAAAATGTGAACCAGCCAGAACGTGTGTTCTCATCGTTTGAATATAAAAATTACGAGCACCTGTTGGTTTCGGCACAAACCGATTCTATATCCAGTAAAATTGATACAATTATCAAAAAAAGATGGTTTGGGCAGCCTAAAATTTTGCTTGATTCCACCAATTATAAATTCAAAAAGTTACTAGAAAAACAGCATTTATACCAAACCGAGAAAGTCAATCAAATCCAATTCAACGAAAAAGGCACCAAAGAAACAATTATTGCTTCCAGGATGGCCGGATTTCAAAAGCCGCTTTATGAGTTTTTGGGTCTGAATTTGGTTTCTTATTCTTTGTATGAAAACAAGTTGGATATTTTAGAAATTCCGGTGCACAATCCGACTTCCAATAACGGGCGATTGATGTTCGTTTTCAAACTAATTGATACCGTTGAGGTAGAAGGTAGACAAACGTATAGAATCTACTTTCAGCCCAAGAGAATGAATAAAAGTAGTTTGCGCGGACTCTTGTTTATTGACGCCGAAAATTACGGGATTGCCAAAGCCTTTTACCGAATTTATGGAATGGTAAATATCAATGCGATGTTTACTTTTACCTATTTAGAGAAAGAGAAAATTTGGTTTCCAAAAAAGAGAGACATCACGGTAGTTAAAGGAAATAATTCAGAAGATTTGAAAATTTTGGGTGGAACCATCAAATTTAAATCGAGTATTGAAAAGGTCAGAAAAGACGCATCCGATAATTTATATTTAAAACTAGAATCGATTCCTTTTGATGTAATAATCAACCAACCGGTTACTATTCAGGATCCGAAAATAAAAATTGATGCCCGTCAGGTGAATGATTCCAAACCCGAATCGTATTGGGATTTATTCAAAAAAGATACGGTTGATACCCGCAAATTGAACACCTATTTACGACTTGACAGCCTTTCAATTGCTGAAAAAATAGAAAAGAAAATCATATTAGGTAAAAAAATCATCAATGGTTATTTACCGATCAGTTATGTTGATGTCGATTTAAGAAGGTTTGTTAAATACAACAACTATGAGGGATTTAGGTTAGGAATTGGTGGAGTAACTAATTCGAAGCTTTCAGACACCTATAAAGTGCATTTCTACGGCGCTTATGGGCTGAAGGATAAATCGGTAAAATTCGGAATTTCGCCTTCTTATTTACTCGATAAAGAGACCGATTCTTGGGTTAGCGCTTCCTATGCGAGTGATTTAAGTGAGATTGGTCAAATCCAATTTGCCACCCAGTCAAGACAATATAAAATTTATGATCCTCGACCAATCAATATTTCGACTTTTTATAAAAACCAATTGGCCTCCTTTTTTATAGAAACGAAGTACCTTCCAAAAACCGAAGTCTATTTTGGGCTTTCAACAAGCAGGATCAAACCCTTGTTTGATTACATTTTTAATTCAAACGATCAGAATTATTACGATTATACGATTTCAACCGCCCAATTTGCGATCCAGTGGAATCCCTTTAGCAATTATATGCAAACGACCAATGATCGCATCGAAAATGAAAAACGAACCCCTAAATTTTCATTTCAGATTACCAAGTCCTTGCCAAATTTAATGGGGAATGATTTTGAATTCACCAAGTTTGATTTTAAAATAGCGCACGAAATACCTTATTTGTCAGGTCAAAATACTTCGTTTTATTTAATGGGAGGGGTTGCATTAGGAAATGTTCCTTTGACCCATTTGTACAGTATAGTGCCAAATAATTTGAACAAAGAAACCATCCTAAAGCGAATCACTTTTGCAGGGAAAAATAGTTTTGAAACCATGTTTTTTAACGAGTTTTTCTCTAGTAAATACTTTAGTTTTCAAACGAGACACACTTTTAACAAGGTGAAATTAGCCTACAAAATTAAACCGCAAATAGCAGTTGTTACCCGTTTTGCTTTTGGAAGCATGGACCATCCAGAAAGCCATTTGAATTTTAATTACAAAACCTTAGAAAAAGGGTTTTTTGAAAGCGGTGTTGAGCTAAATCAATTGTACAAAGGATTTGGAATGACCGGATTTTTTAGATACGGTCCGTATGCATTTTCGAAGATTGAAGA
>JAGNYR010000011.1:29717-41911 GCA_017984835.1 Flavobacterium sp. | reverse complement strand
GTAAAAACTGGTATTTTTCTGCAACCGAAATCGGTCACTTAGGAGTTGGGCCAAACTCAACCAATGCAGAACAAAATTATTTTGCTTACTACTACATGGCTCAACCATGGGAAAAACTAGGAACACCGGAAAGCAGCTGTTTGTATCAAAATGTTTTGAAATTTTCAAAAGTAAACAACCAATTGAAATTTGAACTAAACAACAATGGAAGCACTTATTTCAATGCTTCTTACCAAGGAGTAGCCAACGGAACTGCAGGATATGATTATTGCTATTCATACGATACATCAGGTCAAAAAAATGTATCATTAGCACCCTCTGAATCATTGGTAAAAGCAAATAACGTACCGGGACAAACAAGAGGTACAGTAATGAACTTTTCAGACAATGGATTCATGGGGTACTATGTAGGAAGTAATTCGTACGAAATATTATCGATCACAGACAATAGAATGGTAGTACGTGTATTACAAGGAAACAATACAGGTTTAGCTTGGTACCACATTTTTACCACGGTACCTCCTGTACAAGATCCTATTGCTGATTATACCAACTTAATTTGGTCAGATGAATTTAATACTGACGGAGCTCCTGACCCAGCAAAATGGGGTTATGATACCGGCGCTGGCGGATGGGGTAATAACGAATCTCAATATTACACCAATACGGCTAGCAACTCTATTGTACAAGGTGGAAGCTTAAAAATTACAGCAAAAGCGCAAGCGCAAGGAGGATCTAATTATACTTCTGCACGTTTAAAAACGCAAGGTAAATTTGATTTTAAATATGGTAAAATTGAAGTGAGAGCCAAATTACCAGTAGGCGGCGGAACATGGCCTGCAATTTGGATGCTTGGATCCAACATAACAACTGCCAGTTGGCCAGCTTGTGGAGAAATTGACATCATGGAGCACAAAGGTAATGAACCCAATCGTATCCATGGAACGTTACATTATCCAAACAATTCAGGTGGAAATGCCAACACCAACTCATCTGTTTTCCCAGGAGTTTCATCCGGATTTAAAACATACAAAGCAGTTTGGACGCCAAATTCAATCAAGTTTTATGTGGATAATGTGTTATTCCATTCATTCATCAATAACGGAAATGTACCATTCAATAACAATTTCTTTATCATATTAAACGTAGCCATGGGAGGAAACTTCGGTGGTGCCATTGATCCGGCGTTTAGCCAATCTAGTATGGAAGTAGATTTCGTAAGAGTTTACCAATAATTCTTAGTTTTTAAAAATAATAAAATGAAAATCAGGAACATATTTTTCACCCTTTTAATTCTTATTTCGATAGGATGTGCTACCCAACCAAACGTTGGTAAAGTGCATGCTGTAACTTCAATTGATCAAAAAGTAGATTCATTATTGAACTTGATGACCCTTGAAGAAAAAATAGGGCAACTCAATCAGTACAATGGATTTTGGGACGTTACAGGTCCCGATCCAAAGGAAGGAGCTGCAGCAATAAAATATGAGCATCTTAAAAAAGGCCTGGTTGGGTCCATGCTCAATATCAAAGGGGTAAAAAATGTAAAAAAAATTCAAAAAATAGCTGTTGAAGAAACACGTCTCGGAATCCCTTTACTGTTCGGATTTGATGTAATTCATGGTTTAAAAACAATAAGCCCGATTCCACTTGCTGAAGCAGCAAGCTGGGATTTGGATGCCATCGAAAATTCGGCGGCTATTGCAGCAGAAGAATCGGCGGCTGTAGGAATCAACTGGACGTTTGCTCCTATGGTCGATGTTTCAAGAGATGCCCGTTGGGGTCGTGTCATGGAAGGCGCGGGAGAAGATCCATATCTTGGGAGTAAAATTGCATTCGCACGAGTGAGAGGATTTCAAGGAACCGATTTTAATTCTACTAAAAAAATCATGGCTTGCGCCAAACATTTCGCTGGTTATGGTTATTCTGAAGCCGGAAGAGATTACAATACGGTAGATTTTAGTGAATTTGAACTACAAAACAACATCCTTCCTCCGTTCAAAGCCTGTGTGGATGCAGATGTAAAAACGTTCATGAATTCATTTAATATTGTAAATGGAATCCCTGCCACTGGGAACGCTTATTTACAAAGAGACATATTAAAGAAAGATTGGGGATTCAAAGGATTTGTCGTTTCAGACTGGGGATCTATTGCCGAAATGATTCCGCACGGTTATGCTAAAGATGGCAAACAAGCCGCTGAATTTGCAATCAATGCTGGATCGGATATGGATATGGAATCATATCTGTATGTTGAACACCTAGTGACATTGGTCAAAGAGGGAAAAGTGAAAGTAGCGACTATCGATGACGCTGCCAAACGCATTTTAAGAATGAAATTTGAAATGGGTCTTTTCGAAAATCCATACAAATATTGCAACGAAGACATCGAAACTGCGACTGTAGGAAAAAAAGAATTCCAAGAGGGCGTGTTAGACATGGCCAAAAAATCGATTGTATTATTAAAAAATGACAAAAACCTATTGCCTTTAAATAAGTCAGGACAAAAAATTGCCTTGATTGGTGCGTTAGCCAACGACAAAACAAGTCCGCTTGGGAACTGGAGAATTGCTGCAGATGATAACTCGGCCGTATCGGTACTAGAAGGTTTGCAAAAATATACCGGCAATCAATTAACCTATAAAAAAGGAGCGGATGTGGCCATTGGCACTACCCTATTTGTAAAAGAAACAAAAATCAATACCACGGACAAATCTGAATTTGCAGAAGCAATCGAAGCTGCGAAAAACGCAGACGTTGTGGTCATGGTATTAGGAGAACATGGATTGCAATCTGGAGAAGGAAGAAGTCGTTCAGAAATTGGCATCCCGGGTGTTCAACAAGAACTATTAGAAGAAGTGTATAAAGTGAATCCAAACATTGTACTCGTGCTTACAAATGGTAGACCGCTTGCTATTCCATGGGCTGCGAAAAACATTCCAGCAATTGTAGAGACATGGCAACTAGGTACGCAAAGTGGAAATGCGATTGCGCAAGTACTGTATGGCGATTATAACCCTAGTGGTAAACTTCCGGTTACTTTTCCAAGAAGTGTGGGCCAACTCCCTTTGTACTACAACCACATGAGCACAGGAAGACCTTCAACTAATGATCCAGAAAGCGTGTTTTGGACACATTATATTGATGAAAAAACATCGCCACAATTTCCTTTTGGATACGGTTTAAGCTATTCTAAATTTGAATACGGAAACTTACAACTAAACAAAACATCGTTTACAAAAAATGGCGAAATCATCGTTTCTGTAAAAGTAAAAAACAACAGTAATGTAAAAGGTAAAGAGGTAGTCCAATTATATATTCAAGATTTATTTGGAAGTATTACTAGACCTGTGAAGGAGTTAAAAGATTTTAAAATGATCGAATTAAACCCAAATGAAACCAAAACAGTTGAGTTTGTTATCAATGAAAAGATGGTAACATTCTATACGGCAAACAAAATTTGGGAAGCAGAAAAAGGGGATTTTAAAGTCTACATCGGAGGTAACTCGCAAGATGTATTAGAAGCAAAATTTGAATTAAATTAATAGCATGAAACATTTTCTATCTTCGCTACTCCTACTCTCTTCATTATTTTCATTTGCCCAAGACAAAAAATTGATTTGGGAAGAAAATTTTAATGGTAGTGAACTAAATACTACTATTTGGAATTACGAATTAGGTGATGGATGTCCCAGTATCTGTGGATGGGGAAATAATGAAAAACAAAGCTACACAAATTCAAACCATACTGTTTCCAATGGCATGTTGACCATCGAAATAAAAAAAGAAAATGAAAACTATACGTCAACTCGTATCACTACAGCTAAAAAGAAAGAATTTCAGTACGGTCGAATAGAAGCAAGAGCGAAAATACCTGTAGGAAAAGGAATTTGGCCTGCCTTTTGGATGTTGGGATCCAATATTAAAGAAATCGGATGGCCCAAATGTGGTGAAATTGACATTTTAGAATATGTAGGAAGAGAGCCTCATATGGCATATACTTCCTTGCATACACAAGATAGCCACGGAAATACAATCAACACCAAAAAAACAACCATCAGCAATATAGAAGAAGGATTTCATCTGTATGCGATTGATTGGACAAAGGACAAAATCGTTTTCTTGATCGATGATAAAGAAGTGTACACCTTTCAACCAGCACCCAAAAACGAAAACACATGGCCCTTTAACCAGCCTTTCTATATAATAGTAAATGCAGCAGTTGGAGGTAATTTTGGCGGACATGAAATTGACGATACGATCTTTCCTCAAAAGTTTGAAATTGATTACATAAGAGTATATCAATAAATCAAAAACAACCCATTGACAAAACAGACTTTATTCTTCGTAAAGTCTGTTTTTTTGTTAGAAAATACCGAACAATTCACTATTTATTGTATGAAAAATGTTAAAATTTAAAATTTTATTTGTTTTATAACATTTTATTATAGTATATTTGGCTATAATTAACACTCAAAAAACAAAATAGCCTATACAAAAAATTACTTTTTAGATTACATTATTTAGAATTATTCACACACTAAAAGGTATTTTTATGGCTACTCTTCACACCCCAGACGCTTTATTGGTAAAGAACTATATCGCTGGCGATGAAAACGCGCTATCGGTATTAATCAACAGGCATCAATCAAAAATTTACGGATTTATATATTCGAAATTGGCGAATCGAGACATGGCTGATGATGTTTTTCAAGACACATTTATTAAAGTGATCAAAACATTAAAATCCAATTCGTATAACGAAGAAGGAAAATTTTTACCTTGGGTGATGCGAATTGCACATAATTTAATCGTGGATCATTATCGCAAAAACAAGAAAATGCCCATGCTTCGTGAAACCGAAGAGTTTTCTATTTTCAATATATTAACCGACTCTTCACCTACCATCGAAGGGTTGATCATTTCAGATGTCATTGAGAAAGATTTGCAAAAACTGATATTAGAACTTCCAAACGATCAAAAAGAAGTTTTAATGATGCGCATTTATCAAGATTTAAGCTTTAAAGAAATTTCAGAAATTACGGGAGTAAGCATCAATACTGCTCTTGGAAGAATGAGATACGCGGTAATCAACATGAGAAAAATAATAGAAAAAAATAATATTATTTTAACTTCTTAATGCAATAATTGAGGAAGTGATGCGTTAGTAATGATATCAATTATTTGTACTCATTATATGGCAAAACTTTACTCTAAAAATGCAACGGTAAATGCTCCAAGCTTACCGAAAAAAGAAACAATAAATTTTATTTTAAACTATTCCAAAGCCCTGAATTACTTTACGGTAAATGGAAAAAAAATAGAATTTATTTCAAACTAAAGCATCAAAATCCCGAATTTATCGGGATTTTTGTTTGTAATATTCTTTTATAATATCTTTTCTTCCTATTGTTTGGGTAATGATATCTTTTTCAAGATCCCATCCCCTTGCAGGTGAATATTCACGGCCGTACCAGATAATTTGCAAATGCAAATCGTTCCAGCAAGACTCAGGAAACAAAGCCTTTGCATCACGCTCTGTCTGAACTACATTTTTACCCGAAGTCAGATTCCATCGGTACATCAATCGATGGATATGGGTATCAACCGGAAAAGCGGGCACACCAAAAGCCTGACTCATGACTACACTAGCCGTTTTATGACCCACAGCTGGTAAGGCTTCCAAAGCTTCGAAACTTTGAGGAACCTCCCCGTTGTATTTATCAATCAAGATGTGTGACAATCCATGTATTCCTTTCGATTTCATCGGAGATAATCCGCACGGACGAATGATTTCTTTGATCTCTTCTACCGACATTTTGACCATATCAAATGGATTGTCTGCCTTTGCAAACAAAAGCGGGGTGATTTGATTCACCCGCACATCTGTGCATTGCGCCGATAACAAAACTGCTATCAATAAGGTATAAGGGTCCTTATGATCCAACGGAATCGGAATGGTAGGATATAATTCTTTTAACGTATTTATAACAAATGTTACACGCTCTTTTTTCGTCATTATTGTAAATTTATACTGTAAAATACGTTAATTTTATTGACAAAAACAACCTAAAAACAAGCACATGACAACATTACAAATTGGAAATCCTGCACCTGCTTTTTCAAGCCTTGATCAAGACGGGAATACGCACAAATTGAGCGATTATAAAGGTAAAAAATTAGTCGTTTTTTTCTATCCAAAAGCCAATACCCCAGGTTGTACTGCCGAAGCTTGCGACCTAAGAGATAATTTTGAAACTTTTACCAAACACAACTATGCACTCCTTGGAGTGAGTGCCGATGGTCAAAAAGCACAAGCAAAATTCAAAGAAAAATATGATTTCCCTTTTCCGTTACTCGCAGACGAAAACAAAGAGGTCATTCAAGCATTTGGGGTTTGGGGTCCCAAAAAGTTCATGGGAAAAGAGTACGACGGTATCCACAGAACCACCTTTGTAATCGATGAAAATGGAAACATTGAAGACATTATTACCGATGTAAAAACCAAGGCTCACGCCTCACAAATATTAAAATAACTGGGGCGTGTCACCAGCCCCAATTTAGATGCTAACCTATATAGTAAATTGGGCCGGTGTCGGGCTTTTACTGCAAGTCCGCGTGCCATTTGTTACCACGCATGCCACTGTGGGCTTTCCGATGCAATCCCTCACGCAGGCAGGATAAAAAAAACCTCAATTGAAATTCAATTGAGGTTTTTTGTTTTATACTTCTTCCAAAACTTTATTGGGGTCATATCCAAAAAGACGGTGTTCTTTTATCAAATTAGCCGTTCCATCGGGTAACATAGACTCCCATCCTGGGATACCATGCGTAATCATTTTCAAAACTTCTCGGGAAAAGATCTCTAAGTTTTTCTTTTCATAATCTACTACATCAATCACTTTTCCGTTAAATTTAAAGAATTTATACAACTCTTTCATTCGAGGATGCACTTTCAAGTTTTCAGAGTCGATGACTTCTTTAAACTCATCCAACATCGGATATAAATAAACTTTCAAGTCTCTATAAAATAACTTACCAAACGCTTCTAGTATTCCTCCACTTAAATGGCGGTAGTATTTTTCATCAAAAATATCAACTAAATTATTCACTCCCATCACCAATCCCATTCTTGCTTTTGAATAGGCAGAGAAATATTCAACTACTTTATAATATTCTTGGAAGTTAGAGATCATTACTGTTTGCCCTAATGAACAAAGAAGCTCGGCGCGATCCATGAAGTCTCTTTCGTCGATTTCTCCTTCAGAACGAAGATTGGAAAGTGTAATTTCAAAAACCACAAAGGTGTTCTCTTTTTCAACTTTATTTTCTTCAAGAAACATTTTCAACGATTTCTCGTACATATCCATATTGACGGTAGTAACGGGTCTGAAACTACCACGCAAAGCCAAAATGTTTTTCTTGTAAAGAACCGCGGCTGGTAATATATTTTTACCCTCTGGTGAGAACATCACGGCATCGGTCATTCCATTTTTTACCAATTGCAAACTCATCAAACGGTTGTCTACATTGGCAAATCGTGGTCCCGAAAAGTTGATGGTGTCAATTTCTAATTGATCTTTATCTAAGTGATCGTACAGATAACGAAGTAATTTTTTAGGGTCATTGTATTTATAAAACGCGCCATAAATCAAGTTTACACCCAAGATTCCTAACGTTTCTTGTTGCAAACGGGCGTCTGTCTCTTTGAATCGAATGTGGATAATAATTTCGTTGTAATCCTCATCAGGTTCAATCTGATATTTAATTCCGACCCAACCATGTCCTTTGAATTGCTTAGCAAAATCGATTGTTGCCACCGTATTTGCATAACTAAAAAACATTTTATTAGGATGTTTAGAACGATCCAGCCTGCGCTCAATCAATTCCACTTCATGCGACAACATTTTCTTTAAACGGCTTTCGGTTACGTACCTTCCATCTTCTTCTATTCCATAAATAGCATCCGAAAAATCTTTATCATACGCCGACATCGCTTTCGCAATGGTCCCTGAAGAACCTCCCGATCTAAAAAAATGTCTTACGGTTTCTTGTCCGGCACCAATTTCAGCAAAAGTTCCATAAATATGTTCATTCAAATTTATACGCAACGCCTTGTCCTTAATAGACGGAATTTGCTGGATTTCTTTATCTCCTTTTAATTGAATATCTAAACCTGATTTTCCCATAATTTCTAATAATATACAAAGTTAATAAATTAGGAAGTCTAACAAAAGATAATTAATGCTATTTTTGTGTTAATATGAAGTTGAAGAAACTTTTAAGTATATAAATCCAAATCGCACTCAAAATGAAGGTCTATTTTTTAGGAACAGGAACCTCTCAAGGCATTCCGGTGATTGGCAGTAATCATCCTGTATGTCTAAGCACAGACAGTAAGGACAAACGGCTGCGCGTATCTGTTTGGATTCATGACGAACATTTTTCCTTCGTAATCGATTGTGGACCCGATTTTAGACAACAAATGCTTACCAGTAAATGCGAACGAGTTGATGGCATTTTGTTTACCCACGAACACGCAGATCATACCGCCGGCATCGATGATATTCGTCCCTTCAATTTCATGCAGGGTCCGATTCCTGTATATGCACATTCTCGGGTACTTTCGAATTTAAAAAGACGCTTCGATTATGTCTTCGAAACCGAAAACAGATATCCTGGCGCTCCTTCTGTAGACGCCATTGAAATTAAAAACAACGAGCCTTTTACCCTAAAAGAGGAATGCATCATCCCAATCAATGCCTACCACGGTTCGCTTCAAGTATTTGGTTTCCGCATCCGTAATTTCGCATATCTCACTGACATCAAGCAAATTGAGGACGTTGAGATCAAAAAACTAGAGAACTTAGATGTATTGGTTATCAATGCCTTACGAGAAGAATCGCACCACTCACATTTTAATTTGCAAGAAGCCTTAGATTTTGTAACTTTGGTTCAGCCAAAAAAAACATATCTAACCCACATCAGTCACCATTTGGGTTTTCATGCAGAAGTAGAAAAAAACCTACCTGAGAATGTATACATTGCCTACGATAATTTAGAAATTACTTTATAAAATGAAAAAACAATTATATTTATATTTATTCATATTAACGGGACTTTTTTTAATTTTTACCTATTCATACTATAGTAAGGCACTCAGTAATGAACAACAAAAATCAGAAAAATTATCCAAATCATTGAAAAGTCAAATTCAGAATTTAAATGATAAAATGTATGATGCCGACTATTTTTCTTTGCTTCAAAATCAACGTTCACAAGATTATTTTGAACAATTTGATTACAATGAAATCCATACAAAAGTGACCAATGATTTGTTGGCATTTAACGACCTTGCAACTGGAAATCCCTACACGGGACAAGAGAAAACTGGCGATCAAAAATTCATCATCAATAAAATAAAAATATTAAATCACCGTTGGATCATAGCTGACTACAGCAATGGTGAACTTTGGGGAGATGTTGTGATCAAATACTTTGTAAATGAAGACAAAAGCATTGAATTTAAAGTGACAGACACTTTTATTTATCCTAAAGAACAATACTAACCCCAATTATAAGCACACACAGCAATGAAAAAAATTAGTTTATTTTTCCTGTTCTCAATAGTTCTTATTTCTTGTAAACAAATGAGTGAAACAGAAACCGACCCAAATGATACCGCTCAAAAAGTAAAAGACACGACAGTAGTTGGCGCCGATCAAGATGAAAATGGTTGCCTTGCTTCTGCTGGCTATACTTGGTCAAAAGTAAACAAAGAATGTGTGAAAATTTTTACGGGTATTCAATTGAATCCTACAAACGATCAAGCGAATGAAGACATGGTGCTTTCTGCTTATGTTCTTTTTAATGAAAATGGCGATCAAGCCGAAGTCTTTTTACCTAATGAAGAATCGGTTGTTTTAACCAAAACGTCGGAAGACAAAACGTGGTCGTACAAAGACTATCAGTTAGTCGGACAAAATGGCTATGTATTGAAAAAAGGTACTGAAGTACTTTTTAAAGGCGATGGCATCATCGGCTCTAAAGTAACTGGAAGCGACCAAGAAGAAGGGCAATAAAAACTACTTAGTAGAAATCAGCCAATTTTTAAAATCATAGAAATTTTGCGGGGAAATTCCATGTCCAATTGGGTAGGAATGAAAATCTATCTGAACCCCATATTCGGTAAGGAGTTGTTTTGCTTTTTGCCCCCACTCAAAAGGAACTACTTGATCGACTGTTCCGTGTGATGCAAAAACCTTTAAGTTTGAAAAATCATTTTTCTCAAAACCATCCACTGCAATATCCGCATTAAAATAACCACTGATTGCAGCAATTCGTCTGATTTTTTGAGGATATGAAAGTCCGATTGCATAACTTAAAATGGCACCTTGACTGAACCCAATCAGGGTAATATTTGTATTATCTATCGGGTATTTTGCCAATAATTCATCTATAAAAACCGCTATCAAATCTCTCGATTGTTGCGCTTGTACTGTGTCTGAAAACTTGTTTTCATCGGCATCAAAATTGATGGCATACCAAGCATAACTCCCGTACATTAAATCATAGGGAGCTCTTGCAGAAACCACAAAATATTCATCTGGTAATTCTTGCGCGAATGAAAAAAGATCCTCTTCATTACTACCGTATCCATGAAGCAATAACAACAGTGGATTTTGATCTAATTTTAGTTTGGGCTCTCGAATTAAATAGTGTAAAGACATGTGTGAATTTTATAAAAAATGAAACCATTTTTGGAACGATTTTCCAATCAAAGGCAACGGAGTAACTTCACCTTTAGCTGCAGTAAAAATGCCATAAATTGTCAACACAGAAACAAAAACCCACATAGGAGCTGCCACCATAATACTTTCAAAATGACTGATTACAAGACCTAAGGAAATAAACGTAAGCGTAAGTCCAAAACCTTGTCTGATATGAAAAGACGCAAACGAATTTTTATTTTCCGAATTCATAGAAATAGCAATCAATACCCCTACTATCAAAATATAACTCGTGATTGCTGCCGATTTACCTTCACGAACGATTTGCTTATCCATTGATGACTAATTTATCGTTATTGAAAATTCCGACTACATTTCCGTTCATTTCAAATCCCAAAAAGGCACTGTTTTTTGATTTGGACAAAATCGATTCTTTAGAAAAAGTCCATTTTTCATCTGTTGTAAACAAAGTAAGATTCGCTTGAGCTCCTTCTTTAATCTCTGGTTGTTGAAGATCAAATATAGATCGAGCTGCGGTTAGTTTTTGAACGATTACTTCGATCGGTAAAACGGTCATTAATGCTCCAAAAGCACTTTCCAATCCGATGGTGCCATTTTTTGCAAGATCAAATTCCATTTTTTTATGTTCGATATCGATCGGGTTGTGATCTGAAGTAATACAATCAATTGTGCCATCCAATACTCCTTCAATCAAAGCCAATCGATCTGATTCACTTCTCAAGGGAGGTAAAACTTTGTATCGGCTATCAAAGGTAGTGAGTACCTCATCGGTAAGGGTTAAATGATGGACAGAAACGCTACACGTAACCTGCAATCCTTTTTGCTTTGCTTCTTTTATCAAGGCAACTGTTTTTGCCGATGAGATGGTTGGTATGTGTAATTTACCGCTTGTGTATTCTAACAAAAATAAATTACGAGCCACGATTAATTCTTCGGCTAAGCTTGGAATGCCTTTCAGTCCTAATCGAGTTGAAACGACTCCCTCATTAGCAACTCCACTTCCTTTGATTTTTTCATCTTGACAAAAAGAAAGAATCAATCCGTCAAAATCTTGGACATATTGCAATCCAATTTTAAACAAGTTGGCATTTGAAATACTTGCATTATAGTCTCCGAAAGCGATCGCTCCGGCATTTTTCATATCATATAGTTCCGCTAAATCAGTTCCTTCGCTATTTTTTGTTAAGGCGCCAATTGGATAAAGAGACGTAGCCGATTGGGCTGCTTTTTGCTTAACAAAAAATATGTGCGATTGGTTATCAATCACAGGCAACGCATTGGGTTGCAATGCCACACCTGTAAACCCACTTTGAGCAGCCACTTGCAATCCATTTTCGATGGTCTCACGGTCTTCAAAACCAGGCTCTCCAAAAGACACACTACTATCAAACCACCCAATAGAGACTTTCAAATTAGGGATTTTCACTTCAGAGCAATCATCCA
>JAGNYR010000011.1:20252-29617 GCA_017984835.1 Flavobacterium sp. | reverse complement strand
GCCACTTGCAATCCATTTTCGATGGTCTCACGGTCTTCAAAACCAGGCTCTCCAAAAGACACACTACTATCAAACCACCCAATAGAGACTTTCAAATTAGGGATTTTCACTTCAGAGCAATCATCCATTGCTAAGTCATTACCTAACTTTTCAATAACCCCATTTTTGATTTTTAAATCAAGAATTTGATTGTGATACACACTTCCGGGAGCAATAATGTGGGCCTCTTTTATTAGAACTTTCATTTAATGAATTTTTGAATTAATATTTCCAAAACAATACAAACCAAGGCAAAAATAACAAACCATTTCCATATTTGGGTATCCAACCTATTGGAATCTAACGAAAGGAAAAAATCGGATATGCTATCCAGTTCTTCAAAATCTTGAAAACAATCAAAATTTGGATTGGTACTGTTACTTTCTACTCTATTGTAATTAAAACTGATGTTTTCTATTTTTTTATCTTTGGAATAGACAGAAAAATTCCCTGCTTTTTTCGGATTCTCATCAAAAGTTAATTTGATTTTGCTAGAAAGCCTTTGTTGCGTTGGAATAAAACTTTCCTTCTCATTTTTTATGGAAACGATGTCATCTTTTCCAATATGGGACGTGATGATAAATGGATTGGAATCATTGATTATCTGTGATTGAACCCCCACCTTTTGCACATTTTGAACCATGTTGTAAAAAACAGGAACAATAAGGGGTGCATTTTGAAAATTACTGTTTTCCGTATTCAAAGCCGCTGCAAAAACATAGACATTGGCAATACCTTTGGGAATCGAAATCAAAAAGGGTGTTTGGTCATCATAATCTAATACCGACGGGTAATTATTGGCAACTTTCCACGATTTTTTGGTAGATGGATATTGAAAATTAGTTACTTTCTTTTCAAAAACTCCACCAAACAAAGGATGCGAATAATTAATCTGAGTGACTTTTTTCTCAACCCCGTTGGAAGGTTGGTATTGTATATCTCCAAAGCTAGACAATAAGCCATTCCAAGAAGTCAACTTGGCCTCTGAACTCGGAATCAAAAGTAGGTTACCTCCTTTTTCAACAAAAGCCTTTAAATTGGTTATCAAAGATTGTGGAATTTCTTCCAACTCATTAATTACGATTGCGTCTTGCTTTTCGATTAAATTATAGTCCAACGCTGATAGTTCAGATTGCGTGTATTCAAATTCATTTTCTGTAAAAATACGTTCAAGAAAACCAGACTTTCCGGCAGCGCCAATACTTAAAACATTGCTTTTTTGAGGATTTGAAAGCGTAAAAAAATAGTTATTATCAAAACCCAAACTGTTATCAATGATGCTTACATAGCCATGAAAATCCTTCTTTGGAATTGTAAAATTTACCGTTTTATCAGCGTTATCAAAATCGATGATTGTTTTGGCAATCAGTTTTGACTGATCGTGCAATGCAATTGGCAATTGAGCACGTTTTCCTCCGTAGGCTTTCAATTGAACACTTAACTCATAGAAATGATCTAAAGTCTGATGAATATACACACTATCAATGGATACATTTTGGCTTTTTTCAGCCGCTAGCGGAATATAAAATACAGATTCGTCTTCCTTACTTTTTAAGGACTTTAATGGCAATTGCAATCCGTCTGAAATAATTACAATGTCTTTGTTATACGCTGATTTATGCGCTCGTATTTTTGCTAACAAGGCTTCAACTTGAAAGGAATCCGAACTGTATTCAAGATTTTGAAGTTCTTTTTGAATGGTTTGAATGTCGGTATTCCAAAAATTATCTGAACAGGTTATGAGTGAGAAATTAATTTTTTCGGGCGTATGCTCTAGCAATTCCTGCACTGCTCTTTTTAGCAATTCACCTTGTTTCCCTTTGGCTTGCATACTATTTGAATTATCCAAAACAATGTACAATTCATTGCTTTTTTTGGAGGCATCTTTTGCTTTAAAAAAAGGTTGAGCAAAAGCAATAATCAAAAAAGTGAGAAGAAGTAATCGGGTTGCGAGTAATAAATATTTCTTGATTTTAGAACTTTTTCTAGTTTGAATAGCTAGTTCTTTGAGAAATTTGACGTTGGTAAAAAATTCTGTTTTAAATTTTCTTAATTGAAAAAGATGCACCAAAATTGGTAAGATTAAGAGAAATAAAAAATAAAGAATTTCTGGGTGTCTAAATTGCATTTTTATGTTGTTTTCTTCACTAATGAAAGGATAATGAAGTGCACCAAATTATTTTTCAAAAATACTATTTTTTAGGCAGATTTTAAACTCAAAATTAAAAAAAGTAGATTATTTTTTAAAATACATTTCGAGCAACTCACTGGCTGCTGTAAAAGGGGAAACCTTGTGTTGAACAACCAAATCTTTCCATTTTTCTAATGAGGCAGTAACATTCGGATTTGAATAAAAATTTCCTTTCAATTGGTCATTGATGGTTTCCATCATCCAGTACTGACTTTGTTGCTGTCTATTTGCATTAAAAAATTGATTTTTCTGTACCAATGAAAAATAATCTTCCATGGTTTTCCATATGGTTTCAATACCCGTATTTTCAATAGAGCTACACGTTAGTACTTGGGGTTGCCAACCTGATTTTTTCAGTGGAAAAAGATGCAATGCTCTAGAAAATTCTGTTTTGGCTAATTTGGCTTTATTGACATTGTCTCCATCCGCTTTATTGATCACGATAGCATCTGCCATTTCCATAATACCGCGTTTAATACCTTGAAGTTCGTCTCCTGCACCTGAAATTTTTAATAGCAAAAAGAAATCTACCATACTATGAACAGCGGTCTCACTTTGACCAACCCCTACCGTTTCAATCAAAATAACATCATAACCAGCTGCTTCACACAAAATAATGGCTTCCCTCGTTTTTCGGGCTACTCCACCCAAAGTATCTCCCGAAGCGCTGGGTCTAATAAACGCATTTTCGTTCTTAACCAACTCTTCCATTCGGGTTTTATCACCTAAAATACTTCCATGACTAAGACTCGAACTTGGATCTACAGCCAAGACGGCCACTTTTTTTCCTAAAGTAGTTAAATAGGTTCCAAACGACTCAATAAAAGTACTTTTCCCAACTCCGGGCACACCCGTAATCCCAATTCGAACCGATTGATTTGCATGGGGTAAACAACCCGAAATTACTTCGTTTGCTTTTTTTAAATGAGTTGCATTCGTACTTTCGATAAGGGTAATTCCTCTACTCAAAGAAACTTTGTCATGGTTCACGATTCCCGAAATCAAAGCTTCTGAAGTAGGTTGAATTTTTCTAAAATGGGTAATTTTCTCAATAGAAGTCTTACTGAAAATTTCAGGTGGCGGAATCCCTTCTTTTTCGTGAAGGGCAGAATGTGTGACTTTTTCTTTCAAACGGGAAAACCTTTGTGTAAAAATACTAAAATTATTGTTTTAAATTTACCTTTTCTGTAAAATATAGCTATCCCACATCCAAAAAAACACTAATTTTGTGTCCATATCGTTGATTTAAATGACTACAAAAAACACCTCTTTTATCGACACGTCAGAAATGGCACAAAAAACGGTTTTTTCAATCCTTTTTTCAATAAGTTTTGCGCATTTATTAAACGATTTAATTCAGTCGATGATTCCATCGGTGTATCCTATACTAAAAGAAAACTATCATTTGTCTTTTTCCCAAATCGGACTGATCACTTTTGCATTCCAATTAACCGCCTCCATTTTTCAACCTTTTGTGGGCTATTATACCGACAAACATCCGAAACCTTTTTCTCAAATTTTCGGAATGCTTTTCTCATTACTGGGCATCATCGTGCTATCGTATGCATCCAACTTTTACGCAATCATTCTAGCTGTAATGTTAATTGGTACTGGCTCGTCTATATTTCATCCAGAATCAGCCAGAATATCTAATTTAGCTTCTGGCGGAAGAAGAGGTTTGGCGCAATCTATTTTCCAGGTTGGCGGAAATTTTGGTACCGCTCTTGGCCCTTTGTTGGTCGCCCTGATCGTCGTTCCTAATTCTCAAAAATACTTACTTTTCTTTGTGATAGCCGCGGTAATTGGATTGGCTATTTTATCGAAGATTGCTTTTTGGTACAACCGACATTTATCGTTACGCCAACAAAAAGCAAAGGTCTTTTCTGAAAGTCATTCATTGACCACCCAACAAGTAAATAATGCTATAGCGATCCTGTTAATTGTTATTTTTTCAAAATTCTTTTATTCGGCTTGCCTTTCAACGTATTACACTTTTTTCATCATTGAAAAATTTCATTTATCTGTTCAAAGCGCTCAATTACATATGTTCATCTATTTGATTGCCTATGCACTCGGAACCATAGCGGGCGGACCCCTTGGAGATAAATTTGGCAGAAAGTACATCATTTGGTTTTCGGTTTTCGGAGCCACACCTTTTGCATTGTTACTGCCTTATGCCAATTTATTTTACACCGACATCTTGATGGTCATCATCGGAATGATCATTTCATCGGCCTTTCCGGCGATCATTGTCTATGCGCAAGAACTATTACCCAAAAAACTAGGCATGATTTCAGGACTATTTTACGGATTTGCATTCGGAATGGGCGCTTTGGGATCGGCATTGTTAGGAATATTGGCAGACCACACTTCGGTGTCTTATATTTATCAAATTTGTTCCTTTTTACCCTTAATTGGCGGAATCTGTTATTTTTTGCCTAATCTTAAAAAAGTTAACGTCTAATTTTATTCAAATCGAAAAGCATGCTTATTTCACCACAAATAATCACAGAACTTGAAAACCTATTGGGAAAAGAATATGTATTCACCGATATGGATACCCGAAATGCTTATGGACACGACGAAACGGAAGACTATGTTTTTCCGCCAAGCGTGGTTTTAAAACCTGGAAATACGGCTGAGATATCCGAAATCATGAAACTTGCACACACACATAAAATTTGGGTTACCCCTATCGGTGGAAGAACAGGTTTGAGTGGTGGCGCATTGGCCATTCGAGAAGGAATTGGTCTGTCATTGGAACGATTGAATAAAATTCTTGAAATAGACGAACAAAATTTGCAAGTAACCACCGAACCAGCGGTTATTACGCAAGTACTGAGAGAAGCAGTTGCCGAAAAAGGGTTGTTTTACCCACCCGATCCAAGCAGCCAAGGAAGCTGTTGGATTGGCGGAAATGTTGCAGAAAATGCAGGCGGAGCTCGTGCTGTAAAATATGGTGTTACCAAAGACTATGTGTTAAATTTAGAGGTTGTATTGCCAACTGGAGAGATCATTTGGACCGGTGCAAATACACTTAAAAATTCGACAGGTTACAACCTTACCCAATTGATGGTAGGAAGTGAAGGCACCCTCGGAATCATCACTAAAATCGTCATGAAACTATTGCCTCAAAATACCCACAACGTATTAATGCTCGTTCCTTTTTATGAAGCCAAACAAGCTTGCGAAGCAGTCTCGGCCATTTTTAGAGCTGGAATTGTACCGAGCGCATTGGAATTCATGGAACGCGATGCAATCGATTGGACGTTGCAATTTATTCACGATTTGAACGTGCAAGTTAAAGACGAAGTACAAGCACATTTATTAATTGAAGTAGACGGAAATTATCCGGATGTATTATTTGCAGAAGCAGAAAAAATAATGGGCGTGGTAGAACAATTTTCTATAGACGAGGTATTGTTTGCGGATACAGAAGATCAAAAAAATGCCTTATGGAAAATGCGTCGTTCTGTGGCAGAAGCAGTCAAAGCAAATTCGATCTACAAAGAAGAAGACACGGTTGTACCTCGGTATGAATTACCCGCTTTATTAGAAGGAATAAAAACCATCGGAAATAAATACGGATTTAAGTCTGTTTGTTATGGACATGCAGGAGATGGAAATTTGCATGTAAACATCATTAAAGGGGAAATGTCAGATGAAAATTGGAATACTGAAGTTACCAAAGGAATTCGTGAAATATTCGAATTGACGGTTTCATTAAAAGGCACCTTGTCGGGAGAACACGGCATTGGGTATGTACAAAAAAATTACATGGACATTGCTTTTCCAAAAATTCAATTGGAATTGATGCGGAACATAAAAAAGGTTTTTGATCCGAATGGCATTTTGAATCCGGGCAAAATATTTCCAGATAATTAATTAGAACAACGAATTAAACTTACTCCAAAACAGATCAATCTCTTTTTGGAGTATTTTTTTTGTCTCGTTTATCCGCTTTCTTTTCTTTGGCTGTTTTCAAAGGTTCTTTTTTAGCCGTTTTTTTTGTGTCTAGACTTTTTGCCATACCATAGTGATTTTTGTAAATGTAGTCTATTGAAACGGGAACATCGTTTTTGATATGTTAAAGTTTGGCCCTCCACCATTGATATCAATAAAAGCAACTACCAAAATTAGAATTAATAGAAGCAAACGTCAGTAATACAAGCAAAAAAATGAAAATAGAATAAGAAGCAGTAAATTGAATAATTATGCCAACTTGAATCGTTTTAGGACCGACAAAGTCACACGACTAAAATCGGGAGAAATGGCTAATTTGTAATTACAAAAAATATAGAAAATACTGATTAAAACCGATTTCAATAAGATATTGATGATGGGATGAAAATCAAAATCCCAGAAGTAAAACAACAAAAAACAAGCCAGCAATATTCCGAATGAATGCACAGTTTTGATGGTAAACGGGTTCAAATTCATTTTGACAATTACATAAAACAACTTAATTGTATTGTAAATGATTATGGTCAGTAAGGTTGCGAAAGCAGCCCCTTCGATACCGTATAAAGGGATGAAAATCATGTTCAGAACAATCATCAAAACCACCGTAAAGATTCCGAAAATAAGCACCGTTTTGTAATATTTTGTATTGACAATTATGGAATTATTATTTCCTAAAAGCACATCATAAAATTTGGATAATCCAATCATGAAAACAACTGAAATGCCGCTTTTATAATCCGGAATAAAATAATACAATTCTTTGATGTTCAAAAAGATCAGCATCATGATCAACCCACCAATTATTTGCAGATTAATGGCGCTTTTCTTGTATAAATCGTTCAATTCATCCATTTTATTTTCTACCATAAACTTAGCCGTGATGGGCGCAACAATTTGGGTCATGGCACGACTTGGAACAGCAATAACTGTAGAAATAAAGATCGCAACAGCATACAAACTGTTATTACTCACATGCATATAATGCGCAATCATTACTTTATCAAAATCAATTAGCATAACGGCTACTCCTCCCGAAACAATGATGAAAAACGAGTATTCAATCAAATCCTTTAAGTTATGTGGAATCACGAATCTAAATACGGGCATTTTGATCGAAAACGCATACCAACACATGGCCAAAAGTTGAAAAAGATAAGCTGCAACAAGACTGTAAATAAAGGTTGATTTTGAAATCAAGTCAAAATGAACACAAACAAGAAGTATCATCACGAGCAACCTAACAGATACTTCACTTATAAAATTGCCGATTACCGATTGCATGTGCACTTTTACCCAAGCATAAAATATTTCGAAATAGGCCATACACAATCCTACTACAGGGATGATCCAAAAGAAGGGTTCCAGCGATGGGTTTTCTTGTATCCAAACATTGGAAATAGGTTGGTAAAAGATGTAAAACAACACCCCTACAGGCACCATCAAAAGCAAAGGAAAAAACAACATGAAAGTAAGAAATTCTTCTTTTTCTTTTTCTGTTTGGTAATGTGAAAAGAATCGAATCAAGGTATTTTGCGCTCCAAAAGCTAAAATAGGCATCATGATGTTTGCGAAAGAAAGAACCGTCGTTACAATTCCGTAATGCTCTTTTTCAAGAAAATGGGTGTATAAAAACAGGGCGTTGATAGCACCAATACCAAATCCGAAGAACGTTATGATGGTGTTTTTGATGGACTGATTTTGAACGATTCCCATTTTTTATTATTTAGAAACTAATTGCGCTAATTGTTGCGTCAGGTTTTTTCGTGCATATTGCTGAAGACCCACAGGATACACTTTTAAATTTTGTGCTAAAAACAATTGATAATAAGTCAAAATTTGTGCTTTCAAAGCCTCTTTTTGATGGTATAAAAAGAAGGATCCCGTATTGGTTTCTTTCACAATTTCTGCAAAATCGGAACCCTCAGGACCTAATGCCAAAATGGGTCTTTCAGAAACCATGTATTCGAATAATTTACCCGGAATAATACTTTGGGTGTCTTTGGAATCAATTTCAATCAACAACAATACCTGCGACTTGCGCTGTTGTTCCAACGCTACTTGATGCGAAACGTAACCTAAATTGGTCGTGTAAGCACCCAACTGATAATCAGCGATGGATTGAAGTACTTCTTGACTTACAGCTCCCATTAATTTCAATTCAAAGTGGGATTTGAAATCGGGAATTTCGTGTAATAATTCGGAAAGAGATTCCCACAAAATAGTAGGATTTCGTTCAGATAACAATGAACCAATATGCGCCAATGAGAAAGTTGTATCCAACGTTTGCTTTGCCACATTTTCTATATCATAGCCATTGGTAATGACTTCGATGGGTTGTTGGGTCAAAGCTTCAAACTCTTTTTTAGTAGTTTTACTCGTTACTATAATTGTATCCGCTGCATTCAGAACTTTTGATTCTAACATTTTATGCTTTTTACTTGCGTAAGCAGATAATTTCAATGCTTTGTGATAGCCAATCGTTGTCCACGGATCACGAAAATCTGCCAACCAATTTACAGCCATTTCTTCTTTTAACTTCAAACCAATTAAATGAAGTGAATGAGGGGGGCCCGAGGTGATTATGGTATCTATCTGATTATCTTCAATGTATTTTTTTAAAAAGGCAACAGAAGGCTGAACCCATAAAAATCGTGCATCCGGAATAAAAACATTCCCTCTAATCCAAAGTAGCAATCGCTCTAAAAGGGATTGTTTTTTTTGATTTGGGATGATGCCCGAACTTATCTTTTTTGTTTTGTTCTTTGAAAACAAGGAAGCTAGTTGATACGGCTCAAAAATAGGCTTTTTGATGATGATTGCCTTTTCGGAAACCTCATTTACCAATCCTTCATCTACAATGGGATACGTCGGATTTTGAGGCACATACACATGGGGTTCGATATTGAAATCAGGCAAATATTTCACAAACTTCAACCAACGCTGAACGCCTGGCCCTCCAGCGGGTGGCCAATAGTAGGTGATGATTAAAAGTTTTTTTTGTTTTGCTTCCAATATATCTTTAGTGGTTATTTTTATTTATTTTCTCTAATTCTTCAATATCTAAAATATCTTTTGGTCTGTTTGAAGCTTTTTTGGCTTTAATCAAACTATTGTAATCTATAAAATAAACAGGCACCTCTGCTATTGTAACAATGTATGCTTGATCAATCAG